>JAISOU010000035.1 GCA_031275395.1 Helicobacteraceae bacterium | reverse complement strand
TAACGACGATTGATAATCTTTCCAAAAGAGCTGATTAGAACCGACAAGCGCCAAAGCGGTGGCGCGTAACTTGTCTTCGTTTGAAAAGCCGTAAAGCGTTTGAGAATAGGTTTCCAGCGCTTGCGTTAGCTCTTTGTAGCGCTGATTACCGCCCTCCGCTATATACTCGGCGGCAAGAAACGCGAAACGCTCTACTAGATCGACCTGTTTTTTGGCGTCAAGCGCCATTTGCTTGGTAACGCTTCTGGTTTCCATTATTTGCGCGAGTTCCTGAGTGGATTGCTTAAGTTGCGGCATAAGGCGCAAGAAGTTTTCGCGCTCGTTAGCGATCTCGGCTTTTTTGATAAGAATCCCCCGCGCTTTTTCCTGAAGCGCCTCCCAAAGCCGTTTTGCCGATTCCAGCTTTAGATACGCGCCGCTTGAAAGCGCGTCCGACTCGACGATCGGATCGACTTTGCGCTCCAAATGGCTGTTTGCCGCGCCGATTACGCGCTCCAAACCGCTAGAATTAAGTTGCAAAAGCGCGCCGTTAAGCAAGGTCTCCATAGGCGTTTGTCTGATTAGCTCGACCTGATTGTCGATTGCGTTCGATAGCGCCTCTAACGCGGCGTTTTTATCGTTTAGGTTGATCGTAATTAGCGCAAACGCGCAAATAAATACGGCAATTATCGGAAAGATAATGCATGAATAGCGAACGATTGGTTTCACAAATACCTCAAATTAACTACGAATTAAAACCCGAATTGTGCCAAAAGTTATCTGCGCGTCGGCGAATCCCCTCCAGCGGTTTTTTAGCGCGAACAATCGCCGCATCTTAAAAACCCCAGCGCCTTCGCGTCAATCTTGCGTACCCGCGTCAATGCGATTTGCGCCGCGCTTGCGAAAAGCCCCGCTTTTGGGGCGTTAGGGGCTACGCTAAAGCGTGGGAACGACGAAAAACGAAAGTTAAAACTTAAAGTTTAAGCCCGCGGTAAATACGTCGTTCGCGCCGTCGTTCTTAAATGGCGCTTGAAAGGCGAAGCGATAGCCTTTTAACTGCCAAAACTCGCGTCTAGCCTCGATCGTCAATTCAAACAAGCGAAACGCAAAGGCGACGCCAACGCCAAGATTCAGGTTCGATCCGTTTTCGTAATCGTCGCCAAAGCCGCCAATCCCAGAACCAACCTTAAAATAGGGGACAAGCTCCTGCGTTAAAAACCAATCGACGTTGTAACCAAGCGCGACGGAAGCGCCAACCTGCCAGCCGTCCTCCGTTTTTTTCGCGCCTCCAAAATCGTAGGTAAAATCGCGCTGTTCGTAGTAAAACTCCCAACGAACCTTCCCCAGAAACGGCGATCGCATATTATTATTCCAGCCGAGCCTAACGCCTTTTATGCTATCGCTTTCTAAATCGGCTTTGGTGCTTTTTTCCAACGTTCCGTCAAGCAAACCGCCATATCCGCCGATAAAAAAAGCGTCTTTATAGCCAAAAGCGCACGCGCAAAAAAATACAAAAAATAGAAAAACTCTCATCAATCCTCTTGTTTTGCCGCCTCGATCGCTTTGATCGCCGCATTTTCTATGAGTTCTAAACCGCGAAGCATATCAAAGTTTGCCGAGTAGGACTCGTTGAAGGCGACAAACTGCGCGATCATATCGACGATCGTCGCCTTTAACGCCGTTTCGGAGAGTCTAAAAAGCGCGTAATAATCGCCCGTAGGCGACCACCAATTATCGACGCGCTCAAATTGAACCGCCGATCGCGCCCCAATCATAAACGAGAGCAATCTAGCGTCTGATTCGATCGCCGCGTCGTTGGCGCGTTTCGATCTAAAAGCGCTTAGACACTCTTTCGCCGCGTTTATGGCGATCTTTTCAATCCTGACGCGTAAGCTATCGCTTGCTTTGGCGCTCGCCTCGATCTGCTGAAAACGCGCCCCGCCGATCGATTGCGCCGCGCCTCCGGCCGCAGAAAACCTGCCGTTAATATCGGGCTGTTTCGTCCATTGCGGCGCTTTTACGGGGATAGAGCTAAGATCGTTTGGGTTCGCCGCTTTGTCTGCGCAGGAGACCAGTAAAAGCGCAAAAATGGCGGCAAAAACGACTTTCATCTAAAAAGATACCGCGCTCCAACGTAAAATCTAGCCTCTTTTTCCTCCTGCTCGATCTTTCCAAAGTCGATCGCCGCGCCGTTTAGCGTCGCTTCGCCCGTTTTCGATTCAAAGTTTCGTATAACGTAATCCAGTCCGCCGTAAAACTCTACCTTTGGGCTAAAAAGATAGGTCGCGCCAATCCCGCCGCCAAAAGCGAAGCTATCGGGGGAACCAATCCCGTCTTCAAAACCGGCCGCGAGAACCACTCGGGCGTAGGGGACGATCGCGCCATCCAAAAACGCCGCAGAAGGAAAGCCAAACTGCGCGGATAAAGTAAGCTCGTTAATATCGTCGCCGATATAGTAGCCGAGCTGATAGTAGTTTTGCTCCTGATCGTCCTTGATCCCGCCTACGATTCCAAATACGGTCGCGGTTTCGTCTTTAGAAAAACTATGCGATCTACCGTCCAGAGGAAACCATTCGCCCTTAAAGCTGCCATTCGCGTCGTTGTGCTTGTTGGTTTTAACCGTATAATCTCTGCTAATCGATCCCATAGCGACGTCCGCGCCCGCAAACCAAACCCACCGATCGTCGCCTTTGATTTGCTTTGTCGCCTCGCTCGCGGTTTGTTCTTTGATCGCTCTTCTTGTAGCAAAGCGTCCGTCGTCCGTTTTGATAAGCTCGCTTCCTGCTGGTAGGCGAAGTTGCCGTCCGTCTTTCATTCTGATCAGTCGATCGCGATCGGCCGGCGCGACCAATACCTCTACCGCCAGCGCTTCCGCGCCGAGTAACAGCGCCAAAACCGTCGCCAAGCTCTTTAATCGCATCTATCGCCTTTCTTAATAAAAATATACGCAAGTTTAGCAATTATTGTGCCATTAGATAGAATAATTCTATGAATACCGAATGGATTGTTTCGACGCCGATCGCTCACCGCGGACTTTTTAGCCAGAACGTCCCCGAAAACTCGATCGCCGCGTTTGAAGCGGCGCAAAACGCGGGTTATGCGATTGAGCTTGACGTTAGACTAATCAAAGGCGGCGCGATCGTCGTCTTTCACGACGAAACGTTATGCCGAACGACGACGGGCGAAGGTTTTGTTTGCGATTTAGAGGCGACGCGCCTAAAAGAGATCGTTCTTTTTGGAAACGGCGAGCCAATTCCGCTTTTGGAAACGGTTTTCGAGAAAATCAAAGCGCCGATCTATATCGACGTTAAAAGCGCGATCGGGTCGGATTTTCGTTTGGAGAACCGTCTTTTAGCGCTGATTCGCCATTTTGAGCCAAATGTCGCCGTAGCGAGTTTTGATCCAAAAACGTTAATCTGGTTCGCTAAAAACGCTCCAGATATTCCGCGAGGGATTATTAGCGGCTCTTTTCGCGGCGAAGAAAAGACGCGGTATGAAAAGTTTAGGCTTCGCTATATGTTTGATTTAGGCGCGATTAAGCCGTCGTTTATCAGTTACGAAATTGAATCTTTACCCTTTTGGCGCGCCAGTTTTGCAAGAAAGTTTCGCAAGATTCCTCTGCTAACTTGGACGGTCAAAGACGAAGACGATCTACAAAAGGCTAAAAGCGTCGCCGATAACTTTGTTTTTGAAGGGATTTTGCCCTAAACTTTGGCGACAAAAAGCGTTTTATCCGCCTTTTTGTCGCCGTAAAGATATATTTTGCTTTTTTTGATCGAGCTAAAACCGGCTTTTTTCAACGCTTTTTTGATCGTCTTATCGCTATGGTAGTATTGCTCGATTTGCCAGTCGAAACGATCGTATCTATTACCTTCGATCGGTTCAAATAGGCAAAAACGGCTAAATAGTTTTTCGTCCGTAAAATCGGAATGAATAAACGCCAAACGCCCCTCTTTTTCCAAGATCAGATCGCCCTTGGCGATCCGAAAGCCAAAACGCGAATTAACGTCGAAAATAAAAGCGCCGTTTGGATTTAGTCGATCGAGCGCCAAAGCGAAAAAATCGATTAACTCGTCGCTTTTTAAGTAGTTGATCACATCGAAAACCGCCGTAAGCGCGTCGTAGCTTCCCGTTTCGTCTTTTAGATCGATTTTTTGCGCGTTCGCGCCTTTGACTTTTGCCTTCGCTATCATTTCGCCGCTAAGATCGATCCCTTTAGCGGCGATATTTCGCTCGTTTAAGCGCGTTAAAAATCGTCCGCTTCCGCAGCCTACGTCTAAAACGTTTTTTGCGTTAAGCGCCTCTAATTTTGATAAAAAAAGCCTATGCAAACAGTCGATCTCTTTTTCAAAAGGGATCATCGGTTCAAAACGAGCGTACAGATCAAGAGGGTTTATCATCATAAAACTATATCATAATGCGCAAAGAAAAGGCGCTAACTAGATCGCCAAACGACTTGGCGATCTTCCCGTCGCTAGAAATTATAGAAAGGTTCTGTCCAATGCGGAGCTTCAAAGTTTCAGCGTCGGTCGCTCTCCCAATCGATCGACGTTTGCGAAAAGACGAATTGCGACGAGAAGATCGCTAGTTTCGGCTCGGTCTTTCGACCTTGCAATTGAAAGTTTAGCTAATTTACTCGTAACGGTAATTGATTTTGGTAAAAGCGTAACTAAACCCTTAAAAACGGGCGTTTTGCGCGCGCGTTTTAATAAACCTTTGCGTTCGCGCTCGGGCGATCGCGAAAAGACGCTAAAATGGCGGCGATGAGAATAGATTACGAAAAGTTCGCCTCATATTCCGCGCCCGCGCCAAGATATACGAGTTATCCGACCGCGCCAGAGTTTAGATCGGACTGGACGGAGCTGGATTTTGCCGAGCGGATCGCCGCGTCCAACGCGAGTAAGCGCGCTTTAAGCCTGTATTTTCACCTTCCGTTTTGTCGATCGGCGTGCTATTTTTGCGGTTGTAACGTCGTCTATACGAGCAAAGAGGAGCTAAAGGATCGCTATATCGACTATCTAAAGCGCGAGATCGAATTGATCGCAAAAACGCTGGATTTCAAGCGCGAGGTTAGGCAGATTCACTTTGGCGGCGGCACTCCGACATTTTTTAACGCCGCGCAACTCGAGAAAATTATCGCGCTAATTCGCTCCAACTTTCCCAATATCCAAAAAGACGCGGAGTTTGGCGTAGAGATCGATCCGCGATTTTTCACGCGAGATCAGATGAAAGTTTTCGCGCAGGGCGGCGTTAATCGGGTTAGTTTCGGCGTGCAGGATTTCGCGCCTAAAGTGCAAGAGGCTATGCACCGTATTCAACCGTTTTCCATCACGCAGGAGGCGGTTAATATCGCGAGAGAGGGCGGGATTAAAAGCGTCAATATCGATCTGATCTACGGGCTACCGTTCCAAAACCTTGAAAGTTTTAAGGAAACGTTAAATCTTTCCTTGACGCTGTCGCCCGATCGGGTCGCGCTGTTTAACTACGCGCACGTTCCTTGGCTTAAAAAAACTATGCGCAAGCTCGACGAAACCGCTCTGCCAAACGCGGCTGAAAAGCTAAAGATATTAAAATTAGCGATCGAAACCTTTGAAAACGCGGGGTTAAAGATGATCGGAATGGATCACTTTGCGCGCTCAAACGACGAGCTTTATATCGCGCTACAAAACGGCGCGCTTCGCCGCAACTTTCAGGGTTACACGACGCATAGCGAATGCGATCTCTTTGGTTTTGGCGTTACGAGCATTAGCGAGGGAGTCGATTTTTACGCGCAAAACTTCCGCGATCTGCCTAGTTACGAAGCCGCGCTGGATACGCAAAAAGCGCCCGTTTTTAGGGGGATTAGCTTGGATTTTGACGATCGCCTACGAAAAAAGGTAATTATGACGCTTATGAGCGTTTTTTCGCTGGATTTTGCCGCGATCGAAAGTGAGTTTGCGATCGACTTTGAAGAGTATTTCGCGCCCGAACTCGCCGCGATCGGGGCGTTGGAAGACGACGGTTTATTAGCGATTGGCGATCGTAAAATCGTCGCCTCTGAAACGGGGCGTCTTTTGATACGCAATATCGCTATGAACTTTGACAAATACCTTAAGAATAGCGGTTCTTTAGAACGGCGTTTTAGTAAAAGCGTTTAACAAAAGCGCTAACATACTAGTAATAAAACGAAAGGATTGCAGATGATTACGTCAAAACTTCATTTTGAAGGTAAGAGCGATCTCAAAGCCAATCAAGCGGCGCTGAAAAGCGAATGGGATAGCAAAAAGATCGGCTACTACGATCTGCCCGATACCCAAGACGCGCTTTTGGGCGAATTGGAGATTTTCGCCAAAAAAACGGCGGGTTTTGAAACTATTATCGTCGTCGGAATCGGCGGCTCCTCTTTGGGCGCGAAAGCGGCGGATCGCTTCCTGCGCCACTTGACGCAGAGAAACAATAAAACGCTTCTATTTTTGGAAAACGGCGATCCGATCGAGCTAAGCGCCGCGCTGGGCAAAGTCAATCTGCAACGATCGTTTATCTTTATCGTTTCCAAAAGCGGGGGGACGATCGAAACGACGTCGATTTTCAAGCTCTTGCTTTCAAAGTTAGGCAAAAGCGCGCTCGATAGCTCGTGCGCCGATCAGTTTGCGTTTATCACCGACGAAGGATCGCCGCTTGATAAGCTAGCGCACGCCAACTCCATTAGCCGTTTTCACCTGCCCAAAAGCGTGGGCGGGCGTTTTTCGGTTTTAAGCGCGGTCGGTTTAGCGCCCTTGAAACTTGCGGGCTACGACGCGCAGCGGCTTTTGGAAGGCGCGAAAGCCGTCCGCGACGAGTTTTTCAAAAACGATCCGCTTAATATCTCCGCTAAAGCCGAGTTTATCGCAAAGAGCGGCAAAAGCGTTAACGTCGTTTTTGCTTACTCCAACAGCTTTGAGGAGTTTGTTAAATGGTACGTTCAGCTTTGGGGCGAAAGTTTGGGCAAGTTTGATCGCGCCAAAAGAAAAGTCGGCTTTACTCCCGTAGGCTTAATCGGTAGCGTCGATCAGCACTCGTTTTTGCAGTTGATTATGGAAGGGCCTTTGGATAAAACCGTTACTTTTATCAAGGTTCGAGATTTTAGGCGTAGCGTTACGATCCCGCCTATTAGCCTAGCGGGGCTTGAAAAAAATGATTTTGTCAATAACGGCAGTTTTGAAAAACTGATCAACGCGCAAGCCGACGCGACGATCGAAGCGCTAAAAAGCGCGGAAGTTCCTATCGACGAGATGATCGTCGATCGGCTCGACGAGTTTCATCTGGGCGGAATCTTCTTTTATTACGAGCTTTTAACCTCGCTTGTAGGCGTAAAACTCGGCATAAATACCTACGATCAACCGGGCGTGGAGTTAGGCAAAACGATATTGGCAAAAAACTTCAAATAATCATTCCTGCGAAGTGCTCGGTTTGAAAATTACGATCGCTAGGGGAGGCAGAGCGATTGATAGGCTATAGGCTCTGCCGTGCGATCCGTATTCGCTCGCAAAAACGCTTCCTGAAACGCCTACGCCGCTTCCGCCGTATATGCTCGCGTCGGAGTTAAATACCTCGATCCATTCGCCCCCGATCGGAACGCCAAGCCGATAATCGTAACGAGGAACGGGCGTAAAGTTGCAAACGGCGAGCAGGGTTTCTCCGGCGCTAGATCGACGCAAAAAGCTAAGGACGCTTTGGCTCGAATCGCGCATATCGATCCACTCGAAACCGCCCTGATCAAAATCGCGCTCGAACAGCGCCGATTCGGATCGATAAAAACGGTTTAGATCGGCGATAAACTTCTGTAAAAAGCGGTGAAAATCGTATTGCAGCAAATGCCAGTCTAGGCTCTGTTTGTAATTCCATTCGGCGTATTGCCCAAACTCCATACCCATAAACATCAGTTTTTTGCCCGGGTGCGCAAACATATAGCCAAATAAAAGGCGCAAATTGGCGAATCTTTGCCATTCGTCGCCGGGCATTCTGCCCATTAAACTGCCCTTCATATGAACCACTTCGTCGTGGCTTAACGAGAGCATAAAGTTTTCGTGAAACGCGTACCAGATACTAAAAGATATCCGATCGTGATGATAGCGGCGGAAAAACGGGTCGATCGAAAAGTATTTAAGCGTGTCGTGCATCCAGCCCATATTCCATTTAAGCCCAAAGCCAAGCCCGCCCAAATAGGTCGGCTTTGTTACGCCAAACCAAGAGGTGCTTTCTTCGGCGATCGTTACCGAGTCGCCAAACTTTTCATAAACGACGGCGTTTAGCGTTTGCAAAAACCGCGACGCTTGCAGATTCTCTTTGCCGCCAAACTCGTTTGGAATCCATTCGCCCGCTTTTCTGCCGTAATCAAGATAGAGCATACTCGCCACCGCGTCTACGCGAATACCGTCGATATGAAACTTCTCAAGCCAAAAGATCGCGGAGCTGATCAGAAACGCTTTGACCTCGTTGCGCCCGTGATTAAAGATCGCCGCGCCCCATTGCGGGTGAAACCCCTGACGCGGATCTTTATGCTCGTATAGGTTGGTACCGTCAAAGTTTGCCAATCCGTGCATATCGACCGCGAAATGCGAAGGAACCCAATCTATAATCGCGCCTATCTCGGCTTGATGAAGTTGGTCGATCAGATAGGCAAAGTCGTCGGGCGTTCCAAAGCGCGAGGTTGGCGCGAAATAGCCGATACACTGGTATCCCCAAGAGCCGTCGAAAGGGTGTTCGGTAGGCGGCAAAAACTCTACGTGCGTAAAGCCCTGATCGGTTAAATAACTCGGCAGTATCTCGGCAAGCTCGCGGTAGGTTAGCGCGCGGTTTTCTTCGGCGTTGAAGCGCCACGAACCAAGGTGCATTTCATATACGCTCATCGGCGCGTTCAGCGCGTTTTTAGCGCCGCGAGCCTTTAACCACTTTTGATCGCGCCATTTGTATTTATGATCGAATACCCTCGTCGCGCTATGCGGCGGTTTTTCCCAATAGAAGCCGTAAGGATCGGATTTTTCCTGCCGCGCGCCGCTTTGCGCCTCTATATCGTATTTGTAGCTATCGCCCTCTTTGACTCCCGCGATAAAGCCCTCCCATACGCCGCTTCCGTCGCCGCGCAGTTTAAGAGGGTTAGCTCCGATTTTGTAGTCGTTAAAATCGCCGACTACGCCGACATACTTCGCGTTTGGCGACCATACGGCAAAATAAACGCCCGCTTTTTTACCAAGCGTCAGATAGCGCCCGCCGAGCTTTTCAAAGAGGCGGTAATGCGTCCCGTCTTTGAAGTAGTAAGAGTCCTGTTCGCCCCACAACGAGAAATCATATTTGGTTTTTTCAGACGCCATCGTTTTGATCCCTCTAGCCTTTTTGTCATTATATCGCTAAAATACCGCGAAAAGTAGTCGATTGAAAGAACTATAAGAAGCGGTTTCCTACAATATCCTACTTTCTTTCCAAAAAATGGAGCTTTAATGAAACAACGGCTAATTGCGTTGGTATCCTTCGCGTTTATTCTTAGCGTCGCCTTCGGGTTTTACACTACGTTGGAGGCGAAAAACGAAAACGCCTACTCCGATCGTCGAAAAGCCATCGACAAGTTTTTGAAGGTCGTCGATATCGTCGAAAAGTACTACGTCGATCCGATCGACATCGATACGGCGCTTCAAAAAGCTATGGACGGCATGCTTTCCAACCTTGACGCTCATTCGGGCTATATCGAAGGCAAGCAGTATCAAGAGATGAACATCAAAATGCAAGGCGAGTTCGGCGGGCTTGGGATCACCGTCAGTATGCGCGACGGCGCGCTAACCGTAGAGTCGCCTATCGAGGGCACTCCGGCGGACGCGGCGGGCATTGAAAGCGGCGATATTATCCTAAAGATCGACGATAAAAGCACGATCGGTATGAATATCGACGACGCGGTCGGTCTGATGCGCGGCAAACCGGGGACGAAAGTTACGCTGACGATTATAAGAAAAGGGCGCGAACGCCCGTTTGAAGCGCCGATCGTCAGAGCGATTATTAAAGTGCAATCGGTTTACGCCAAAACCTACGGCGACGACGTTTTATATCTGCGAATCGTCAGTTTTGATAAAAACGTAGCCGCGTCGCTTAAACGCGAAATTAACGCCCGCAAAGGCGAGTTTAAGGGCATTATCCTCGATCTGCGCAATAACGCGGGCGGCTTGATGGATCAGGCGGTAGAAGCGACGGATATATTTGTCGATAAGGGCGTGATCGTTTCGCAAAAAGGGCGCGTCGAAAGCGAAAATAGGGTCATTACCGCGAGTAAAAACGGAACTCTAACCAATATCCCGATGGTCGTTCTGGTCAATGGCGGCAGCGCCAGCGCCAGCGAGATCGTCGCGGGCAGTTTGCAGGATCACCGCCGCGCCGTGATCGTAGGCGAAAAAACCTTCGGCAAAGGAAGCGTTCAGGTCGTTATGCCGCTTAGAGATACGGGCGAGAGCGACGCGATTCGCCTTACGATCGCCCGCTACTATCTGCCTAGCGGTCGAAGTATTCAAGCTATGGGAATCGTTCCGGACGTAGAGGTTAAACGCATTAGCTTCAAAGAGATCGAAAGCGAATACGAGGTTAAAGAGTCGCAGTTAAAAGGGCATTTAGAGGCGCAACTTAACGCGGCGAATGGGACGACGGGCGAAGAAAAGCCAAAAGCCGATCCAAACGTGATCGCCGAAACGCAGTTAAACAACGACTATCAGTTAAAAACCGCGCTTGGCATTTTGCGCGGGCTGATCGTACTGAAAAAATAAAAGCGTGGAAAATAAGTTGGAGAAAAAAGAGTTAATTTACGAGGGCAAAGGTAAAAAGCTATTTGCCGTGGAGAACGGCGATCTCTTGATCGCGGAGTTTAAGGACGATCTAACCGCTTTTAACGCCCAAAAGAGATCGCAAGAGAGCGGCAAGGGCGCGTTAAACGCCGCAATCAGCGCGAAACTTTTTGGTTTGTTGGAAAAGAACGGCATAGCGACGCACCTTGTCAAAACGCTTGATTCGACGAATCATCTGATCAAAAAGACCCAAATTATCCCAATCGAGGTAGTCGTTCGCAACGTAGCGACGGGAAGTCTTACAAAACGACTTGGGATTGAAGAGGGGACAAAACTGGCGTTTAGTCTTGTCGAGTTTTACTACAAAAACGACGATCTGGGCGATCCGATCTTAAGCGACGAACACGCGATTTTGATGAAACTCGCAAGCGACAACGAGCTAAAAACGCTTAAAGAGCTTGCGCGGAAGATCAACTCCGTTTTGCTGCCGTTTTTTGAGTCGATCAAATTACGGCTGATCGACTTTAAGGTAGAGTTTGGACGCGATCGAAACGGAGCGATCCTACTTGCCGACGAGATTAGCCCCGATAGCTGTCGCTTTTGGGACGCTACTAGCGGCGAAAAACTGGACAAGGATCGCTTTCGCCAAGATTTGGGCGACGTGAAAAGCGCCTATGAAGAGGTGCTAAAACGCATATTAGGAGCTTTGAATTGAAGGCGATCATCAACGTTTTTCTAAAAGAGGGCATTTTAGACCCGCAGGGCAAAGCCACTTTGCACGCTTTGGAAACGCTCGGCTTTTCTAACGTCGGCGAGGTTCGCATAGGCAAGCGGATTGTTTTGAAAATCGCGGCGAAAACGATGCAGGAAGCCGAAGAAGAAGCCGAAAAAATGGCAAAAGAGGCGCTTGTAAACGCCGTGATCGAAGACTACTCGATCGAGATCGAGCCATGACGGCTTCTATTATCTTGTTTCCGGGCACCAATTGCGAACGCGATACGGCGCGCGCGTTTGAGAGAGCGGGAGCAAAATGTCTGATCGTTCGCCACGACGAAACCGATCTGCCCCAAAAAACCGATCTGGTCGTTATCGCGGGCGGCTTTAGCTACGGCGATTATCTGCGTTGCGGCGCGATCGCCCGTTTTGCGCCGATTATGAAATCGGTCGCGTCGTTCGCCAAAGGCGGCGGACGGATTTTGGGAATATGCAACGGCTTTCAGATATTGTTGGAGGCGTTCTTGCTTCCGGGCGCGATGTTAAGAAACGAAAGCCGCCGTTTTATTAGCCGCTACGTTCATTTGAAGGTATCGTCCGCGAACAATCCATTTTTGAGCAAGTTTAAGGAATCGCAGATCGTTTCTATGCCGATCGCGCACGCCGAAGGCGCTTACTATATCGATCCGGACGGATTAAAGGCGCTTTACGACGACGATCAGGTCGCGCTTACCTACTGCGACAAAGAGGGCAAAAGCCTAAATATCAACGGCTCGATCGACAATATCGCCGCTATTTCCAATAAAGACAAAAACGTTTTTGCCCTTATGCCTCACCCCGAACGCGCCGCAAACCCTCTTTTGTCGGAGAGCGCGGACGGACTAACGTTAATCAAAAGCGTGTTGGAGTTTTAATTTGCGTCTATTATCGTTTGTTTTTGTTTTTGCCTTTTCGCTCTTTGCCGAAGAAAGGTTTCTCGCGCCGAAAGTTCTCTATCTGTCCAGCGAGCCGTTGCCAAACGCGCTATATGTGGGGCAGGTGATCCCCGTCGTCTATAACGCGACAATTACCGAGCGCTACTACGAGCGGCTCGAAACGAGGATTGGCGGCGACGATAACGGCACGGGAATCAAGCGCGTTAGCGGCGAACCGCGCTGGCTTCGCGTAGATGAAAATCGCCGTCGCTTGACGATGTATTATCAGATTGTCGCGCCTAGAATCGCCTTTCCGCAGGTTGAAGCGGAGATTACGCTTCTAGACGGGCAGAGCGACGTAGAGAGCGTCGCGCCTATCAAGGCCGGCGCGACTAAACTTAGCGTAAATCCGCAGTTTTGCGGCGTGATCGCCGAAAACTTGGAGGTTTTAGCCTATAAGGTCGAACGCTATAGCGACACGCAGAATATTCTGGCTATGGAGATTAAAGGCGAATTATCCAATTTGGATAGCTTTTCGCTAGGCGCGATCGCGCAAGAGCAAGGAATCGACTCGAACGATCGCAAATTGCCTACGACGCGAATCCTCTACCACGCGATCGTTTCGCCCACGTTAGACGAAATAGATTTTAACTACTTCAACCCTTCCAGCGGCGACTTTAAAAGAATCGCGCTGAAACTCGATCTTAGCGGCATAGAGGTTAGAGGCGAAACCAATTTAGAGATCAACCCCAACAAACGATCTTTTCCTTGGCTAAACGTTTTGCTCTTATCGATCGTTTCTTTGACGCTAATCGTCGTATCGATCAAAACGCGAAAATTGATCTTTTTAGGCGTAGCGATCGTAGCGATCGCCGTTATATTTTGGCTCGCTTTGCGCGAAGAGGAATTAACGATCAAAACGGGCGCGCAGATTAGGCTCTTGCCCACCGCTACAAGCACGCTTTTTTATATCACCGAACGCCCTACGCAGGCGAAGATTCTTAAAGTAAACGCCGAATATATCAAAGTCTTATTACCCGAGGCAAAAATCGGCTGGGTAAAAAAAGAAGAAACGCAATAATCGCAAAACGACGATAAAAGCGCGGCTTTTCGCAAGCACCCAGTTATTCCTGCATACATTCTCATCATTCCCGCGAAGCGGGCGCTACGCCGTATTTGGATTCCCGCCTTGTTCTAAATCCCCTCAAAATCGGGTCTAAGTGTAACCCGAGTTCAGATTTATCAACAAAGAAGGCGGGGAGTCTCAATCCCCTCAAAATCGGGTCTAAGTGTAACCTTGATCGACAACCGCGACCAAGCGAGAATTAAAAGTTTCAATCCCCTCAAAATCGGGTCTAAGTGTAACGATGGAGATGGTGTGGTTACAAAGAGTAACCCTAGCTTGTTTCAATCCCCTCAAAATCGGGTCTAAGTGTAACTAAAAATTATGTGGATAAATTGACCTATGTAAGGTTTCAATCCCCTCAAAATCGGGTCTAAGTGTAACCCTCCAAAACCTGCGTGGACTCGTTTATGAGCGCGGCGTTTCAATCCCCTCAAAATCGGGTCTAAGTGTAACTTTAACGGCGAGTATTATTGCGAGGCCGAATACGTTTCAATCCCCTCAAAATCGGGTCTAAGTGTAACACAAATTTATGCCTCTTAAGGAGGGGCAATCTTAGTTTCAATCCCCTCAAAATCGGGTCTAAGTGTAACCTTGAAGTAATCCCCGTTAAGAAAACAGAGGATGTTTCAATCCCCTCAAAATCGGGTCTAAGTATAACCTTCTCCAACTACGGCATTGGCGATTATGCAGCCACAGGTTTCAATCCCCTCAAAATCGGGTCTAAGTGTAACTCTATTAGCGGCGCGACGTCCCCCGCTTCGTAGCTAGGTTTCAATCCCCTCAAAATCGGGTCTAAGTGTAACGGCGAATGGTCATGGAGGTGATCACTGTGAAGAGTTTCAATCCCCTCAAAATCGGGTCTAAGCGTAACTCAAAAGGAGGATAAAATGCGAGTAGAGGTTGATGTTTCAATCCCCTCAAAATCGGGTCTAAGCGTAACCGCGCGGAGCAGGCGCTAAACAGGGCGGCGATTAGGGTTTCAATCCCCTCAAAATCGGGTCTAAGCGTAACCAAAAAGGAGTTTGAAATGAATAATAACATAAGCGGTTTCAATCCCCTCAAAATCGGGTCTAAGCGTAACTCCCGCCCCCTTGATTAAGATCGGGGCTGTTGTGTTTCAATCCCCTCAAAATCGGGTCTAAGCGTAACGACTATAACAATACTTTTAACGCGATCAAAAACGAGTTTCAATCCCCTCAAAATCGGGTCTAAGCGTAACAGCAGTTGAGGAGG
>JAISOU010000032.1 GCA_031275395.1 Helicobacteraceae bacterium | reverse complement strand
TTTTAAGCCGCTTTGCGTCTGCTGCGCCGGACATCGCTACCCTTACCCGCGGAAGAAAAACGAAAGCGCCGCCGCGCCCCATAGTCGTGAACCTTTTGCGTTGTAACCGCCCGTTGCGGCTCGCGGATTTGTCCGTCCGGCGTTATGTCAAGTATACGCTCCGCTTTGGCGGGTGTCGATTGACGATGAAACTAGGATTGCAAGTCAGGATGTAATAAAGAGCGGATAGATTGGCGTTTGATGAAACAAGAATCCCTCTTGCAGCCCTTCGCAATGCGATCGTCTTTGCGGATACCCGTATTGCGCAACGCTCTTCGGGGCTGTCGCTTTGCGCGGGTACGGCAAGAGCGTAAACGTTTTTGGCGGCAAAACACCCGCACGTTCAACGCGTAAAACACCCCCTTAAAGCAAACGTTGATCTTGCGAACGCCCAAGCGTTGAAATTACGCACAAGTTAAAAGTCAAGCAAGAATGTATAGTAAGTGTCGCTAGACGCCTTATAAACAACAGATATCTACCTCCAGCCCCTATAGAAAATTTTTCTATACTCCGTAGCCCCATCAAGATTTTGCCACCCGAATTCTTTGTCGCCTTCGCATTTAAGTATGTCCTACGCTTTTGTCGGCGTCTTGGCAATGGTGCAGACCGCGACCCCAATTTCCGCCGATAACGAAGCGGCAAACGCCAGCATAAAAACCAATTTACGCATTTGGAAACCCTTTTACTTAAGATGATAAATTATACTTTCGCTTGTCTAAAATACGCGCGCAAAAATGGGCAATACGATCAAAGAGAACCAACAGCCGCAACAGCAGCGCCAAAAGATTATGTCTCAGACAAGAGCGACGGCATTTTTAAGGTAAGAAACTATATAGTAATTGTTATGATAACATTATCATAAACTAATGCGTAAAAGGAGTATCCTAATGGCGTTCACATTCAAAGCCTTAGCTCTATCTATGGCTTTAGTCTCGCCTATAGCGGCGCAAAGCGCTGTAGGAGTTCGCAAAGAATGAGATTTAGGAATTGCTTATGACGGCGCTTATGGAATGGGTATGTTGCAAAAAAGTCGTATTTTATGCGCTTGATTCAAAAGTCGCTTTTTATTTGGCGTTTTACAGCTTTAGCAAAGCTAGGAAAGGCGATCGGCGCGTTAATGCCGCGCCGTAATCCGTCGCTTTCGCTTACGTAGCGCGCAAGCCTTGATCGCGGCTTTTGCCGCTTGATATTTTGGTTTTAGGCGGTTACGCGCAATCTTTGCAACCGCCGCCGTTTTATGCGTTTTGCCTATTTTCTCGTTTTTATTTCGGCGACGCTGTAAATATGGCGATCCAAAAGCGCGATCAGCTCGTCAAAAGTTCCCTTCGGCGCTTTACGCTCGATCGGCGCTTGGCTAAAAACGGCGATAAAAAAGATCTTTTGCAAAGTCCGATCGTCGTCGATTACCGCTTTTGCGGGAAAGACGATCGTTTTGTTTTCGTCGATCGTTTCGCTAAGCGACTCAAATTCGCCGCTTTCTTTAAGCCCGAAAAGCGTTACAAAACCGCTTTTGTTTGCGTCGATCGCTATCTCAAACTCCTCGCCCTTTTTAAGCTCGTTTTTGCTTGGAGCGATTGTAATTTGCGGGTTTTGGCTAACGTCAAAAAGGCGCGTTAGATCGACCTCGTTCCACGCGATCGAAGCGTTTTTGGCGACGACAAAGTATAGATCGTCTTTTTTTGTTATAGAAAAATCAACCGCGCACCCCGCCGCCTTGTTCAGGCTCTGCGCAAAGGGCGATCGCGCTAAAAACCCGTCGCTTTTTTTAAGACATTCAGCGGGTTTGATCCGCTCCAAAAACCGCGTTTCGATCGGGCGGCGATCAAGCCTTGCCCGCGCAAAAAAGCCCGCCCCTTCTTTTTCTAGCCTAAGGATTTCGGCGCCCTTCAATTGCGCTTTTGCCTCGCGGTTTAGGACGCGCTCCGCGTTGCGCATAACCGCGCCTTTGAACTTAGTTTCCGACACGGCGACTTCGGCGATCTGATCGCCTATATCTTTGATCGCGTCCGCTTCAGCATCTTTTGCGGATACGCTTGCGCCGTAACCGATGATTTCATACGACTTGGACGACGGCTTGCCATACCAAGACGGATTGGCAAACGCCGCTACCGCGACGATAAGTAAAAGAAGGTTTTTCATAAAGAGATCATAGCCTAAAGCGCGTAAATCGTAGAATTGCGAGTTATAAAAGGCAGGTATGGAGATATTCTTTTTAGCGTTTGCGTTGTCTATGGACGCTTTTGCGGTCGCTTTAGGCATTGGAGCGAAAAATATATCTAACGCAAAAAAAACCGCCCTAATCGCGGCGCTTTATTTTGGAGCGTTTCAGGGAGTTATGCCGTTAATAGGATTTCTCGCGAGTCAAGCGATTATCAAACGGATCGAATCGATCGATCATTGGATTGCTTTCGGGATATTATTATTGATCGGACTTAAAATGGTAAAAGAGAGTTTTAACCATAGCGAAAACGATAAACAATCGCCCTGTACGCAGATAACGCATAAAACGTTTTTACTGCTGGCGATCGCCACAAGTATAGACGCGCTTGCCGCGGGGCTTACCCTATCTTTTATGAATCTATCGCCCTATATCGGGGTCTGTATTATCGCCGTCGTAACCTTTGCGATTTCATATTTTGGCGTAATTGTCGGCGTCAAAAGCGGCATACGGCTTAAAAATAAAGCCGAGCTTTTAGGCGGAATTATACTAATAGGGATAGGAATAAAAATACTTTTGGAACATCAATTTTTTAACGCGTAAGCTCCGTATTAAAACGGCGTACAAAACGCTATTTATTCCTCGTCGTCGCTCGCTTTACCGATCGGTTCGCCGCGTTGCAGACTAACCAAAACGCCCTCGATTAGTTTATCGAGATCGCCGTCTAAAATTGCGTTGACGTTGCTAAACGCCTGTTTAGATCGGTTGTCTTTAACCTGCTGATAAGGAAATAGAACGTAGCTTCGTATTTGCCGCCCCCAACCAATCTCCGTTTTAATCTCGCTATTGGCTTCTGCGCGGCGTTTTTCCATCTCTAATTCATAGAGTTTTGATCGCAACATCTTAAACGCTACGTCGCGGTTTTTGTGCTGACTTCTATCGTTTTGGCACTGAACGACCACGCCTGTGGGTATATGCGTAATTCTGATCGCCGATTCGGTTTTATTAACGTGTTGCCCGCCGGCTCCGCTGCTTCGATATGTGTCGATTCGTAAATCTTTATCGTCGATCACGATATTAACGTCGTCGTCAATTTCCGGCGAAACGCTCACCTGCGCAAAGCTCGTATGCCGACGCGCGGCGCTGTCAAAAGGCGAAACGCGCACCAACCGATGCGTTCCATTTTCCGCTTTAAGGTAGCCGTAAGCGTTCGCGCCTTTGATTAGGATCGACGCGTCTTTGATTCCCGCTTCCTCGCCGTCCTGATAGTCCAAAATCTCCGCTTTGAATCCGTGCCGTTCCGCCCAACGCAGATACATTCGCAATAAGATCGACGCCCAATCTTGGCTTTCCGTGCCGCCCGCGCCGGGCGTAATGCTCACGATCGCGTTGTTTGCGTCGGTTTCGCCGCCCAACATTAGCTCGATCTCTAGCGCGTCGATTTTTTCTTCTAGGTCTGGCAACTCGTCGCTCAACGCCTGTAAAGCTTCGGCGTCCTGTTCCGCGGCGGCTATTTCGAAGAGAGCGAAAGCGTCTTCGACGGCGTTTGTCGTTTCGTTAAAACGTGAAAAAACCCTTTCCAGCCGCGCTTTTTCTTTTTGAATCGCGGCGGCGTTTCGAAGATCGAGCCAAAAATCCTGATCGTTTTCAAGCTCTGAAATCTCATTTAAGCGAGTCTGAAGCTCTGCGGGTCTGATGATCCCGCGCGCGTTGCCAAGCTGCGTTTGAAGCCTTTTGATTCTTTCAACATATTCGTACGAGTCGATAATCACCGCTATCCTTGTATAATGCCGACAAAAGTTTAGCGCGGATTGTAGCGTAAAGGCGTAAGGTGATCATTGCAAGAGGTATCGGGGAGCTAAAAAACGCCCTACGAAGCGCGGGCGGAAGCGTTGGTTTTGCGCCGACTATGGGCGCTTTACACGCAGGGCATTTAAGCCTTGTCGAGCGGGCAAAAAAAGAGAACGAGTTTGTCGTCGTCAGTATTTTTGTTAATCCAGCGCAATTTAGCGCGGGCGAGGATTTTGAAAAATATCCTCGTAAAGAGGAGGCGGATATCGCTTTGTGTCGCGCGGCGCTCGTCGATTTGCTGTTTATACCAAAAACCGAAGAGATTTACGGCGAAGACGAACCCGCGATTCGCGCTCCGTCGATCGGCGGCGCGATTTATGAAGGAAAGATTCGCCCTCTTCATTTTGACGGAGCGCTAACGGTCGTTATGAAACTGTTTAATCTTATTAAACCGCAACGCGCATATTTTGGCAAGAAAGACGCGCAACAATTATGGCTAATAACTAAAATGGCAAAATCGTTTTTTACCGATATAGAAATTATACCGTGCGAAACGACAAGGGAGATTAGCGGACTTGCTCTAAGCAGTCGAAACGCCTATTTGTCTGAAAGCGAAAAAAACGAGGCGCTTAAACTATCGAGTTCGCTATTAGAGGCTAGCAAACTAATTAAGAAAAATGAAACCCGATCATTGGCGATCGTTCAGGCGATTGGCGAGGTCTTAAAACCTCTTACGATCGATTATATCGCTATTGTCGATCGGGATTTTAAGCCTATCGATACGATCAAAAAGGGCGAAACGATTATTTTAATCGCGGCAAGAGTAGGCGCTACGCGCTTAATAGATAATATGTGGATATAAGTTGCAAAAACTTCATCTGATCAGTCTTGGCTGCACGAAAAATCTAGTCGATAGCGAGATAATGTTAGGACGGCTTAAAGAGTGCGAAATAACGCAAAATCTCGAAGAAGCCGATCTGATTATCGTTAATACCTGCGGTTTTATAGAAGCGGCAAAAACCGAAAGTATAGAGGCGATTTTGAGCGCGGCAAAAAGAAAAAAGGCGGGCGCGCTTTTGATTGTAAGCGGCTGTTTATCGGAGCGTTACCGCGAAGAGCTGATTAAAGAGCTGCCCGAAGTCGATATTTTTACGGGAGTAGGGGATTACGCGAAGATTGACGAATTGATATTAAAAAAACAAAGCGCTTTTTCAGATCAGGTTTTTTTACAATCGAACGAGGAGCGAGTCGTTACCGCAAGCGCGTATCACGCCTATATTAAGATTGCCGAAGGGTGTAATCAGCGCTGCTCCTTTTGCGCAATTCCGAGTTTCAAAGGAAAGTTGCGTTCCCGATCGCTTGAAAGCGTTATTAACGAGATTGTAACTCTTGTTAGAAAGGGTTATTTTGATTTTAGTCTGATCGCGCAAGACACTAGTAGTTACGGACGCGATATAGGATTAAAAAACGGCTTATGCGATCTGATTGAAAAGATCGATCAGATCGAAGGCGTTAAACGCGCCAGAATCTGTTATCTCTATCCCGCTACAACCTCTCTTAAACTGATCGCGACTATCGCCAATTCAAAACGATTTGCCCCATATTTTGATATGCCGATTCAGCACGTAAGCGATCGTATGCTAAAGACAATGAAACGCGGCTTGAACGCGCAAAAAACTTTCGCGCTTATAGCAAAGGCAAGAGAGATTAAAAACGTCTATATAAGAACGGCGTTTATTATCGGACACCCCTATGAGAGCGAAGCGGATTTTACGGCGCTTTGCGAGGTAATTAAGACCGGAGTTTTTGATCGCGTAAGCCTATTTGCTTTTAGCGACGAAGAGGGGACGACTTCAAACAAAATGCGCGGCAAAGTCGATAGCAAAACTATTCAGACTCGTATGAAAATCGCGCAAAAATTATTAAAATCCGCGCATAAAAAACGGCTAAAAAAAGTGATAGGCTCGATCGTAACGGTAGCGATCGACGGCGCAAGCGAAGAGTCGGAGCATTTAATCGCGGCTAAAAATCTTGATTGGTCGCCTCAAATAGATCCGCCGATTTTGATTAACGAAAGCGAGATCGACGATATTAAACCAACGTCGATCGGGCGCGCTCAAATTATAGCCGCAACCGATTCGCTTTTAATCGCCAAACTTTTAGACGGGTAGGGTAGGGTAATTCGCGGATCGCCGTTAGCGATCGTTGTTTTAGCGTTCCGTAAGGACGATCGGTAGGTTAAAGCGCGCGCGCAACTCGGCCTCTTTAAGCGCCATCTCTCCGTTATCTTTTTCGTGATCCAATCCCAAAAGGTGCAAAAGTCCGTGCAGGAATAAAATGGCAATTTCGCTTTCCACGCTATGTCCAAAGGCTTTGGCTTGTTTTGCGGCGGTATCGATCGAGATCGCTATCGATCCTAGCGGCGAATGGGCGAAAGCGGCGATCGGAAAGCTAAGAACGTCGGTCGTTTTGCAAATACCGCGAGTTTTGCTATTCAGCTCGCGCATAAAATCGTCGTCGATCAAAATAAGCTCTATCCTCTTATCGCTCAATTCCTGCGCGATCGTTTCTAACGGAGACGGATCGAAGCTAAAATCGGTTTCGTTGGCAAAATCTATCATACGACATTATCGGCAAAAAGCGCTTTTTTACGATAATTGCGCGATGCAACGACGTTTAATTTTACTAAAACAACTATCGAAACTTTACGCGCTGAAACGTTTTGGCGAGCGATATTTTCAAAGCGAGCCGATTGTCCAAAGCGAAAATCTGCCGAAAGAACCCAAACGGCTTGGCGATATGATCGCAAACTGCCACCTATGCCATTTAGCCAAACTTCGCAAAAATGCGCTGATCGGCGCGGGCGCGATGAAAAACCAAATTATGATCGTAATCGACGAGCCAAGCGCGCGCGAAGACGAAACGGGTAGATGGTTCTGCGGCGATTCGGGCGAAATGCTAAAGAATATGATCGAAAAAGCTATGGGGCTAACGATCGACGACGTTTATGTCGCCGCCGCAATTAAATGCCACTCGCGCGGAAAGGCGGACGCGGCGGTTCTCGCGGCGTGTAAAAGCTATCTTGTCGCCGAAGTCGAGCGGCTTAAGCCCAAAATTATTATCGCTTTGGGAAAGCAAGCCTTTAGCGCGCTGTGCGAGTCAAACGAAACGATCGAGGCGGCGCGGGGCAGATTGTGGCGCTGCGCGTTTGATCGCGCTATGGTCGCGCCGAGCTTTTCGCTAGGCTATCTGCGGCTCAATCAAAACGCGAAAAAAGAGGCTGTAGCGGATCTGCGCCTCGCTCTTAACGCGATCGATAAAACCGCGATCGTTTAACGATATTGGTAGGTAACGCGCATTCGGACGCGGACTTGTTCGCTTGGACGCGGATAATCTTTGTAAGCGACAAGGATCGTTTCGATCGCGTGATCGTCTAGCAAACTCCAGCCGGAGCTTCTGATCGTTTCGATCGACGAAATATCGCCGTTGGGAAAAAGCGTGAAGCCGAGTATAACTTCGCCGCTCATTCCTTTCGTAACCGCCAAACGCGGATAACCTCTTTGCCACAGATAACGTTGCGTGATTGTCTGAATCGGGTTAAGGTTTTGTTCCATAAAACGGCGTTCTTCGGGCGTTAGCTCGCGGATCATCAGTCCGTAAAGATCGCCTAGCTCCGCCGCGATCGCGCTTGGCGTTTCGCTAGGTTTTGCGCTTTGCGCCGTCTGTTCGTCGAGAGTCGTCGGAGCGAAAAGGGCGTTTAATTCGCTCGCGCTTAACGCGCCAGCTTCGCTTTTTGGCTCGATCGGGGTTTTTTCTTCCGCCGGCGGTTTTGGGTCGGCGACGTTTGGCGCGGCGATCGCCGGTTGCGGAGGCGTCGCGACGCTAGGCGCGATCGGCTCTTCAAAGTAGCTTAACGCAATCGGAATAAACTCTTGCCTCTGCGCGCGTTCAAACTCGAGCGATCGTAAAATAAAGAAGAACGCCGCCAAAATCGGCAAATAGAGCGCTACGGCGATCGCAAGGCTAAGCAGAATACGCGGTTGCAACGAAACTCCTTTCTGTAAAACTCGCTATCAAGTTTTAGCGGCGCTTTTTCGGCGATATTATGGCGAATAGTATAATACGGATATTTCTTTTGGGAAAGGCGTTTGATGAGCCGCAAAATCATATATAACCCGCTATCCAAAGAGGGAGTAGACGATCGCAAGATCATCTCGGGCAATCCTACGGGTCTTGTAGAACTGACCAAGGTTAAATATCAATGGGCGATCAATCTTTGGGATTTAATGCTCGCAAACACGTGGTTCCCCAAAGAGGTCGATATGACGCAGGACGCGAAGGACTACAAAATATTGAGCGCGGAAGAAAAGCGTATGTACGATCTGGTTTTAAGTCAGCTGATCTTTATGGACAGCATTCAAACCAACCAGTTGCAGGACAATATCAACCCGATCATCACCGCGCCCGAAATCAACGTGCTTGTGGCGCGGCAGAGTTTTGAAGAGGCTTTACATAGCTCTAGCTACGCCGTGATGGTAGAGAGTATCAGCGAAAATACCGAAGAGATCTACGATATGTGGCGCAAAGACGCGCTCTTATACAAAAAAAACAGCTATATCGCTTCCGTTTACGACGCGCTTGTTAATAATCCTACCGACGAGATGAAAGTTTTGGCTATGTATGCCATACAGATTTTGGAGGGCGTGTATTTTTATAGCGGTTTTACGGCGATGTATACGTTAGCGCGAGCGGGCAAAATGCTTGGTAGCGCGCAGATGATCCGCTTTATTCAGCGCGACGAGATCAGCCATTTGCTTATGTTTCAAAATATCCTTAATTCGCTTCGTAAAGAGCGTCCCGATCTTTTCACCAAAGAGCTAGAAGCTAAAGCCTACGAGATGTTCGACGAGGCGACAAAATTGGAGATCGAATGGGGGCAGTATATATCCAATAACAGCATATTAGGTTTTACCGATCAGATTATCGATCAGTATATTAAATATCTTGCCGATAATCGTTTGAAAGCGGTTGGGCTAAAGCCGCTTTACAACGCGCAACACCCGATTAAATGGGTCGATAAGTTTAGTCAGTTTAACGAGCAAAAGAGCAACTTTTTCGAGGCGACCGTGAGCAACTACTCGAAGGGAAGTTTGAGCTTCGATGACTTTTAGCGATTTGCGCGAACGGCTAAACGATCTTGACGTCGTTAAAAACGCGCCGTCCAAAAACTATATTTATCACCTTTCGCACAACGATCTGGACGGATATAGCGCCCAGTTAGTCGCAAAGCGGTTTTTGGGGCAAACAAAACGATTTAATTCGGGCTACGGGTTGGAGGTAAGCGCGAAATTATCGTTAATCGGATCGCTGATAGAAAAAACGCCTAACCGCGATGAAAATCTTATATTGATTAGCGATCTGAATATAACGAGAGAAGATTGCAAACTGATTAACGAGATTGTGGGCTCTTTGAAAAAATCCGGACATAAGATCGAGTTAAAACTGCTCGATCATCACAAAAGCGGCGCGGCTTTAGCCGAAGAGTTTGAGTGGTATTTTTTAGACGAATCAAAGTGCGCGACAAAGATCGTATATGATTGGTGTAGCGAGCGCGTCGGCGATTGCGAAGCGGCGAGAGATAAAGAGCTTGGCGAATACGTCGCGTGCGTTAACGCCTACGATCTGTGGTTAGAAGACGAACGCGATCGCTTTGAGTTTGGCAAAGCGCTAAATCGCTTGGTTATGGACGCTAGAGAGATCAGCTCGGCGCTGTTTAGCTTCGAGGAAAACGACTATCATTTAAGCCTTTTGGAAGCGGCGTTCGAGTATCTTGAAGGTTATCGCAATATTGATCTTGACGATCAGATCATAGCGATCAAAAAAAGTTATTTAAGGGGCGGCGGCGAACGCGATACGATCGATAATCTTTCCGCGCGTTTCGTAACAAAACTGCTTATACAAAACCGCGATCGTATGAAAGTAAATTACGAAGGGCATAAAGGGATTTTAACCTTTCAGATCGGCAATATATCGGTATTGGGCAACGCCTTTCTAAGCCAATGCCCCGATTACGATTTTATTCTCGATGTAGGCAGAAACGGCAACATAAGCCTTCGCGCCGACGGCAAGATCGACGTTAGCGTTATGGCGGCGAAACTTTTCGGCGGCGGCGGACATGCGAACGCGGCGGGCGGCAGAATCAAAGATTTCAAGGAAACTTACACCTACGAACAGCTATTCGATCGCATAGCTCCTATACTAAACGTTTAATTAAAAACCCTCGTTTTTGCCGTTTGAATAGACAGGCTTAAATCCAAACCAAGACTTACGCGTTTCTAATACCCTACGCATTTACCCGCAAAACCTACATTTGCAGTCATTCCCGCGTAGGCGGGAATCCAAATACGCGAAGCGCCCGCTCCAAAGCGGAGCGACCGCTCGCGGAGCGAAGCGGAGGAGCGCAGTCGCGGAGGGAGCGGAGGAGCGCAAGGCGCGAAGGAAGCGTGCGTATTCAAATTGAAGGCGATCGCAATGCATTGGTTTTTGGTTTGGATTCCCGCCTACGCGGGAATGACTGTATTCGGAGTTGTGCGAAACGGGCGGCGTTCAGTTTGTCGATTTTGGCTACGATCCAGAATTTAACAACTGTATCGACGGCTTAATTATCGTGGATATTAGCAAGCTAAAACCCGTTCGCTACGAACGTTACGTAGCGCCATATCTATCGAAAAGAAGCGGCTAAAAGAGGAAACGGCGAAAACTTAAACGACGGTTTTATCTCTTAAACCTTGTCGTAGAACGGGATTGTTTAGATATGCCCCAAGCAGGATTCGAACCTGCCGCCTCAAGCTTAGGAAGCCTGCGCTCTATCCGAATGAGCTATTGGGGCGAAAGGAATGATGAATAGAAGCGACAAAAGATCGAATCATAGCATATTGCGGTTGCATAGAAATGATTGAGCGTCGCTAGACAGATGAGCGGATCGCAAAAGCAAAGGGGCGGGGCGAAATAACTTAGCGGGGAAGCGCTCGTCAAAGCGCGGTGATCGATAGGCGTTTGGCGCTATTAACTTTTCGTATTTGCTTGGTTTTAACGAGTGGTTTTAGGTTTGCTCAAATCTGCGTCAAGCAAAGCCGCGCCCAAAAGGTTGGCTTTGTCGCCAAGCGACGAAAGCTCGATCGTAACGCGGCGCGAGGGTTTGAAGGCGTTTTGCGCGGCGTTTTTGGCGCGTATTAAAGCGCTTTCGCAAGAGAGCGCCACGCCGCCGCCAAGAACGATCGTATCAGGATTAAACAACGCGATAATCGTTCTAACCGCGTAGTCGATTCCGCGATGAAACCGATCGAGGATTTCGGCGGCTTTTGGATTGTCGAGGTTGGAAAGCTCGGCGATCGTGCGAGCTTGAAAGCCGTAACGTTCGCTCCATTTCGCGATCGCGCTTCCGCTCGCGCTTGCCTCTAAACAATCCGCGCCGCCGCAGCCGCATAAAAAAGGCGTTTTTTCAAACGGGATATGTCCTATTTCGCCCGCGTTGTTATTTGCGCCGCGTCCGATCGCGCCGTTTTCGACGCAAGCGCCGCCGATTCCCGTGCCGACAAAGAGCGCAAAAAGCGTTCTCGTCGTCGATCTTGCGGCGGCTTCGGCGATCGCGGCGCATTTTAGATCGTTATCGATCGCCGCTTTTATAGAAAAACGATCAAAAATCCAGTCGGAAAAGTCCTCGTTTTTTAACGCGCCCAGTTCGATATTGGGCGCGAAAAACAGACGGTTATTTTGCGTTTGCCCCGCGAAACTCGCGCCGATAAAATCGATCGGATAGCGCTTTATCGTTTCGGCGATCAGAGCTTCTAGTTTGGCTTTAAGATCGCCTTTACTTAGCCGATCGTCAAGTAGAACAAATTCGCCGCGATCGTTCAAAACGCCGCGCCTTAGCTTGGTGCCGCCTATATCAAAAAGCAGTTTCAACGCAACTCTCTCCGCTGTAATTTTGGCTTGATTATATCTTTTTTAGCCGCGCCGTTTAACCTAGCCGCGCAATTAACGATCGGCGTTTTAGGCGTTTGCCGCTAATACTCAAAATCTACGAACGATCGGGAGTAGCGCTTTGCAATATCGTTGTTGAACGACTAAAGTCGCGGGTTGCGTCCCGTTATTTTGCATTGTTAAAGACAGTTTTCGAAATACGACAATCCAAACCAAAAAAAACTGCCATATTCAGAAATATCACGTATTATTAGTAAAACCGCCGCGCCCGCTCCGTAGTGAAACGGAGGAGCGCAAGGCGCGGAAGAAGGCGGGAATAACGAAGCGGCGCGATTTGGCGGTTTTAAGCGTTTTTATGGTATAAACCGCCGCCTTTTATTTCACAGCCGTCAGTCCTTGAAGGGTTGTTTCATAGCGAAACTAACGGGCGGCGAGGCTAAACCCAATTTTAACGCAAAGGATAACTTCATGGTAACCATGAAAGACTTGCTTGAGTGCGGCGTGCATTTCGGACACCAAACGCGCCGTTGGAATCCAAAGATGAAGAAGTTCATTTTTGGCGTTCGTAAGAACATCTATATCATCGACTTGCAAAAGACGCTACGCTACTTTCGCTACACGGCAAACGTCGTGCGCGACGCGGTTGCGGAGGGCAAGACGATCTTATTCGTAGGCACCAAAAAACAGGCGAGCGCTATTATCGCGCAACAAGCCGAGCGTTGCGGAATGCCATACGTTAATAACCGTTGGCTTGGCGGTATGCTGACCAACTACAAAACGATCCGCCAGTCGATCCGCAAATTAGACGTGATCGAAGAGCTAAAATCAAGCGGCAAGATCGACCTGCTAACAAAAAAAGAGGCGCTTTTGATCGAGCGCCAACGTGAAAAATTAGAAAAATATCTGGGCGGTATTCGCTATATGAAAACCCTGCCCGATCTTATCTTTGTGCTGGACGCGGTGAAAGAAAAAATCGCCGTCGCCGAAGCGCGGCGACTTGGCGTTCCAATTGTCGCGCCTTTGGACACCAACTGTGATCCCGACGCGATCGACTATCCGATACCGGGTAACGACGACGCGATTCGCGCTATAGAGCTTTTTTGCGTCGAGATGGCTAACTCGGTGATCGAAGGCAAAGAGCTTGCCTCGCAGGACGGCAGACCGCCCGTTCAAACCGAAGCGCCGATCGAAGGCGATCCTGAAGTTGTATTACAAGAGGTTTTAGCGGACGCGGCAAACGACGAAGCGTTTGTAGAGCGTTTAGAGGAGGATATTTAATGGCGGGCGTTACCCCTGAGATGATCAAACATTTGCGAGAATCTACCAACGCCGGAATGTTAGATTGCAAAAAGGCTTTGATTGAATCGGACGGCGATATAAGCGCCGCCGTCGAATGGCTACGCAAAAAGGGCTTGTCAAAAGCCGCAAAAGTCGCCGATAAGGTAGCGGCGGAAGGCGCGATCGTCCTGAAAGTAAGCGACGATTTCAAAAGCGCGTCGATCGTCGAAATCAACTGCGAAACCGATTTTGTGGCGAAAAACGACCATTTCAAATCCTTTGCAAACGACGCGATCGAGCGCGTTAGAAACGGCGATTTTAAGACGACGGACGAGCTTAGAGCAAGTTTAAGCGATCGCGCTAGCGAGGCGATCGCCAAGTTAGGCGAGAAGATCGACGTTCGCCGTTTCGCCAAGTATTCGCTAACTAACGGCGCAATCAACGGCTATCTACATTCAAACTCTCGCGTAGGCGCGATCGTGGCGATCGAAACGGGCGCGAAGTTAGAGGAGTTTGCGCGAGATATAGCTATGCACGCGACGGCTATGAAACCGCTATATTTGAACGCGGCGGAGGTTCCTGCGGAAGCGATCGCTAAAGAGCGCGAAATCGCGATCGAGCAACTTAAAAAAGAGGGCAAGCCCGAAGCGATGCTAGAGAAGATCGCGCAGGGCAAGATCAATAAATTTATTCAAGATAATACTCTTGAAGGGCAGACGTTTGTTAAAGACGACAAAAAGAGCGTCGCGCAAGCGTTGAACGACGCGGCAAAAGCGCAAGGCGCAAGCGCTAAAATCGTCTTTTTCGCCCGCTTTGAAGTAGGCGAGGGCATAGAGAAAAAATCAAACGATTTCGCGGCTGAAGTCGCGGCGCAAACCCAACGTTAATATCGTCGCGTCCGATCTACGCCAAAATCGGACGCGAGCGCATTTGCAAAACCTACGCATTATCGGCAAAATCTACAGGCAATCATTCCCGCGACTTTAGCGTAGCCTAGCGCTCTTTGCAATAACGTCCGCTTGCGAAAAGCCGCGCTTTTCGCAAGCGGGAATAACTCTATGCGGGTTTTGCCGCGTTAAAGACGGGTTTAGAAATGCGTTGGGTTTTAATTTGGATTTACGACGCTTTATACGGCGGGTTTTTGCGCCTCCACATTTAAGCTAACTAAAATGCCGTTATCCTTGTCCATATGCGGGATATAAGCCTGCGAATAGTCGTCGATTTGCGCATGTTCGGTTCCGCGCCAATCATAACGCCAATCTTGCTCCCCCCCCCCCCCCCCTGTAAAGCCAACCTCCTTAAGGAGTTTAACAAGCGCGGGATAGTCAAAAAGGTTGTAATGAATGTTGTATAGATAGTCCTGCCGTCCAAAAATTAAGCCGATTACCAAGTCCAATCTACCGTATTTTTGATAGACCTCGCATACCGCCGCAAAGTTTGGTACGGCGAGCCGCAAAATACCGTTTGGTTTTAATACGCGCTTCCACTCCGTAAGAACTCGCGCGACGTCGCTGCGTTTGAAATGCTCCAAAACGTGGCAGGCGTAGATCAGATCGACGCTATTATCCGCGATATAGGGTAAAACGTCGATCTGACTAACGTGATCGACGTGCGGATAATCCACCGCGTCTATATGCGTAAATCCCGGAATATACCGTTTGCCGCAGCCCAAATGTAACTTCATCGCTCGCCCTTTGTATTTATTAGCGCTTCGTTTTTTGCCTCTTGCAAATCTGCCGCGACCATCTCTGTAACCAGATCGTTAAAGCATGTTTTTGCCTTCCAACCTAATTGTTGCCGCGCTTTTGCCGCGTCTCCAAGCAAGGTTTCCACTTCGGCTGGGCGAAAATAGCGCAGATCGACCGCCACGATAACGCGATCGTTTTGATCGTAACCTTTTTCGTCCGCGCCCTCGCCGCGCCAACGAATCGTTATGTCAAGCTCTTTTGCCGCCGCCTCGACAAACTCCCGCACGCTGTATTGCGTCCCCGTAGCGATCGCGAAATCTTCGGGCTTTTCTTGCTGCAACATAAGCCACATCATCTCGACGTAGTCGCGGGCGTGTCCCCAATCGCGTTTTGCGTTTAGGTTGCCCAAATATAAACAATCCGTCGCGCCGAGCTTAATTCGCGCTAGCGCGCGCGTGATCTTGCGCGTAACAAAGGTTTCGCCGCGAATCGGGCTTTCGTGATTAAATAAAATCCCGTTGCAGGCGTATATGCCGTATGCTTCGCGGTAATTAACGGTAATCCAATAGGCGTAAAGTTTAGCGACGGCGTATGGGCTGCGCGGGTAAAACGGCGTGGTTTCTCGTTGCGGGATCTCGCGCGCCAAGCCGTAAAGCTCGCTTGTGGAAGCCTGATAAAAGCGCGTCTTTTTTTCCAAACCAAGCATACGGATCGCCTCTAACAGACGAAGAGCGCCTAGCGCGTCGGAATTGGCGGTATATTCGGGTTCTTCAAAACTCACCGCTACGTGGCTTTGCGCCGCTAAGTTATAAATCTCGTCGGGTTGCGTTTTTTGAATAATATGCGATAGGCTAGAGCTATCCGTCATATCGCCGTGATGCAAGAAAAAACGAACGTTTTTTTCATGTTGATCATGCATCAAATGATCGATTCTAGCGGTATTAAACAAACTAGTTCTTCGTTTGATCCCATGAACGATATAACCCTTATCGAGCAAAAACTCGGAAAGATAAGCGCCGTCTTGCCCCGTAACGCCCGTAATTAAAGCGACTTTAGCCATTGATAACCTTCTCTTTGCTTAGATAGTCCGCATACGCTTTTTTTATCCCCTCTTTTAACGGGATCTTATAGCTCCAGCCAAGCGATTTCATACGCGAAACGTCTAATAGTTTTCGCGGCGTTCCGTCCGGTTTTGTCGCGTCGAATACAATCCTGCCGCTAAAACCTACTATATCCATTATTGTTTCGGCTAATTCGCAGATTGTAATATCTTCGCCGCAACCGATATTGTATAGTCCGCTATTAACGCCTTTTTGCATAAGAAACGCGCAAGCGTCCGCCAGATCGTCCGCGTCGAGAAACTCGCGTCTAGGAGCGCCGCTACCCCAAACGACAATCTCTTTGTCGCCGCGTAATTTCGCCTCGCGGGCTTTGCGAATCAGCGCGGGTAAAACGTGGCTGTTTTCCAGATCGTAACGATCGTTTAATCCGTATAGATTTGTAGGCATAACGCTAAAAAAATTAGCGCCGTATTGAGCGTTAGCGCTCTCGCATAACTTAACGCCGGCGATCTTTGCGATCGCGTAAGGTTCGTTCGTGGATTCCAACGCGCCCGTTAAAAGATATTCCTCTTTGATCGGTTGCGGACACTCGCGCGGATATATGCAGCTAGAGCCTAAAAAACATAAGCCGCTAACGCCTGATCGCAAAGCGCCGTAAATCACGTTTGTTTCGATCTGTAGGTTTTCGTAGATAAAATCGGCGCGGTATATGTTGTTGGCGTTAATTCCGCCCACTTTTGCCGCCGCTAAAAAGATAAAATCGATCTTTTGCGATTGCAAAAAATCAAAAACCGCCTTTTGATCAAGCAGATCAAGCTCTTTGCGATCGCGCAAAATAAGATTTTCGTAGCCTAACGATCGCAAATGGCGAACGATCGCCGATCCGACCATTCCTTTATGCCCCGCAACGTATATTTTTTTGCTATACATAACCGCTTTTCTATAAAAAACTTCAGGCATTATAACGTTATTGGCTTACGCGCTATACCGATTTGGATTGTTGAGTTATAATTCGCCGCATGAAAACCTACGGTATGACGATCACTGAAAAAATCTTTTCCGATCATTGCGGCGAGGCGGCGCGATCGGGCGAAATAGTTCGCGTCGGCGTCGATATGACGATCGGTAACGATATTACGACTCCATTGAGTATTCGCGCTTTCGAGGGCGCGGGCGCGGCGCGGCTCGCTAACCCCGAAGGCTTCGCGCTTTGTATGGATCACTTTATCCCCGCCCAAAATATCAGCGCCGCTAATCAGGCGCGAATTAGCCGCGATTTCGCGCTTAAACATAATCCGCCCCACTTTTTCGACGAAAAAGAGATGGGCATAGAACACGCGCTTTTGCCCGAAAAGGGGTTGATCGTCCCGGGCGATATTATTATCGGCGCGGATAGCCACACCTGCACGCACGGCGCTTTGGGCGCGTTTGCGACGGGTATGGGATCGACCGATCTAGCCTATACGATGGCGACGGGAAAAAATTGGTTTAAGATTCCCGTTTCGATTAAGATCGAGCTACGCGGCGAACCCGCAAAATGCGTCTATGGCAAAGATATAATTCTTGAAACGATAGCGCGCTTAGGCGTTAGCGGCGCGACCTACAAAGCGCTGGAGTTTGTCGGCGACAGTTTAGAGCGTCTTGGAATGGACGATCGCTTCAGCCTTTGTAATATGGCGATCGAGGCGGGCGCGAAAAGCGGAATAATCGCTTACGACAAGATTACCGAAACCTTTTTAAGCGACAAAAAACTCGCTAGGAAGCCCAAGATTTTCGCGTCGGACAAAGACGCTTTCTACGAGCGGACGATCGCGATCGACGCGGATAAAATGGAGCCGATCGTAGCTTTTCCGTTCCTGCCCGATAATAAGCGGACGATTAGCGAAGCCGTTAACGAGCGCGTAAAGATCGATCAGGCGTTTATCGGCAGTTGCACAAACGGACGCATAAGCGATCTTAGAATCGCCGCGAACATATTAAAGGGGCGCAAAGTCGCCCGCCATTTGCGCATGATCGTTACTCCCGCGACGCAAAAAATCGCCTTACAGGCGCAAAAAGAGGGGCTTTACGAGATTTTCGCCGAAGCGGGCGCGGTCGTTAGCAATCCTACCTGCGGCGCGTGTTTGGGCGGCTATATGGGTATTTTGGGCGATAACGAGCGGTGCATAAGCGCCAGCAACCGCAACTTTGTAGGTAGAATGGGCGCTAAAACGAGCGAGGTTTATCTTGCAAACACGGCGGTCGTTGCGGCAAGCGCGATCGCGGGCGAAATAGCCGATCCGAGAGAATTCTAAACCGCTTTAGCGCGAAAAAGCGATATAATTGCAATGACGCTAATCAAAGAACGAGGGGACAAACGCGGTGTCGGTTACTCTTTCGCAACATCATCTAGGAGGCGATCGCTTAATCGCCCGCGCAAACAGGCTCTATCCCGCCGTAACTGGGGGGGGGGGGGGGGCGTAACGATCGCGCGCGAACCATCTTGGCGCTTGCGGCGCAAAAAGCAAAAGCGGCGGTATCCGACTCTCTTTTTGTCGAAGCGAAAGAAATTCTTACCGCGTAATCAAATAATTAAAGGTTATTATTATGTCTAAAATTAACGCGAAAAGATATATACGGTGTTAGCGGAGCTGAAAGTTTTACTTGTAGAAGACGATCACGGCGTGCTTGACGCGATTGCTAAATCGCTTGGGCGTTATGTGGGCGAACTCTATTTGGCGACAAACGGCAAAGAGGGGCTTCATATCTTTTCGCTATACCAACCCGATATTGTTATCACCGACATTAAAATGCCCGTTATGGACGGAATTACGATGGCGCGCGAGATTCGCCTAGCCAATTCCGAAACGCCGATTATCGTCGTTTCCGCGTTTATTGACGCGGAGTTTATGATAAACGCAATCGATCTGGGCGTTAGCCAATATCTATTTAAGCCGATCGAGCTAGGGCGGTTGCTATCCGTTTTGGAGCGGTGCGCGCAAAACTACTGTTTAAAGCGCAAAGTTAAGCAAAAAACGGAGGAGTTAAGCGCCAGCGTTAAAGTTTTGACCGATTACAAAAAAGCGGTTGATGCAAGCGCGATCGTTTCAAAATCCGACGCCAATAACAAAATCATCGAGGTTAACGACGCTTTTTGCGCCATTCTTGGCTACTCGCGCGACGAGATCGTAGGCAAAACATACAGCCTACTCGCGCACCCGAAAGAATCGCCGGAAACGCTTGACGCGATCTATCTTGCGATCTCCAATAAGCGGATATTTAACGGCGTCGTTCGCAACGTAGCCAAAAACGGCGATACAAAGTATTTTCACCTGACGATCGCGCCTATTATGGACGGCGCGGGCGCGGTTTTGGAGTATCTCGATTTGCGCCAAGATATTACGGCGATGGCGACAAGGCATTACGTTAGCGAATTAACCTCGCTTCCCAACCGCAACGCCCTTCGATACGATCTTGAATCCGCGCCGTTACCCGCGTTAATACTCGTTAATCTCGACGGATTTAGTTCGATCAACGACGTTTATGGAAACAAGATCGGCGATAAGGTTTTAATCGGCGTAGGCGAAGCGCTAAAACGCTACTTAACCGAAATGCACGGAAACGCTACGGTCTATAAACTATCCGCCGACGAGTTCGGCGTTTTAGCGCGGGATCAGAGCAAATGCGGCGGAATGAGAGAGTTTGTGAAAAATCTTTTGGCGCGGCTCGATCAAGAAACCTTTGTTTTTGACGGCTATGAGATACTGATTAGCGCAAAGGCGGGTTACTCGCTTTCTAAAACCAACGCGACGACTAAAGCGGATATGGCTCTAAGAATCGCCAAGCGCGAACATAAAAACGCGGTTTGTTACGAGGACGTAGAAGGACTCGAAGAAGAGTTTGCGAAAAACGTCAAATTGGTTGCAAAGATCAAAAAAGCGATCGACGAAGATCGCATCGTTCCATTTTTTCAGCCCGTCGTCGATCTAAAAACGGGCGCGGTAGTCCAATACGAATGTTTAATGCGTATCGCGGAGGATAACGGCTCTTTTATGGAGGCCAGAGAGTTTTTGGAATTGGCGCGAAAGACGAGGCAATATAGCAAAATGTCGCGGATTATGATTGAAAAATCGTGCGAATACTTCGCCGACAAATCCTACGACTTTAGCCTGAACCTAAACGCCGACGACGTTCGCAACGAAGAAACCAAAAAACACCTTAAGCGGGTTATTGAAAAAACGGGCGTAGCGCGGCGCTTCGTGGCGGAGTTTTCGCAAGCGGAACCGCTCGATAGCAACTTTCCCAACATAGCGAAGTTCGCCAAAGATATTCAATCTTGGGGCGCTCGCGTAGCGATCGACGATTTTGGAATCGGCTATTTGAGCTTTAGAAATATCATAAAACTTAACGCCGATTTCGTCAAGATCGACGGCGCGATCGTCGCAAATATGGACTCGGATCGCAACAGTTTGGCTTATACGGAGATTATCGCTAGTTTTGCGGAAAAGTTAGGCGCGGACGTTATCGCAAAAAGCGCGAGCAAAAAGTCGATCGCGCAGTTGGCAAAACGGCTTGGGATCGGCTACGCGCAAGGATTTTTATACTCCAAGCCTTTGGGACAGATTGGCGCGAAGTGATCTTGGCGATCGAATCGAGCTGCGACGACAGCGCGATCGCCATAATCGATCGCGCTACTCTAAAGATCGTTTTTGAGGCGAAAGTTTCGCAAAACGAGGCGCACAATCCCTTTGGCGGCGTAGTTCCAGAGCTTGCCGCAAGGCTTCACGCCGAAAATCTGCCGAAACTTTTAGAGGGCGCGAAACCCTATTTTTCGCGTATCGAGGCGATCGCCGTCGCAAACGAGCCGGGGCTGACCGTCGCGCTTGCCGAAGGAGTGGTGATGGCGCAGGCGCTCTCGTTGGCTTTGAAAAAACCGATCTTGCCGATTCATCATATTAAAGGTCATCTGTATTCGCTTTTTTTGCAAACCAAAAGCGCTTTTCCTCTTAGCGCGGCGATGGTAAGCGGCGGGCATACGCTCCTGATCGAGGCGCAAGATTTCAGCCGCGTTAAACAGATCGCCGCGAGTCTTGACGACGCGCTTGGCGAGGCTTTTGACAAGATCGCCAAAATGTTGGGGTTGGGCTATCCGGGCGGCGGCGCGATCGAAGAGCTGGCGCAAAAAGGCGATCCGAAACGCTTTGATTTTCCGTTGCCGCTTCGAAACGATCCGTGTTTGGCTTTTAGTTTTTCGGGGTTAAAAAACAGCGTTCGTCTGGCGATCGAATCTTTGGGCGCTCTTGACGATCGTACAAAAGCCGATATCGCCGCTTCGTTTCAAAAAGCGGCGATCGATCATCTTTTGGACAAAACGCGTCGCTACGTTAGCAAGGCGCGCCCGCAACGAATGGGGTTAATCGGGGGCGTAAGCGCGAATAAACTCCTGCGCGATCGTTTTGCCGCTCTATGCCGCGATTACGACTGCGAACCGCTGTTCGCCCCCGCCGAGTATTGCGGCGACAACGCGGCTATGATCGCCAGAGCGGCGATCGACGCTTACAAATTAGGTTTGTTTTGCGAACCTGATCGGATTGTCATTCGCTCCCGATCGGCGTTTTGCTAAAATACGGATTTTATAAAAGGGAAGTTTGTGATTGAAAACGAAAAGGCGATTAGAGCGTTGGTATTCGCTCAAGAAAGCTAAAGGTAAATATGGAAAATAGCGTTATTTACAATACCGACGCTTTTGCGAAGCTGAAAGAAATACCGGATCATAGCGTCGATCTAATATTGACCGATCCGCCGCCGATCGAATCTTTGCCGTTTCAAGGAGTTTTTCAATGCGTCTGTTATTGATTTTCGCTTTTATATCGGCGTTTGCGTCCGCCGCGCCGATCAACGCGATCGCGGCGGTAGTCGAGGGAGAGCCGATCACGCTTTACGATATTGATACGTTTGCCGCAAGCGAGAAAATTACGAAAGCGATCGCGCTTGATCGCCTGATCGACGTTCGCCTGCGCGAAGCTAAAATTAAAGAGCTTGGTATAAGCGTCGGCGCGGACGAGGTTGATTCGCGCGTCGATCTGATCGCCAAACGCAACAACCTTGACGCCGCGACGCTTAAAGAGGTCTTAATTCGGCGCGGCGCGGATTTTGACAAATACAAAGAAGAGATCAAAGAAACGTTGCTGAACGAAAAGATCGCGGCTTACGTTTTAGCGGGGACGCAAATACCCGTTTCCGAAGAGGAGATCGAGCGTTTTTACGCCGCCAACCCGTCGTTATTTACTCAACCTAGCGAAATTGTCGCAATTCAATACGCCGCCAAAGACGAGCGGATTTTGCAGGCGGCGGCTCAAAATCCGATGATGGTCGATCCGGCCGTAACTACGGCGCGGCAAGTTTTGAAAACCTCCGAGCTAAATCCGCGGCTTCTTGCCGTATTGATTCAAACGCCGATCGGCGGTTTTACGCCAATTTTTCCCGCCGCCGATCGTATGGTTACGCTTCTTGTGCGAGAAAAGAGAGGTTCGGCGCAAAAGCCGCTCAATAGCGTCAAAGCGCAGATTAGCGAAAAGCTCCGAGCCGATTACGAAGAGAGATCGGTTAGCGACTATTTTGCCAAAGCGCGGGCAAAAGCGCAGATTTTAATTGTGCGCCCTCAATAAAAAGTTTGCAAGAAAAACGTATAATAGACGAGATAAAGTTTTGAAGAGTTGGAGAGTGATGTGAGATTGTTGTTTGCATTTTTACTGGCGTGCGTTTGCGCCTTTTGCGCAAGCTCGTTTCAGCGCGGACTGTTAGCGGTTAACGAGGGCAATTACAGAGCGGCTATCCAGCAGTTCAACAAAGAGATCAAAGAGCGCCCAAAAAACGCGCAGGCTTACATAGCCAGAGGCGACGCTTATTTTCAGCTTAAAAGCTATCTAAACGCAATCAACGACTACACAAAGGCGATCGAATACAACAAACGGCTTGGAGCAAGGATCTATGTAAGCAGGGCGAAAGCTTACTACGAGATGAAAGAGTACAATAAAGCGGTTTTAGACCTCAATCTTGCCGTTAATCTCGCTCCAATCGCCGCAAATTACTACGAACGCGCCAACGCCTATTATGCGCTGGGCAACTTCAAGGCGGCGGTCGGCGACTACACGCAGGGTATAAGTTTGGAGCGAAATCCCGCGAAAGCCTACGGCGATCGCGCCGCGGCGTATCTCGGTATGGGCAATACCAAAAGCGCGATCAACGACTATACGACTCTTATCCAGATAGAACCGCAAAACGCGACGGCTTACGGCGGACGCGGCAAAGTCTATTTTTCTACGGGCGATATTTCGGCGGCGATCGCCGATTACACGCAGGCGATTAAGCTCGATTCAAGATCGACGCAAACTTTTCTTGATCGCGCCGCCGCTTATGAAAAACTAGGCGATCGCGACTCGATGATCCGCGATTACGGGTCGGTTATCTCTCTTAGCGGCAACGATCCAAAAGCCTATCTTAGACGCGCCAACGCCTACTATGATTTAGAAAAATACAAAGAAGCCTCCGCCGACGCTCGCCGCGCGTGCGAACTAGGCGACTGTTCGCTAGTTGAAAAAGTCAATAAAGCGCAAGCGGAAAGTCAGGAAAAATCTTTTTGGGATTTTTAACTCTTAATACAATTTACCTAGCGTTATCGCTGTCATAAATACGTTCGCGTTTATGAGAGAGCCTTTACGCCAATCGGTCGCAAACCCCGACATCTTTGCGTTTTTTGATAAAGATCGTCGATCTGCATAAGACTTATCCTAGCTTTGACGGGCTTAGGAAACGGCTAAACCGGTTTGAGCCTTTTCGTATTTTGGCTCAAAAGGCGTTTAAGATTGCGGCGGGTTTATGTTTTATTCACAAAAACGCGGCATAATAGTCGGTATGAAAAAAGCGGTATTTTGCCTAATGGCGCTGTTTTTATTTAGCGGGTGCGACGAGAGCGTTCGCCATAACGACGAGCGATCGGGGACTTCTATAGAGGCGATCGACCGCATAACGATCAACGACGTAGCGCGATCGAGAATAAAAATATCGCTTGGCGAAAATCAATCGGGTTACGTTTCGGTTTCGAGCGGATTTTGGACGCTTTTATCGCCGCAATACGTTACCAAAGAGGAGATCAACGCTTATGAAAAACATCTCGTTTGCGATTTAACGCGGCTAAGTTCAAGCGCGAATATCAGGTGCGGTTGGACGCAAAGAAATCGCTGGGGAAGTTGGGAGGGCGTTTTGGGAAACGACTATAGCCAAACTTATTGGCAAAACGTTTCGTTAAGCTCCTCTTTACAGATCGACGTTAAAATTAGCGATCGTAAAGAGGGTAATTTTTGGCTATACATAGACGGTAACGGCTATTTATATTAAACCGCTTGTTCGTCGTTAATGATCGCGTCAAAAAGTTTAACGGTTTTACCCTTTATGCAAACGCGATTATCGACTATTGAAAGCAGGATTTTGTCGCCGTTTCTGGGAAATACAACGCAAGGGCTCGCGACCTTTTTTTCGCTATAGAGCGCAAAAAAACACGCCGCCATACCCGTGCCGCAAGCGAGCGTTTCCGCTTCTACGCCGCGCTCGAAAGTACGCACCTTGATCATTCTACTTTTTACGGAATAAACGTCTATATTAGCGTCGTATTTCATTCTTAATTCGGATAACGGCAGACGATCAAAAATGGATAATCTACTATGAGTCGTCAAATGCGGCACGCCCGCGTCGATTAGCCGCCACGTCAGCCCCAGCTCCTGAATGTCGTCGCGTATGATTTTCGGTTCGGTTAGTCGCGCCTCGACCAAGCCGCGCGCTCCTACGATCGCCTCGATTACGCCCGCGCCCGTCAAAAAACGCTGTTTTTCGCCCGCCAATTTGTTGTCAAAAGCGTATAAAGCCGCCGCGCGCGCGCCGTTGCCGCACAAAGCCGCAAGCGATCCGTCCGCGTTATAAAACTCCCAAGCGTAATCGTATTTGCTATGCGGTATAAGAACGATCAACCCGTCCGCGCCGACGCCGTGACCGCGATCGCACAATCTAACCGCCAACTCTCTTCGATCGGCTTCCTTGAACGAGTGCGTAACGATAAAATCGTTTCCGCTTGCGCTATATTTGCTACAAATCATAGATTTCCTTCCTTTTTTTTGCCGTATTATATCCCCCTTGTTCATAATGAGGCGGATTTTGCGCTCGTAATTTGCTTTGGTTTTTGAATTAGTTTATTGTTTCAAAATAGGCGACAAATTGCTTGGCTACGCGCCCCGATCGGCTTGCGCGAAGTTGCGCAAAACGTTTGGCTTCAAGAATCAACGCCTCTTTGTCGCCTTTGTAATCCTTGAAATATCGATCGACCATAGTCAGATAGCGATCTTCCTCGCCCCCGTAAAAACTAAGCGTCAATCCAAAGCGATCCGATAGCGAGAGTTTCTCCTCCACAACGTCCGCGTAGTGCAGTTCGCCTCCTTCGCCCGCCACGATCGCGTTGGCGTTGTCGCTAAGGCTTTCGCTGACCAAATGGCGGCGGTTGCTTGTGGCATAAATCTTAATATTTTCGGGCGGCAGTTCGATCGAGCCTTCCAAAATCCGCTTTAACCCCTTGTATCCGCGCTCGTCGTTTTCAAAACTAAGATCGTCGCAAAATATGATAAATCTAAACGGCTGGTTTTCGATCAGATCGGCGATCTTGGGCAGATTGCAAAGCTCGTCGCGATCGACCTCGATCAGACGCAAACCGTCGTCGCGTAAGGCGTTGAAAACCGCTTTGATCAAAGAGCTTTTGCCGCAACCGCGTTGCCCCCATAAAAGCGCGTGAGCGCTAGGCTTGCCTTGCAGAAAGTTGCGAGTATTAGTTAACAACAGACCCTTCTGCCTATCGATGCCTAAAAGATCCTCAAGCGCGATCGGATCGATCCTCGTAACCGCTTTGAAACCGTCGCCTAGCCAGATTGCCGCGCGCGTTTTAGTCCAATCGATCATCTTGTTAGTTTTTTGCCCGCCTCTAAATGGAGCGGATTGATCTTGTATTTGCCGCTTGTAACCTCGTCAATCGACTTATAGACCATTCTTGACTCCTTGTAACAAACGACCTCGCCGCTTCTGCCTTCAAGCAACCCGTCGATCGCGAGCGTGGCAAATTCGAATCCCATCAGACGATCATGCACGGTTGGGCTACCGCCGCGCTGAATATGCCCCAAAATCGTTAGGCGCGATTCCATTCCGATCTCGTTTTCGAGCCAATCGGTTAATTGCGTCGCAAACTTTACCCCTTCGGCGACAATAGCGATAATATAGGTGCGCCCCGCCTGCACCTCTTTTTTGAAACGCCGCCCAAGGCTTTCTAGATCGTAGGGCAGTTCGGGAATTAGGCATATCTCCGCGCCGCTGGTAAGCGCGCTGACCAGAGCCAAATATCCGCAATCGCGCCCCATTGTTTCAATCACAAAGGCGCGTTTGAAAGAGCTTGCCGTATCGCGCACGTCGTCGATCGCTTGGCGGATAATGTTTAACGCCGTATCCGCGCCCAGACAATAATCCGTGCCGAAAATATCGTTGTCGATCGTCGCCGGAATACCCATAAACGGCACGTTGAAATCTTCGTAAAAAACGTCCAGCGCGCGAAAAGAGCCGTCGCCGCCAAAAACGACAAGTTTATCGATCCCGTGCGATTTAAGGTTGTCAAAGGCGCGCTGGCGATAATTTTTGTCAAAAAACCGCTTTGAGCGCGACGATCGGATAATCGTCCCGCCTTTGTAAATAATTCCCGAAACGTCGCGGTGCGCCGCAGGTTTGATTCGATTGTCGATCATACCCTCTAGTCCGTCGTAAATCAGGTATGGTTTCAAACCTTTTTCAATGCTATGTTCTACAAATTGCTTAACGCCCGGGTTCATTCCCGCGCTATCGCCGCCGCTAGTCATTACCGCAATGCCGCTCATAAAAATCCTTTTGTCGTTTTAGTTTGCTTGCGTCTTGTTCATTATTATATTAAATTACCAATATAAAATAGCGCGTTTATACGGGAGTTTTCAATTAACCAAAACCTTGCGCTTTGATTATACGCGGTTATTTAACTCGTAATCAGATCTACAAAACCGAAAAACGGCGGCTTTTTAGCTTGAAAGAGCCGCCGTATTTGGCGATCGAAGCGCGTATAGTTAATGCGTTCCCACGTATGTAACCATATCGACAAGGCGGTTTGTGTAACCCCATTCGTTGTCGTACCACGCTAGGACTTTGGCAAACTTATCGCCGATAAGCTGCGTAGAATCCGGCGCGAAAATCGCGCTTGCGGGGCAGGTGATAAAGTCGCTTGAAACGCACTTATCCTCGTCGATTAGGATCAGCCCTTTGAAAGCGCCGTTTGCCGCCGCTTTGATCGCTTCGTTGATCGCCTCTTTGCTCGCCGATTTTTTTAGATTGACCGTCAGATCGACGACTGAAACGTCGGGCGTAGGCACGCGGATCGAAAAACCGTTTAACTTGCCCGCAAGCTCCGGCAGAACCAAGCCTACCGCTTTTGCCGCGCCCGTGGTGGTCGGGATCATATTAAGCGCGGCGGCGCGGGCGCGGCGGCGATCCGAAGGGTGTTTCACGTCCAAGATGTTTTGGTCGTTGGTGTAGCTATGCACGGTCGTCATCAAGCCGTTTTCAATGCCGAAATTATCGTTGATCACCTTAGCGATCGGCGCTAGACAATTTGTCGTGCAACTCGCGTTGGAAACGATATTTTCGCCCTTGTATTGCGTATGATTTACGCCGATAACGTAGGTTGGCGTGTCGTCTTTTGCGGGCGCGCTTAAAACGACTTTTTTAACGTTGTTTCTCAGGTGCGCGCCGGCTTTTTCTTTTGTCAGAAACTTTCCCGTGCTTTCTATCAGCGCCGTCGCTTCGCCAAAATCGGTTTCGTTCGGATCGCGCGTAGAGTTTATTTTAACCTCGTTTTTGCCGATCCTGATCGTCTTTTCGTCGAGTAGCTTTACGCCCTCGAAACGCCCGTGAACCGAGTCGTATTTGAGCAGATACTCGATCATATCGGGCGCGCCCGTCGCGTTGATCGCGACAAGCTCCAGATCGTTTCGCCCCGCGATTACCTTCGCGGCGAGCATTCCAATTCGTCCAAATCCGTTGATTGCGACTTTTACGCTCATATTTTCTCCCTTCGCGTTTTTGGTATAAGTATATTACGCTTAATGGGCTTTAACGCGGTTGATCTAACGGGCGCTAATATGTCGCAAATGGAATTACTGATCAAACGCTTGGATTTAGAGGAGCGCTTCTTGGCTCTCGCCTCGTTTTTCGCGCGCGAAAAACCCTTTACAATTGAAGGCGATTTGGCGCAAAACGCGGCGCTTTTGAACGAGTTGGAATCGCTCGATATTCCCGCTTTGCCGCAAGTTCAAAACCTTGATGGCGCGATCGCAAGGCTTGCCAAAGGCGGGGTTGCGCGTATCGGCGAGCTTTTTGATTTTGCGCGAATCGCCCGTTTTTTTGAGATATTAAAGCTTAGGGATTACGAGGGAAAGATCGGCGAAAAAGCGGCGGAGTGGGCTGGCGCGATCGAAACCGTTAAGCCGCTGAAAAATCTTACGGCTATTTTTGATCACGACGGCGAAATTATCGCAAACGAGGAGATCGCGCGTCTAAAAAGCGCGATAGACGAGAAGAAAAAACAGGCGAAATATCTGCTTTCGCGCGTCGCTTCGGATTCAAAACTCGCGCCGTATCTTGTCGATCGGCAGGTTCATATAGTCGGCGGCGAGGAAACGTTGTTGCTTCGCGGCGGCTTCAACCGCCTGCTTTCCGGACGCGTCGTCGATCGGACGCAGGCGGGTTTTTTCTACGTTCTGCCAAGAGCGCTAGGAGAGATTAAAGGCGCGATCGAGGATTTGGAAAACGAAAGGATAAGCGCGATCGCAAAGCTAGAGCGCGAACATTCCGCCGCGCTTTTTGCGTGGGTAAAGAGTTTGCGCTTTATCAACGCGGCGTTTGATCGCTTCGATTCTCTGGCGGCGCGAGTTAATTTCGCAAAGGCTAACGATCTAACGATTGTCGCGCCAAATAACTCGTCCAACGTTATTTTAAGCGCTTTTTGCCACCCCGCGCTTAAAAACCCTACGCCGATCTCGATCGATTTTTCTAAGCCGATCGCGCTGATTACGGGCGTTAACGCGGGCGGCAAAACAATGCTTCTTAAATCGATATTAAGCGCGGTTTTAATGGCAAAATATCTGATTCCTATGAAGATCGACGGGCATAAAAGCGCGATCGGGCGTTTTAAGGGTATCGAAGCGGTTATCGCCGATCCGCAGGACGCGAGAAACGATATTTCGACTTTCGCGGGGCGAATGAGGCGGTTCGCGCCGCTTTTTTCCAAAGAAAATCTGATCGTCGGCGTTGATGAGATCGAGCTTGGCACGGATAGCGACGAAGCGGCGAGTTTGTTTAAGGCGATCTTGGAACGCTTAAGCGATCGCGGATCGCGCATCGTCGTTACGACGCACAACAAGCGTCTGGCGGCTTTGACGGCAAAAAACGATCGCGTAGAACTTTTTGCGGCGCTTTACGACGAGAAAAATCAAAAGCCGACTTTTAGTTTTTTGCAAGGCTCGATCGGACGCAGTTACGCCTTTGAAACGGCTTTGCGCTACGGTATTTCGCATACCGTCGTTAGCGAGGCGCAGCGCATTTACGGCGAGGATAGAGAGCGGCTAAACGATCTCATAGAGCGATCGAGCGCTTTGGAGCGACAAATGCGACAGAATATCGCCGAATTAAACGCCGATCGAAACGATGTGGCGCGTCAAAAAGAGGCGTTAAACGCGGAGCGCGAGGCGTTAAACGAGGAGTATAAAAAGCGGCGCGGCGCGCTTGAAAAGGATTACAAAGCGGCGATCGACGCGGCTAAAGCGGCGGCTAAAGCGCCAAACGAAGCCGATCGCCACCGCGCCCTAAACGCGGCGAACGCGCTAAAAAACGCGATCGAACCCTCAAGCCTCGATAGGTCGGATCAAACGCCGCAAACCTTTCGCGAAGGAGATAGCGTCAAATATTTGGGGACGATAGGCGAAATCACGTCGATTAAAGGCGATCGCGCGCTGATAGAAAGCGGTTCGGCGCGGTTATACGCGCCTATTAACGAGTTAAAAAAAGCCGCGATTTTGCCTCAAAAAGCTCCTAAAGTTTTTGTGGAAAAACCGCAAATGGCAAGTTTTAAGATCGATCTGCACGGATTAAGAGTAGAGGAGGCGCTAGAACTGCTGGATAAGTTTTTATCCGACGCGCTGATCGCGGGTTTTGACGAAGCGCTGATCGTGCATGGAATCGGAAGCGGCGCTTTGGCAAGAGCGGTGCGAGAGGCGTTAAAATCTTATCCGCATATTTCAAGTTTTTCAGACGCGCCCGCAAATATGGGCGGCATAGGCGCTACGCTCGCGAAGTTTTAATATAGGCGTAGCCGCCGTTATTTTAACGATCGCCGTATTCTAAAAATCCTCTTTATTGCATTAGCGCGGGTTACTCGCCGATAGCCGCCCGTTTAGTAGCCGCCGACAAAACCGCCGCCGCCGTCTTTGGCGTATAAGATCAAAAACGCTTTTAGATCCGGCAAGGCTTTGATAAAGCTCTGCTTTGCGATCGCGCGTTTTAGAGCGGGATATTCGTCGCCAAGAGCGCGGATAAAACCTTCGCCGTCGTTTTCAAAGAGCTTTTCCCACTCCGCAATCGTTAGTCTGTAGGCAAAATCCGCGCCGTTTAGCCCGATCGTATCGGCTAATTGCGTATAAAAAAGCCTTTCGCCTCTTTGGTAATCGCCGCCGTTCGCATATAGGTTTAACGCCAATAAAACGCCCAAAATCGCCCTCATATTGCCCGCCTTTAATCGATGTTTAATAAATAAAATCATACAATCACGCCCTTCAATTACTTACGGGCGTCCATAGCTCAACGGATAGAGCATCGGTTTGCGGTGCCGAAGGTTGCAGGTTCGAGTCCTGCTGGGCGCGCCACTTTTTAATTTCTTCATTTGGAGTAGAGTATGGCAAAAGCGGCGATTGAATTATACAGAGCGGGTTTAAGGTCGATATGTTTGGCGGCGGTCGTTTTTGCGGCGCAGTTAAACGCGGTGCAAAATACGGAGGTCAAACAGTCTTCCGCTATCTACAAAAACAATCCAAGATACGAGGGGCGAAACGGTCTTTTTCGCATCTATAAAAGCGACGGCGTAAAAGCGGTTATGTTGGGAGATTCTATAACCGAATGGGTCGAATGGAACGAATTGTTATCGAGAGACGATATAGCAAATCGCGGCATTGCGGCTGATATAACGGAGGGCTTTTTGAACAGGCTAGACGAGGTTTATCGGCTGAAGCCAAAACTCTGCTTTATCATGGGCGGCATAAACGATATTACCCGCGGTATTCCGACGGAAACGGCGGCGGCGAATATAGAAAAGATCATCGACGAACTGCAAAAGCGAAAAATCGAGGCGATCGTTCAATCCACGCTATACGTCGCGCAAGATTTTCAAAGATCGGCGGCAATCAATAAAAACGTAGACGAATTAAACGATAAACTAAAAGCGATCGCGGCAAAAAAAGGCGTTTTGTTTATAAACCTAAACGAAAAACTAGCCAAAAACGGATCGCTCGATATGAAATATACCTACGACGGAGCGCATCTAAACGGCGCGGGATACGAGCGCTGGAGGGATCTGATAGCGCCGATTATAGAAAAGCCCGTAAATTAGGCGGGGTTTTGCGCTCGTCTGTTCCGTTTTGACGATAAATCGCCTAAAAAATAGGCGGTTTTAGATGTATTTTGCTATATTTTCACTCATTTTTATATAAAAAAGGATTATAAATGACGCTTTCCGCGCGGATTGGTCGTATGGAGGAGTCGCTCACTTTGGCGATGGCGCAAAAGGCGCGAGAGCTTAAAGCCGCAGGGCGCGAAACGCTTAACCTTTCGGCGGGCGAACCCAATTTTGACGTGCCGCAGGTCGTAAAAGAGGAGGCGATCGCCGCTATCAATTCGGCGTTTAACAAATATACCGCCGTATCGGGAACGGACGAGCTAAAAGCGGCGATCGCCGGAAAATTAAAGCGGGATAACAATCTTGATTACTCTCCAAAAAATATCGTGGTTAGCAACGGCGCGAAACATTCGCTATTTCAGCTTTTCGCGGTTTTGGCGGATTTTGGCGACGAGGTTATAATCCCCGCGCCCGCGTGGGTAAGTTACCCTGAGATGGCGCGCTATCACGGCGCAAAAGCCGTTTTGACGCAAACGAAATCCGAAAACGGCTTCAAAATAACGCCAAAAGAGCTTGAAGCCGCGTTAAGCGACAAAACGAAAATCGTCGTGATCGGATCGCCCTCGAATCCGACGGGATCCGTTTATAGCCGCGACGAGCTTGCCGCGCTTGGCGAGGTCTTAAAAGGAACTAAAGCGCTCGTTATCAGCGACGAAATCTATGAAAAACTTGTTTATGGCGTTAAGTTTTCGGCGTGCGCCTCTATAAGCCGCGATCTTTACGAACGGACGATCACGGTTAACGGCTTGTCAAAATCCGTCGCTATGACGGGTTGGCGGCTTGGATATTTCGCGGCGGCGGACGAGCAGATCGCCAAAGCGGTTACAAAACTGCAAAGCCAATCGACCACAAATCCCTGTTCGATCGTCCAAAAAGCGGCGATCGCGGCGCTGGACGGACGGGCGGATAAAGATATTGAAACTATGCGCCGGAGGTTTGAAAAGCGCCGCGATCTCGCGCTTGGGCTTATATCGAAGATCGACGGATTAAAGCCGATCGCGCCGGACGGGGCGTTTTATCTTTTCGTATCGCACGAAGCACTAGAAAAAGATTCGACCGCGTTCTGCCTTAAACTTCTCGACGAATACGGCGTGGTTTGTACGCCCGGTATCGGATTTTCTCAAGAGGGATATTTTAGAATGAGTTTCGCCGCCAACGAAGAGGTTATAGAAAAAGCGATCGCGCAGATCGCTAAGTTTGCCGACGGATATAGACGATGAGCGCGTTTTTAGCCGCCGACGAATGTTCGCTGGAGATCGCCAAAACCGCGCTTCTGGTTAAAACGCTGGCGATCAACGTGCTAATCACGGGCGAGCGAGGCGCGGGCAAAACGACGTTGGCAAAAGAGATTCTGCCAAACGCCGCGATCGTAAACGGCGAAAACGAAGAGGAGATCGAACAGCTACTTTTACGATCGGAATCTCTGATCATAGAAAACTTCGACCGCTATCAAAAAGCCGAACGTTTGGAGCTTGGCGGCAAGCGCGTTGTGGCGACGACGACGCGAAATATTGAACAGGGAGTAATCGATCGTTTTTTTGGTCTGACGCTCAGTCTGCCGCCGCTTCGCGAACGTCCAAAAGATACGGCGCTTTTGACCGACGCTTTCGTAAAAGAGGCGAAGGATATTTTAATGTTAGATTACGAGATCGATTTTGATCGCGTCAAAATCGATCTAAGCGACAACGCCCATTCGCTACGTCGCTCGATCTACTTGGCGGCGCTTTTTGATTCGGTCGATGAAAGCGCGCTCTTGGCGCTGATGGAACGCTTTTTAAGAGATAAATTGCGAACGACGGCGGGAATTAATATCTACCGCGACTACCTCTATCTCTACGATATGCCGCTGATCGCGGCGGGAATGAGCGAATGCGGATCGCAACTAAAACTTGCGGGCGCGCTTGGGATCAATAGAAATACTTTAAGAAAGAAGATCAATGAGCTTGGACTCGAATTCTGAACTCGAAGTCGAAACGTCGCGCTATCGCAACTGGTTGGAATACGACTATAATCCGTTCTTTATTTTTAACCAAAATGGAAACGTTGTCTATCTCAATCGATCCGCCGAGCTTTTAAGCGGTTACGAATCGATTAAAACCTTTAACGATCTAGCTCTATCTTACGCCTCGATCGACTTTGGTTATAAAACGACTTTTCTGCCGCTAAGTTTCGCAAAGTTTCATTTTTTTGCAATCACCGTCGGCTACGAAGACGAAAACTCGATCGGCATAAAGCTGTACCAAACGCCCGCCGCTAGAGAGAGCGCCATAGCAAAGATCAAAAATTACGACTCTACGAATATCTACGTTTTGATCGACGTGGCGATTTCGCTTGCGAAAAACCGCTTAAATATATCGTCGTTTCGCAACGAGTTTGATCCCACGATTCCAGAGTTTCGTCTATCCCAAAACGACTTCGCAAAAGTTTTACGAAAAATATACGACGGATTTGATCCCAAATGCCCTATAGTTACGACGGGCTTAAAACTGAAAGTCGGAGAGTTTTTATATGTGGGCGGCGAAAAATATCCGCTAATCGAAATGTTGATTAAAGGCGCTCCAAGAAACGCCGAATACGACGACGCGATCGAAGCGCTTGCAAGCGGCATTAACGTAGCCGCCTCTTTTGAAGCCGATCGCGTTTCTCTTGAGATACCGTTAGTAACGATATAAAGCCCTACGGCGAAATGCCGCGGGCTTTTAGCTTAAAATAGCGAAGAGAGAGGAAGCGGTTTGCCGCCTAAAGTAGTTTCGCCTTTTTCCAAGCGAAAAACAAAGTTCCATACGTCGTCTTTGTTCGTAATATAGCCTTCGCTTTCAAACTGCGCAAAAACTTCGAGCGGGGCTTCCAAAAGCTCTAATACGTCGTTATGCGCCGATAGGGTCGCGTCGACGACAAACTTTTGCAACAACGCGTCTTGAGATAGCCTTGAGAAATTCGGAACTTCAACGTTCGGATCGGTCGTTATCTTTAGAAATAAATCGACGGATTTATCGTAAATGGCGAAATTGATCTTTGTCGTAAAAACCGCGCCTTTATCAAATAGATTAAATAGCGATTGAGCGGCGCTCACCATCGCCTCAAAATCTGACCGACCGGACGCTGAAGAGTCTAAAAACGCTTGGTATTTTTCCGAAAAATCCGCAAGCGCTTTGCGCTCTAGTTTTTCTAAAGCAAGGGATACGACCGGTTTTTCTATAGCGGGAACCACGTCGGTATAGGCGTCTAGCAACTTCGCTTCTTTAGCCGATATTTCCGTGTAGGCGTTAGATACGCCGCCGGAGATCTTTTGATAGCTTACGATCTTAAAGTCGTCGACGCGTAACCTTTCGTCAAATTCGAAGCTCTTAATCGTTAGTTCCCCTTGCGATTCGCCGTTTATATCGTAGAGATCGCCGTTAGCCGTTAAACGAACCTCTTCGATTTTTAAGCTATCCCGACCGGGATAATTGTACGAAATAAGCGGCAGATAAAAATTCAAACTAACGTTATCTTTTCCCGCGACGTTCAACTTAAGCGAACCCGATCTAACCCGCGCTCTGTTGGAGTCGATCTCGGGCAAAGCTAATTCGCCCGACGCGCCGCCAATACCGGGAGTGAAATAGATATCGCCTTCTAATATCTTACCGCCTTCTTTAAGCGCGTTCGCTAAATAGCGATCTTGTCGCAACGCCTCTTGGCTAAGGGATACGACCGTATGCGCTTTAACAAGGTTGAAGTATGGAAAAGAGCTAGATAGATGCCAGCCAAACGAAAGATCGGTTTTGACCTCGAATATCTCGATCGTCGAACCAAACTGGCTATAGGTAATCGCCGTAACCGCTTTCGCCCCGAACAGACCGCGTTCGTAGCTTTTCGACTCTATCTTAAACGGAGCGGTTTGCGCTCTAACCTGCGCGGGAAAGAACTTCTTCAAGCCGTCCTGCGTCAAATAGCCTTGCGCGACAAACCCCATAGAGAGCGGCAAGATCACTAAAACAAGCGCGATCGCGACAAGCGCGGCGGCTATAAACTTCTTCATCGTCGTCCTTGATTTGGAAATAATGCGAAAAAAACGCCACGAAGCATATCAGACGCGAGCTTAAATAGAATCTATCCAATTTTTAAGCTCCGCGGGCGTTTTGCCGTTGACTGTAAAAACGCCGTTTTCGAGATGGACTTTGGCGCTTAAAACGCCGTTTTCGCGTTTGAAATAACCTTCGTCGATCGAGCGCTCCAAATCGTCGGAATTAAGGCTGGATTCCGATCCAAAAAGCTTAAAAATCTCTTCGTGCGCCGACCAGTCGAGATCGACGATCGCCATTTTAAGCAAATCTTTGGGATCGATCGCGTCTATATCCGTAAAATCTGGAAAGGGAACCTCCGGATTTAATCTGACGTTCGCGTCGAGATCCCACGATTTATCGCCGACTCTTATAGTCAATTTAACCGTTATATTGACGTTCCGCACGCATTTGGCGAGCAAAGGAAGTATCTCTTTAGAGAGCTTTTCTTTGTCGTCTAACCAATAATTTTCGTCGTCGTTTAGCGCAAAATCGCGTAGTTTAACGAGGCTTTCATGATCTAGATTAGAGCTTGCGATCGAAAGAAAAGCTCGATCTATTTTGTAGTATTTATATTCGTGGGTATTTCTGCCCTCGAATAGATCGAATGAAAACTCGTTTAAGCCGTTATACGCGCCGCCTTTGATTGTTTGAGCGTTTTTTATATTTAGATTTTCAAGTTTCATTATGTCGGAGACGCTCATTTGTTTAATAGCGAACTCCAGTTTAGCGTCGTCGTTTATATCTAAAACGTTTCCGTCGATCGTCAGGCGTACCCCTTCAATTATGCCTCTTTCTTGCGTATCCTTATCTGCGATGGAAAACGAAGACCAATCGATCGCGATATGCGTAGCGCGAGCGCCAATTCCGTAGTTATACGAGATAATAATCGGCTTAGCGTCTAATATATAGCCGATCGATACGGCGGGCGTAGCCAAAACGCCGCTTCCGGCGATTTTGGGCGTAAAATAAATATCGCCCTCTAATATCTTGCCTTCGTCAAATATCGGAATTAGCCGTATGAGAAGCGCGCTTTGCAGCTCTTTGCTTAAACGGACGATCGTATGCGCTTTTACAAGGTGCAAATAGGGAAAGGCTTTCGTAAAATGCCAACCATACGAAACGTCGGATTCGATAACCAACAACTCTCGCCCGTCGTCTGGCGAACCGTCGGCGACGACAAGCTCGGAAACCGTTTTCGCGCCGAATAAGCCCCCCGCGTAGCTCTTTAGCTTCAGATCGACGGGTAAAGTCCCAAAAATCTGTTCGTATTGTTTTGGCAGACGCGCGTGGAGATTATCGAACGCGAAGGCAAAATAGCCCTGCGCGACAAGCCCCATAGAGAGAGGTAAGATCGTTAAAATAAGCGCGATTGCGACAAGCGCGGCGATTAGAAACTTTTTCATTGTTATCCTTAAAATGTAAAAAACGCCGCGTAGCCTATCGAATCCTAGCTTAATTTAATAATAAAGCGGGGGCAAAAGCCGCGACCTGATAAAATATAAAGCTTTGGTCGTAAAAATCTCAAAAACAGGACGAAAAATGAAGGTATTGCTATTAAAAGAGGTCAAATCTTTGGGCAGAGCGGGCGAGATCAAAGAGGTAAAAGAGGGTTACGGGCAGAACTTTTTGATCGCCAAGGGGCTGGCGAAACTTGCCACAGACGCGGTAGTCCGCCAATGGCAGGCAAAGGAAAAGGCGCGAGCGGAGGGCGAACAGGCGCGCCTCGAGGAGCTAAAAAAGCTTGCGACAAAATTGGAGAGCGTAACGATAAAGATCGTAAAAAAGGTCGGCGCGAACGGATCGCTTTTCGGCGCGCTTAAAAAAGAGGACGTAGCCGAAGCGTTAAAGGCAAACGGGCTTGAAATCGACAAAAAAGATATAGAGATGGACGGCGCGATCAAAGCGACTGGGCTTTACGAGATTAGCGTGAAATTAGGGCGCGGGATTCACCCGCGCTTTAAAGCCGACGTCGTCGGCGAGTAGGCAAGCGATGTTTGAAGCGACGACGATACTCGCTTACCGCTCGGACGATCTAGCGGTAATTGGCGGCGACGGACAGGTTAGCCTAGGCGCGACGGTGATGAAAAACAACGCGGTAAAGATCAGAACGTTGTGCGGCGGCAAGATTTTGTCGGGTTTCGCGGGATCTACGGCGGACGCTTTTACGCTTTTTGATATGTTTGAGCGGATTTTGGATTCGCAAAAGGGCGATCTGCTTAAAAGCGCGATCGCTTTCGCTAAAGCGTGGCGAAGCGACAAGATGTTACGGCGCTTGGAGGCGATGATGATCGCGCTAAATACCAAAAACCTCTTTGTGCTAAGCGGCGCGGGCGACGTGATCGAGCCTGAAGACAACGCTTTGGCGGCGATTGGAAGCGGCGGAACGTTCGCTTTAAGCGCCGCTAGAGCCTTGCGCGCATTTTCAAACCTCGATCCCGAAAAATTGGTGGAAGAGTCGCTGAAAATCGCGGGCGAAATCTGTATCTACACCAATCAAAATATAAAAACATTAACCTTGAAAGCCTAAATATGAATCTAACCCCAAAAGAGATTGTCAAATACTTAGACGATTTTATTATCGGTCAGAACGACGCGAAAAAAGCGATCGCGATCGCGTTAAGAAACCGCTGGAGGCGATTAAAGCTAGAGGGCGATATACGCGAAGAGGTTTTGCCCAAGAATATCCTACTGATCGGCCCTACTGGCGTAGGCAAAACCGAGATCGCCCGCAGAATGGCGAAACTTTTAAAACTGCCGTTTGTCAAGGTCGAGGCGACGAAATATACGGAAGTCGGCTTTGTCGGGCGCGACGTGGAATCGATGGTGCGCGATCTGGTTTTCGCGGCGATTAAGATCGTTAAGGAGGAGGAGCTAGAGCGCCAAGAACCGGAGCTTAACGATTACGTCTATGAAAAGATCGCTTCCGAGCTAGTTCCGCCGCTTCCAAAGGGCGCTTCGCAGGAGTTGATAGCGCAGCAAAAGGCGGCGAAAGAGGCGATGAAGTCCAAAGTGAAAAACGGCGAGGTCGATCGCTTAAACATAGAGGTCGAGATTTCGCCCAAAACGCACGTAGAGGTATCGGGATTGGACAATCTGCCGCCGGAGATGGCGCGGATTCAAGAGTCGCTAGGAAAGATGTTCGGGCAGATGAACGCGCCCGTCAAAAAAGAGACGAGCGTGAAAGAGGCGAAGGAGATTTTGCGCCAAGAGGCGTCCGATCGTTTGCTGGATATGGAAAAAGTGCGGCGCGAGGCGTTGCAAAGAGCGGGGGAGGGCGGTATTATCTTTATCGACGAGATGGACAAGATCGCGCTTCCAAACGGCGCTTCTCGCAGCGGCGATCCGAGCAAAGAGGGCGTTCAGCGCGATCTATTGCCGATCGTCGAGGGCAGTAGCGTCTCCACAAAATACGGCGCGATCGGCACCGATCATATTCTATTTATCGGCGCGGGCGCGTTTCACATGACAAAACCCAGCGATCTAATCGCCGAGTTGCAGGGGCGTTTTCCGCTTCGCGTAGAGATGAACTCTTTGGACGAAAACGATCTGTATCAGATTTTAGCCACGCCAAAAAACTCGCTTATTAAGCAATACGTCGCGCTTATGCGGACCGAAGGGGTGGAGCTGGATTTTGACGATTCGGCTTTGCGCGCTATGGCGAGTCTGGCAAAACAGGCGAACGACAAGACCGAGGATATAGGAGCGAGGCGTTTGCACACGATTATGGAAAAGGCTTTAGAGGAGATCAGCTTTGAAGCCGACGAGAACGCGGGAAAGAAAATCGCGATTAGCGCCGATTTGATACATAGCAAACTCGATCAAGTTTTCAAGAGCGATGACGCCGCCAGATATATCCTCTAAAGCGGGCTTTGTCGCTTTGATCGGCCGTCCCAATGCGGGTAAAAGCTCCCTGATCAACGCGATGATCGGGGATCGAATCGCCCTAACTAGCCGCAAAGCGGGCGCGACGCGCAAAAGACAGCTTGCGATCGTGATGTATGAAAACGCGCAGATTATCTTTATCGACACGCCGGGGCTGGATAAAAGGGACGGCAAGCTAAACGAGTTTATGCGGCGCGAGGCTCTAAGCGCGATCGAAAACGCCGATTTAAGCGTTTTTTTAGCCGATATGGCGGATCAAACCCGCGATTACGAGAACTTTCTTGCGATCGCGGGGGATAAAAAACATATTGTCGCATTAACAAAATCGGATCATTTTAACTATGAACAAAGAATTAAAAAACTCGCCGAGTATCAGTCTTTTTCCGATCGTTTTTTGGCGATCGCGCCGATTAGCGCGAAAAAAAAGGATTTTAACGCGCTTTTATTTGAAATCGCGCGAAATCTGCCCGATCACCCCTTTTATTACGATCCCGACGAGCTAACCGACGCGACGATGCGCGAAATATACGCCGAGATGATCCGCGAAGCGATTTTCGACTCCTTAAGCGACGAGGCGCCATACGCCTGCGGAGTAGAGGCGCAGAGCTTTGAGGAGGGCGCGACGCTCGATCGAATTAGCGCTACGATCTTCGCGGAAAAACCTTCGCATAAAGCAATGGCGATCGGCAAAAACGGCGCTACAATCAAACGTATCGGACGGAAGGCAAGGATAATAATGGAACAATTTTCGCGCAAGAAGGTTTTTTTGGAGTTAAAGGTCGTCTTGCTTCCAAATTGGAGGAAACAAGACTCGAGTCTTGCCAAATTAGGCTATAAGGGAGGGGAATGAGGAAATTTTGGTTTCTTTTCGCGTTTGCGATCGACCTGGTCGCGGCGGAAGATTTCGCGGATATTTATCGTAGCAAAGGGTTAGAAGCGCTGGAGATCAAGGCGAACGAAACGCTTAGCGATCCGAGTTATTGGCTAGAACGGCTTCAAAAAATAGAGACGCGCTTTGGCTATTTTGAATCGCAAAAGCATATCTTGATCGTCGATAAAGCGGCGCGGCGTTTGTCGTTTTACGACTACAAAGAGAGCAAACTAACCCATATCGCCGACTACGACGCGACGATGGGCGACGCGGTTGGCGATAAGTTCAAAGCGGGCGATAATAAAACGCCGGTCGGAGCTTACGACATCGCGTCTAAACTGAAGCAAAACGGCGGAGGACTATACGATCCATACTATGGCCCGCTTGCCTATGTTACCAACTACCCCAACGCCTTCGATCGTATGCTTAAAAAGACGGGGCACGGGATATGGTTGCACGGGTTTCCGCTAAACGGTTCGCGTCAAAATCCAAACACAAAAGGGTGCGTGGCGATCGACAACGAGGCGTTAAGCTCGCTTGAAACGCAAGTCGATCACAAGAAAATAGCGCTTTTGATTAACGAAAACGGCGTTTTAGAGGCGCGCAAAGAGGATATCGCTCTGGTCTTAGCGACGATCTATAAGTGGCGCTGGACGTGGAAAAACAACGATTTAGAGGGATATTTGGCGCTTTATGCAAAAGATTTTCGCAGATCGGATGGTATTTCAAGGTTAGACTTTGATAAGATTAAACGTTTAATTTTCGGAAAAGGCGAAACAAAAAGAATTGAATTTTCCGATATTGAAGTGGTTCCTTACCCAAATTCGCTTAACGAGTTGATCTATAAGGCGAGTTTTTGGCAAGATTACAAGGCAAGAACCCATAGTTCGAGTCGCGTGAAGGAACTCTATCTTCGCAAAAGCGGCGATCGCTTCGAGATAGCGTTAGAGCGCTAAACTTAGCTTAGGGAGAAGGAGGGATAGATTGGCAAACAACAAACTAGCGTCTAAGGCAAGGGTCGCTTACTTAGCTTCCACGCCCGACAAATGTTGGACGCTATTAGGCGACGAGGTCAGGCAAGACGATCTGGCGGAGCTTGAAAATCCGGGATGTACAGTAGTAGCGTTTCCGGATAAAGAGCTTATTTTCCACCAGTTCGACGTTGCTCGGGATATGACGAACGAGCAGCTAGCCGAGAATGTCGAGATCAAAGTGTTCCAAGACGCGGGGTTAAACCCGATGTTGGAATACAAGACCTCTTTTACGAAACGGATCAGTCGGCAGGACGAACGACAATGGACGATAGGAGCTATAGCGGCTTCGTTTGGCGCGCTAGAGGGCGCGACGAATTCGCTTCTTTCTTACGCGCCGTATATCGATTCGGTAGTTCCTACCAGCACTCTTCCTTACGCGCTTTACAACGCCAACATTTTGGAGCCAAAGCGCGACGTTTTCATCTATTTCCAAAAAGATTCTCTCGTTATCTCGATTTTTGAAGGCGGCGAATACGTCTATGGCAAAAGTCAGGATCACGGCATCAAGAAGCTGATGGATTCCTACTCGCAGTTAAGCCATGCGCGAATGGAGTACGAAGACTTTGTTTCGATGCTCACAAGCGCTTCGGCAAGCGAGAATAAGGAGCAGAACCTTAGCGCGTTGGCTGACTTGCGCGAGGCAATTTCAAACGCGCTTTTCGGCGTTAAAAACATACTGCTCTACGCGGGCAGGATCGCCGGCGTAACCAATCTTGATCGCGTCTTTATCGGTACGAGCGAAGGGACTGTGCCGGGTCTTGAGGATTTAGCGCAGGAGCTTTTGGAGATTGAAGGACACGAGTTTGTCTTTTATACGCCCTTCTTCACAAAAAGCGATCAATACGTCGATCAGATGGCGGTGCTTACGCTTCTTGAAGCGGATAACATCGTCAATAACCTTAACGCGAACCCTTTTAATTGCACGGTAAAAAGCCGACCGGGCTCGCTTTTATCAAGACCTGGAGGGAAAGCGGTCGCTTGGATCGCGGCGTCTTTGGTCGTCGCGCTTGCTTGGCCTCTATACTACGGCGGACTTATCGGTTGGTTTATGTATAGGGATAAAGCTCAGATGTCGGATCTACAACAGACGCGGGACACCTTTGAACGTTTAAAGAGCGAGCGAGCGATGCTTATCGGGCAGCGCGATACGTTGCAAGCGCAACTACAAGCCGAGCAAACTAAACTAAACGACGCAAAAGGACTGCTTACCAAAGTTCACGAGATGCGCGTTTTGTCGCAACCTGCGGCGACCGGTTTGGCGGGTTTGTTTGAACGGCTAACGGAGTTAAGCGTGCGTCTTGTATCGATCGATATGAAGGGACGCGGCGTTGCGGCGCAGATTAGAGCGGGACGCGACACCCAAATTACCAAATTGCTTGAACGGTTAGCCGAAGACAACTATCAACCCGAGTTGAACAAGATTGTTAAAGGCGAAAACGGCGCGTTTACCGCCGAGCTGAAAGTGAGGTTGCCATGAGCGCCAAAAATGAAGGACTGGGAGCCAAGTTTGACTCTTTGGTTACGCGGCTAGACGATTGGCTGAAATCTCGCAAGTCAAACGAGCTTTATCTGATCGCCCTTGCGATTCCCGCGTTGCTTTTACTGGGAGACTGGAAGTTTGTCATTCCAAAGGTCGAGAAGGTTAGCGTGGAAAAGCGAGCGATTTATGAGAGAAATTATAAGGAGATCGAAGACTTCAGGCAAAGCGGCGGATTGCAAGAGGTCGAGCGATTGCGCGTCGAAACGCAATTATTACAAGACAACATTGAACGCGTTGTGGCGACCGAAGCTTATATCCAATCGCGTTTAACCGAGCTCGATCACCTATTCTTTACGCGGTTGGAGTGGGCGCAACATTTGGACTTTGTTACCCAAAAAGCTACGGATTACCAAGTTTCGATTCTCGTTCAGGAGAACGTAGTCGAAGCGGAGAAACCCGGCTTCAATCCCGTTATGTCGGTTGATCTTAACGGGCGCGGCGGTTTTACCTCCGTACTTCGTTATCTCTTTTTGGTCGAGGCGAGCGAAAAGATTACGCCGATCGAGGCGTTATCGCTTGAAATCGACGAGGAAAATCGCGTGGCGTTTAAGGCTAAAAGCGTACTTTGGGGGCTAAGATGAAAAAGATCGTTCTGTTAGTTTTAGGCGCTTCGTTGGTTTTTGGCGCCGCGCAACCCGATCCAAAGGATATTGAGATCGTAGAATCGCAGATGACGGAGATCGCGGAAGCGAATCGTCCCGAGTTGCCGTTCTTTCGCAATCCGTTTTTCTATCCGCCAAGACTCGACGAGGGGGGCGCTCCCGTCGTGGCGGTAGCGGCGCCCAAAGAGCCGAAGTTGGAATCGGTTATAGGGACTAGGGCGTTAATTAACGGCGAGTGGAAGAAGGCGGGGGAAACGACCGTTGGCGGTTGGAGGATTCAAAGAGTGTTGGTTGATTCCGTGATCTTAATCAACGGCAAAGCAAGAAAGGCGCTATCGTTAAACGACGGCGCGCAGAAAAACAAATACATCGTGAAGGTAGGTGGATGAAAATGAGAGCGCTGAGAGCATTGACTATTGCGTTCGCTTTGGCGGTCGCAACATACGCGGCTTGCCCTGGGGAAAGATTTGACGTGTCGATCAAGGAGCCGATCGGGCTTAAAGACGCGCTCTTGTCGATTATTGACGAGTGCGATTTATCGCTTTCGCTTGAAGGGGAGGGGACTCAAGCGCAGTTTGAATCGGCGCAGATCGGTTATGTAACCCTACGCGCGGTTAGCGCCGACGAGGCGGTCGATTTCTTCTTGCAGAGAGCGAATTTGCACGGAACGCTTGTTAACGATCTGCTAACTATTCGTTATTTGGATACGCGGTTGTTCAGAGTGGATTTCGTTAATAACAGCCGCTCTGGATCGAGTAGCGCAGACGTTAAAATTGGCACCGCTACGGGTAGTAGCAGTAGCTCGTCTGGGTCGGATAGCTCCAGTAGCGATAGCACGACTACAATCAAGACCGAAGAGAAGTTTGATCTATGGACGACGCTTGGCGAGGAGATCGGTTCTATTTTAAACCGTCCCGAAGACGGCGCGGTGGCGGGTTCGAAAAACTCCGTGTTCGTCAATCCTACCAGCGGTTTGGTTTCGGTAACGGGGACGCGTCGTCAGATCGATCGCGTTAGCGAATACCTTGATAAGCTCCTTACTTCGCTTAAAAAGCAGGTGTTAATCGACGTTCAGATCTACGAAGTTCTCTTAGAGGATGAGAATACCAGCGGTATCGATTGGTCGGCGCTGTCGATTAACTTTGGCGATAGTAGCGGCGGTGGTACTGTTGGCAATTACCATTACAACGACGCGTGGACTCAACATACGTCTGATCGAACCGTCGATAAAGGGTTTATCTTTAGCGGGGGCGTAAGGTTCAACGCTGCGGGAATGTTTAACTTCTTAAAGACGCAGGGCGAAACAAGGTCGCTATCCAATCCTAAAGTGCTTGCGATGAACAATCAGCCCACGCTGATTAGCGTCGGTAGGAATCTTAACTACCAAACGCTATCTAGCACCACGCTTTCGGGTAGTTCCAGCGGTTCTTCGACGCAGAGCGCCGAGAACGATTCGCTTTTTGTCGGCGTGCTTTTGGATATTACGCCGCAGATTGACGAGGACGGCTATATTACGCTACGGTTAAACCCCTCTTTTAGCGATCTGGTGCGCGAGAATGACATTAAACCTCCGCTTATTGGTACAGACACTTTAGGCAACGATATATTCGGCGTGCGTCAAATTGCGCCCGACACTAAAAGCCACAGAATTAGCTCGGTTGTGCGGGTGCGCGATAGAGACGTGATTGTACTTGGCGGTTTGATTGACACTCGTAACGACGTGCATGAAAATAAAATCCCGTTGTTAGGCGATATTCCCTTTTTGGGCAAGCTGTTTGGCTCCAAAACGACGAGCGTAACGAATCGCGAAATTGTGTTTGTGCTTACCCCTAGCATCGTTGTGGATAATAAACCGCAACCGTCGCTTAAAGCGCTTGGTTTTAGCGAATCTATGCTTGAATCTATCAAAGAGGTTCAGGTTAATAGAGAACCCAAGCTGAAAGAGTTTGATGACGAGTGATAGGCTCTATGCGCGCGCGAGGACGTTGTTTGAGGATAGCGAAAGCAACTCTTATTACGTCCTTTTGACGCGCACAAGTCAGGTCTATAGCCGAATTGAAAACGCTTTCAAAAACCCATTCAAAATCTTACTGATCACGGGAACGCCCGGCACAGGCAAAAGCTATGTGTTGAGGCGTTTCTATCACGATCAGCGCGATCGATATCCGATGTTTTTCTATTCGAGCGCGACTTTTACGAACGAACAGCTTTTTGTGATATATAAATCGCTCTATGGCAAGACCGTCAAATCGAAAGATATGCACGGGCTTATCGCCGCTTTTAGCGAAGGAGAGATTAAGCCGATCTATATCTTACTTGACGAAGCGCAACTTTACGACGAGGATCGTCTCGAGTGGATCAGAATGCTTTCAAACGAGGGCGTTTTTCGCTTTGTCGTCGTAGTTCACCGCGTCGATCAAGAAGACGTATTGGCAAAGGAGCATTTCCGAACGCGCACCTTTGAAAATATCGACTGTTCCCCGATCGAGCCCGCCGAAGTTCCGCGATTTATCGAAACCAAGCTGTTGCTTGGCGAGCTTTCCGAGTTTTACGAACGTTTTAGTCAGGCAAACTTTGATAGAATATACGATCTTACGCGCGGAAACCTGCGCGATCTAAACAGACTGATGAACCGTTTTTTCGATCTATTGGACGATTACGAGCAAAACAGACCGCATAAACTGCCGAGACGTTTTTCCAATAAATATATCGAGATGGCGGCGATTGAATTAGGAATGTTCTAAATGGATAGAATCGATCGGCTTGAACGAAGCTGGATTATTTATAAGACAAAAAAAATACTAAAAACCGCCTCTTTGTTTGTCGTAACGCTTATAGCGGGCGCGTCGGTCGTCTATTTTTTATTGGGCGAAAAAGAGATTGAAGCGCAAGAGCAGACGCAAACGGTCGTTAGCGGCGGGGGCGTAATCGTATCCGATCCAAAACCTATCGAGCAAAAAACGCCCGATCAAACTCCGCGCGAATCCGTAAATCAATCGACGCAACCAATCGCGGTCGAGAGCCAACCGACTTTGCCGATCGAGGTTGCGAGTTCGCCAAAAGCGGAGCGTTACGTTCCGACTAAACCAAAGATGAGACTTAGCGCCAATTACGATTTTATCACCGATCTCGATCGGCGCGTGGCGTTGGCGATCGCCGAATCTTCGCCCCCGCCCGTACAAAACGTTTCTCCGATCGTTCGATCGTCGCAAAATTATTCGCAACCGACGACAAGAGGCGCAAACGTTTCTATGTCGAAAGTTTCTACCCTAAAAGATTTAGAAGACGCCTTTAATAGACAACCTACTTACTCTAAAGCGGTCGATATTGCGGAAACCTACTTGAAGCAAAACGATTTTCAAAAAGCCTACTCTTGGGCTTTACGCGCAAACGAGCTGAACGAAAAAGACGAGCGCAGTTGGGCGGTTTTCGCGCAGGCAAGCTACAAGTTGGGCGCGCGCGATCGCGCTATCAACGCGCTAAGAGGCTATCTTAACGCGCGATCGTCGGCTCGTCTTAGCGCTTTACTTTTACAGATTGAATCAGACGGAGGAACAAGATGAGACTTCTAATTATTTTATCGTTTACTTTGGCTTCGCTCTATGCGGCGTCGCCGACGGATAAGACGCTCGAACTTTATCAAAAAAAGGAATACGAAAAGGCGTGTTTAGAGGGCGCGAAAATTGCGCGGACTTACAAAAACGACGAAACGTTTCTCAACGCTTACGGCTTTGCCTGCTTAAATAGCGACTATATCGACTACGCCGCGCTAGCGGGTATCTATATGCGCGAAACTCCCGGCAACCGCCAAAACGCGAGTTATATTCTGAGCGTCGCGTTGCAAAAAAAGCTACTCTATCAGGCGTTAGCCGACGGCGTAGATCTGGGCGATACCTATTTGCCAGACACGCCGCATATCATATCTAAGGTTTTCAACGCCTACGCGCGGGGCAAATATGAAAAACGCAACGATGGCTCTTATATGATCGACCTAGGAACCGATCAGGCTTTGCTCGATAGCATTACCGAAAACGGGCGCTTCAAGGTGCGTATTCGCAGGTACAGCGACGGAACGCTCGTCGCCCAACATCTATATTGGTAAGAGCGCGCTATGGATTACTCTGTTAGTAGTTTTAGAAAGGTTAAGCTTGGCGACGTTTTAGTCGCCGCGGAACTAATCACAAAAGAGGAGTTAGATCGCGTCCTTGATTTGCAAAAAAACGATAGCAAAAGGCGTAAATTAGGGCAACTCATCGTCGATGAAGGGCTTGTATCCGAAGAGAAGGTGCTAAAAACTTTAGCGGAGCAAATGCGCGTTCAATACCTTGAGCCGGGCACGTTCGAGGGTGATATGAAGCTCGCTTCTAAACTCAATGTCAACGCCCTGAAACGTTTTTCGATCGTTCCCGTGCGCGAAGAGATCGACGGTTATCTGATCGCTTTCGTCGATCCGCTCGATATTGCGGCGCAGGACGCGGTTCAACGCGCTCTTCCCGACAAACCTTTAATTCTCGCAATCACCGCGCAATCCGAAGTGCAGAGGATCGTGGCGCGGATTGAAACGCAAGAGGGGCTTCGCTCTACGTTAAACGAAATCCGCAGGGAGATGGCTTCTGGCGCGGCGGAGGTAACGCTAGCAAACGCGCACGGCGAATCGGCGGTTATGCGTCTAATCGAGATCATCATTAAAACGGCCGTGTTTCGGAGGGGAAGCGATATTCACGTCGAACCGAGCGAAAATAGCTGTCTTGTGCGCGTGCGTATCGACGGCGTTTTGACCGAGCAATTCGTTTTTGAATCCGATCTTTACCCGCCTTTAAGCTCGCGTATTAAACTTCTAGGAGATCTCGATATCGGCGAAAGGCGCAAGCCGCAGGACGGGCGTTTTAGCTTTACGGTCGATAACAAAGAGTTTGACTTTCGTCTTTCCACGTTACCGATCGCTCATGGCGAATCGATCGTTATGCGGATTTTGGACAAGAGTAAAACGCTTGTTCGCCTCGACGAGATGGGTTTCACGCCCGCCAACCTAGAACGTTTCCGTAGGGCTATGCGAAGACCCGACGGGATCGTTTTCGTTACAGGCCCGACGGGAAGCGGTAAAACTACGTCGCTTTACGCGGCGCTTAACGAGGTCAAAAGCGTAACGCATAAGATGATCACCGTTGAGGATCCAGTGGAGTATCGTATGGAGATGCTCCAGCAGGTTCAGGTTAATGAAAAAGCGGGGCTGACCTTTGCGGGCGCTTTACGCTCGATCTTGCGCCAAGACCCCGATATTATCATGATCGGCGAGTCGCGCGACAAAGAAACGATCTCGATCGCGATCCAAGCGGCGCTAACGGGACACTTAGTTTTCACCACGCTTCACACCAACGACGCGCCAAGCGCGATTACCCGCGTAACCGATATGGGCGTAGAGCCGTTTTTGCTCGCTTCGTCGGTTGTGGCGATTCAGGCGCAGCGGCTTGTACGAAAAATATGCGCTCATTGCAAAAAAGAGGTCAAATACCCCAAAGAGTTAATAGAGCGGATCAAACATATGGCGCCTGCGGAAGTCGATCTTAACAAGATTACTTTTTATAAAGGCGAAGGTTGTCCCAAGTGCGGAATGAGCGGCTACGCAGGACGCACTATGATCAGCGAAGTGCTGGAGATTAACGAAAACATCGCGAGTTTAATCGTCGCCAACGCGGCGAAATCGCAGATTATAAGCGAAGCGAGAAAGGCGGGCTTCGACGAAATGTTCTCCGACGGGCTTCGCAAGGTCGCTAGCGGAGAAACTACGCTAGAGGAAGTTATACGCGTAGCAAAATCATGACCGAAACCGAAGCGCCTCTCGATATTAGCGTTTTATACGTCGAAGACGAAGCGCAAACGCGAGAGGTTGTCGGCGGTTTTTTACGCCGCCGCGTCAAGGAGCTATACGAGGCGAGCGACGGCGAAGGCGGACTCGTCTATTACGCGCAGTATCATCCCGATCTGGTTATCGTCGATGTGAGAATGCCCAATATGAACGGGCTAGATCTACTCGAGCGGATCAAAGAGAGCGACAAGAAAGCCAGATCGATTGTAACTACGGCTTTTAGCGACGAAAACTTTCTTATGCGCTCGATCGATCTAGGAGTTGATTGCTACCTGAAAAAGCCCGTTTCGACCGATATGCTTGCGCGGGCGGTGCGCCGTATTGGAAGCCAGATTTTAACAAAACGCGGCGGCTACGCGCAAGGCGCGCTTAACGAAAAAATCTTAAACAACGTATCCGTAATGATGTTGGTTTTACAAGAAGAACGGATTGTTTATGCGAACCGCGCGTTTTTGGAGTTCGCGGGCGAAGCTGATATAGAGAGCTTTAACGCGAATTGCTTGATTGAGCGTCTATTTTCCAAAGGCGATCCGAATCGAAAATATACCAAATGGATCGCGGAGCTTGCCAAAACGAAAGAGCGTAGTCGCATCGTAAGAATGAGGTCGTTAAAAGATAACGCAAAGAGCGGTAGTTTTGTCGTTAAAGCCGATCGGATCGACCAAAAGGATTGGATTATCGCGTCGTTTGCCGACATTACACGCATCGCCAAAGAGCGCGAAAGGGCGCTTAGCGACGCGCTGACCGATTCGCTTACCAAGATTTTCAATCGCAGAAAGTTTGACGACGAAGTTTCCCGCGAAATATGCGTCAAACGGAGCGAAAGAGCGGTGTCGATCATCAGTCTTGACGTCGATCGCTTCAAAGAGATCAACGACAACTTTGGACATGGCGCCGGAGATATGGCGCTTGTCGAGATCGCGAGGCTCGTTAGAGGCGAGATCAGAAAGAGCGATATTTTTGCGCGCATAGGCGGCGAAGAGTTTGCGATTTTACTTCCCGGGAGCGATCTAGGCGGCGCGAGCGCGATTGCGGAAAAGCTCCGCGTTTTGATCGAGAGTAAGACTTTCGAGTCGATCGGACGAATCACTTGTAGCTTTGGCGTGGCGGAGTTAAAAGAGGGCGAGAGCGTCGAAGAGTTTGTTAAACGCGCCGATTTCGCGCTTTACAAAGCCAAAAAGAGCGGGCGCAACTGCGTCGCGCTAGATATCGGCTTGTAGTATGGGCGACTTTCGCGTCGCCTTAGCGCAGATAAACGCCGTCGTGGGCGATACGGCGCGAAATACGGAAGAGATCGTTGCGAAAATCAAAGAGGGCAGGGCGCTTGGCGTCGATCTGATCGTCTTTCCCGAGCTTGCCGTTACGGGCTATCCGCCCGAAGATCTCTTGTATAAGCCCGATTTTATAGCCAAAAACGAAGCGGCGATCAAAACGATCGCCCGCGAAGCAAAAGAGATCGCCGCGATTGTAGGCTTTGTCGATCGTAAAACGGATATTTTTAACGCCGCCGCCGTGATCGACGACGGCGAGATCAAGGCGATCTACCGCAAACGAAGTTTGCCAAATTACGGCGTTTTCGACGAAGAGCGCTACTTTGCGGCGGGCGATCGTAATCTTACGCTATCGATCGGCGGTTTCAAATTGGGCGTTTTGATATGCGAAGATCTTTGGAACGGCGCGTTGGATTCTACGCTGTGCGCTCTCGACGGACTTATCGTTATTAACGCTTCGCCGTTTAGCGCCTCCAAAAACGCGGCGCGAAGCGATCTGCTCTCTTCGCGCGCGCGCGATCTGCGATCGTTTATTCTCTACGTCAATCTAGTCGGAGCGCAGGACGAGCTTGTTTTTGACGGAGCGAGCGCGATCTACGATCCGCGAGGAAACAGAGCGGCGCTGGCTAAGAGTTTCGAGGAGGATCTGCTTGTTTGCGATTTGGATTTAGAAGATAGCTTTCGCGTTCGCGTAAAAGATGGGCGCGTCCGCGCAATGCGTCGCGGCGTTCCTAGCGAAACAAATGAAGTCGAGCTAAACGCCGCCGATCGCCAAAAACCGCCCTTAACGCCGCGATCGACGCAGCCGTTAGAGCAAGACGCGGCGATCTATGCGGCGCTGAAGATCGCTCTTAAAGATTACGCCCGTAAAAACGGCTTTACAAAAGCGGTTTTGGGAGTAAGCGGCGGGGTGGATAGCGCCTTGTGCGCCGCGATCGCCGCCGACGCTTTAGATTGCGGAAACGTACTTGGCGTTTTAATGCCTTCGCCGTATAGCTCGACGGAAAGCGTCGCGGACGCTTTGGAGCTTGCGAAAAATCTGAACGTTCAAACGGAAACGATAGCGATCGACGCGCTGATGTTCGCCTTTGAAAACGCGCTTAAGCCGCAATTCGGGGGTAGGGCGCGCGATCTAACCGAAGAGAACTTGCAGGCGCGTATTCGCGGCGCGTTACTAATGGCGCTTAGCAATAAGTTTGGCTATCTTGTCCTTTCGACGGGTAACAAGAGCGAATTGAGCGTTGGCTATTCGACGCTTTACGGCGATTTGTGCGGCGGTTTCGCGCCGATCAAGGACGTTTTGAAGACCAAAGTTTATGATCTCTGCCGCTATCGTAACTCTATAAGCGCGGCAATACCGCAAAACGTCTTGACGAAACCGCCCAGCGCGGAGCTACGCGAAAATCAAAAAGATTCTGACGAGTTGCCCGATTACGAGTTATTGGACGAGCTGATTAGGCTATATGTAGAAGAGGATTTGAGCCTAAGCGAGATCGACGCGAAGGGCTACGACCCGCAGATTACGCGCAAAATCATCGCTCTTGTTCAGCGTAACGAATACAAACGCGCTCAAGCGCCCGTCGGCGCAAAAATTAGCGATCGCGCTTTTGGCAGAGATCGTAGAATGCCAATTTCAAACGGATACGACGAGCTGGTTTGAGGAGATTTTGTTCAAGGTTGATTTGTATCAAAGCAAAATTATGAGGCAAGGCAATATAATATGAAAAAACATGGCGGTACGTTTATGTCAAGTATTGAAACGATGAGAACTTGCCCGCTCTTTTTATCGCTTAGCGAATTAGATCGGACGGCGTTGTTAAGTTTGTTAAAGCCAAAGAAGCTACATAGCGGAGAAATACTCTTTTATGAGAACGAAACTATGGATCGGATATATTTTCTGGTGCATGGTCGCGTTAAATCATATAAGGTTAATCGTTTTGACAACGAGATATTTCTCTTTTGGCAAAACGAAAGTGGGCTGATCACTTTATATTCTCCGCGGTCGGAAGAAACTATGTTACGCTATTTTAGCAACGTGGAAAGTATAGGCGATTCGTTAGTCGCTTACGCCGAGAGAGATCGGCTGGACGCTCTATGCGAAGAGAATCGGGAGATCGAACACTTTTTATATAAAATGTTTGCGGAACGATTCTTTTTACTAAAGCATATTATTTCGCGCGATTTAGTCTATGATAGCGCGGCGAAAGTCGCTAATATGATAGTTACTAAACTGGACGATTTTAACGCATATAAAAAGCAAGAGATTGCCTATATGCTAAACATTCAGCCAGAAACGCTCTCTAGGATACTAACAAAGATCAAAAGAGAGGGTATTATAGAGGAGAAAGGCGGCGTTACGACGATTAAAGATCGCGATAAGCTGAGAGCTATTTACGAAACATAGGAGCTTGAGGTGGATCAAGACATCATTAAACGTCTGATCGCCGTCAATTTGGCTATCGTAATCTGCGCGGGCGCGTTTCTGGTTGCCGCGATTTTATTAAATAAAAAAGGAAGCGCGGATAGTTTCACAAGCGACGTTTTAGAGCGCGAACGTATGCTTTCGCAAAAGATCGCAAAAGAGGCTTACGCTTTATTCGCGCAGGATCGACGTAATTTTGAAGAGTTAGAGATCGCTTCGATCGAGTTTCAGGAGGGGCTAGACCGCTTGCGCTTTGGCGACGAAACTTGCGGCTTCAAACCGACGCAAAGCAATAAGGCGACGGCGCGGCTGGAACGAATTACGAAAGAATGGATCGATTATAACGCAAGCGTTCGCGCTATTTTGGAAGCTAAAACAAAGATCGAGTCCGCCGCTTTGCAGTTAAACAGACAAAGCGTCAAAATGATGGCGCTTGGAGATTCGCTCGTTAATTCTATAAGTTCCCGCGACCTGAAACAACAGGATATAGAAGCGGCGAACAATCTAAAATCGTTAGCGCACGATCTGGCGATAGAATCAGAACGCAATAAAGATCACTGGGGCGAAAACGATATAAAAACTTTATCTGAAATCAGCAACTATTACGATCAGGGCGTTAAAATGGCGCTTGGCGAACCGCGTTATAAAAAATATCCGGAAGTTTATGTAATAATCAAGGAAATTGCCGCCGCATGGCGCGATTATTCCGTAGAGATAAACGAGTTGATTAAAAACTCCGATCTGGCCGTGTTGGCGTTAGGTCGAATCGGTATGCAAAGCGGCGCGCTTCTAACCGAAATAGAGCGCGTGATAAACGAAATCCAAATGGAGTCGGCGGCGGCGAATATAAAACTATACTATGCGCGCTTAATTTGCGTCGCGCTTTTGCTGGTATTAGGTTTTCTGGCGATCGCGTATAACATAAAAACTAAACGGATTTTCGATCGTTTTATTATCAGAACAAAAGAGTTGGAGCAGATGAAAATCGGCGCGGAGATCAATACGGAGCAATCAGCGGATTTTTACAATATAAACGATTTTGAGCAGATCGGTCAAAACTTGGCGGTTTTAGTAGATAATATGAGCAATTTTCAAGACAGATCGAACGATATATTAGATCGTAGCGATCGGATCGTGCAAAGAATAAGCGAGGCTTCCGATATTGCAATAAGAAGCGTTAAGAATCTCGCGCTTGCGGAAGAAGAAAAAGAAAAATTCATTAACGAAATAAGCCTTTCCGAAGATATAGCGATTCAGACTATGGACAGCCATATATCTTCGTTGCAACTTTTATCGCGTTTAAGAAAATCGCTCGATCTGCTTAACGAGCGTTGCGCCGCTCTCCAAAAATCCTATCCGCGCCCGCCGACAGTTTAATTATTGCTTGAAACCAAACAAAACCGTCGGACGCGGGAATAGCGGCGTTTGCTAGCTTTGCCAAAAATGCGTAAGATTTACGAATACGTCGGGTTTTTTGGCTTGCGAAAAGCTTAGGCGATAATTTCGCCCTTTAGCGCGCCGCGTTCGATCGCAATCGCTTTTGCGCGCGCAAAAGTTCCGACTTCGCCTTTTAAGATTCTCATCGCGTAAAAGTTATGCGCCTTGCCGTAAAGTCCCGTTCCGTCGGTTGAGGGTTCTAAAAAAACCTCGAACGTTTTGCCAATCTGCGCGTTCATCGCTTCGTAGAGGCGTTTTTTGTAGAGCGATTGGACGACGTTAAGCCTCGCCGAAGCCGTTTCATCGTCGATCTGGTTTTCCATTTTGGCGGCGGCGGTCATAGGGCGCGGCGAAAACTTAAACGAAAAGAGCTGTTCAAACTTAACCGCTTTCATAACCTCTAAAGTTTCCTCAAAATCCTCGTCGCGCTCGTTCGGAAAACCTACGATAATATCGGTCGAGATCGTAGCGTCCGACGCGACCTCGCGCACTCTCGCCGCCAACTCCAAAAAGCGCTCTTTCGTATATCCGCGCCTCATCGCTTTCAGAATGCGGCTCGATCCGCTTTGAAGCGGCATATGCATATGTTTGCACACTTTAGGATTGTCGGCGAAAACCCCCAAAAAGCGATCGTCCATATGCAAAGGGTGCGGCGATTGAAAACGAATACGCTTCAAGCCGTCGATCAGGCTGATCTTTTCAAGAAGTTCGGAAAAGCCGATCGGATCGCTAGTCGAGGCAAAACGACCGCCATAGCCATTGACGTTTTGCCCCAACAAAACAACCTCGATCGCGCCGCTATCCGCCGCTCTTTTCGCTTCGTCCAAAACGAGTTTCGGCGGAATGCTAACCTCCTTGCCCCGCGTGTGCGGCACGATACAATAGGCGCACTGCTTGTCGCAACCATACGATATGTTGATTAACGCTTGATATTTGCTTGATCGGTAGTTTGCGAACGGATACTCGCTATCGTCGTTGTCGGTATCGATATAGACCGCGCGCCGTTCGCTAACCGCCTTTGTAATCTTTGAAACGTTGCGCGCGCCTAAGACAAAATCGACGTAGGGCGCTCTACGAAAGATCGAAGCGCCTAAATGAGAAGCCGTGCAACCGCAAACGCCGATCTTGGCGGTCGGTTTTTTGAGCAGATTAAACGCGCCAAGCTCGCTAAATAGCTTGCTGATCGGGCGTTCGCGCACGCTACAGGTATTGATTAAAATCAGATCGGCTTCTTCGGGCTTTTGCGCTTTCTCGTAGCCCTCTTTGCTATGCAACTCGGCAAAAAGAAGCTCGCTGTCGCGCTCGTTCATCGCGCAACCGAGCGTTTCTATAAAGACTTTCGGCACGAGCTTTTAGAGGGCGTGGATCTGATAGAGGTAATCCTCTTGATCAAGACCGTAGCGTATCTCTTTGAAATAGACGGTCAATCCTTCGTTTTCAAATTCCTTGATCGCTTCCATCAAATCTTTGTGCGAATTGCTTTTGTCGAAATAGAAAATGGCGGAGTCGTTTTGCTTTAGCGCTTCTATCAGCCTTTCAAACGCGATGGATTTTGGCTTTGCGTTTAGCTCCGTCCTTGCGAGTTTGAGTTCCATCTTGAATACGCCTTTTTGTATAATGATTGATCGTATTGTAGCGTTTTTGCCTAAAAATGCGTTTGAACGCAAAAAAGAAGGAGCCTATTTGGAAAAAATTTTAGACGTTATCGACTCGATCGCCAACCAGCGGGGGCTGAATACGCAAACCGTGCGCGACGCTTTGAAGATCGCCTACATAAACAGCGCCAAGCGCGTATTGGGACAGCGTTTAGAGTTTGACGCGATATTGGACGACGAGAAAAAAGCCTACCGCCTATATCAGGAGATCGAGGTCGTGGCAAACGACGACGAACGGCTTAAAACCGAAGAAAAATACGGCGTGATCAGCTTAAAAGAGGCGCTAAAAATAGACGAGGAAGCCGAAGTAGGCGACGAATTAAAAAAAGAGATCGGTTTGGAGGCGTTTGGGCGCACCGCCGCGATGGCGCTTCATCACGAATTGGAACGCGCCTTGCAAAAAGTTACCGAAAACGCGGTGTATGAAAACTACAAATCCAAAGTCGGCAAATTGATAAATGGCGTGGTAGAGCGAATCGACGGCGAGGAGAACACCTATATCGAAATTGGCGAGGTTCGCGCCGTCCTACCCAAGAAAAACCGAATCAAAGGCGAAAAGTTTAAGGTCGGCGAAACGATCAAAACCGTCGTGCGCCGCGTAACGATGAACATAAAAGACGGCATTAAGATCGAGCTAAGCCGCACAGCGCCAAAGTTTTTAGAGGAGCTATTAAGATTGGAAGTGCCAGAGATCGCGGACGGCTCGATCACGATTGAAAAGTGCGCAAGAATACCGGGCGAACGGGCAAAAGTGGCGCTTTTAAGCCATAAACCATACGTCGATCCCGTCGGCGCTACGGTCGGCGCTAGAGGTATGAGAATAAACGCGGTTGGCGGCGAACTAAACGGCGAAAGCATAGACGCGATCGACTACTCCGATCGTCCTGAAGAGTTTATTGCCCGCGCAATGCGTCCCGCTACCGTTAGCAAGGTCATCTGCGCGGAGGAGAACAAGGCGACCGTTATGATTGAATCGGCGCAAAAAGCGAAAGCGATCGGCAAAGCGGGCGTAAATATTCGCCTCGCCTCTATGCTAACGGGATACGAAATAGAGTTGCAAGAGATTGACGGCGCGTCTAAAGAGGCAAAAAGCGAAGACGCAAGCGTTTTAAGCGCGTTGTTTAACAGCTGATCGATAAAGCCAATAAATGAAAAAAGCGCGCCGGCGCGAATACTATATAGAGGAGCATAAAAGAGCGAAAAAGCGTTAATTGCCTTTGAGCGGAGTTTGCGGATCAATCTACGCAAACTTTATACGGCGCGAACGCCCCGATAATAAAAAATCGTCGGAAAACTTGGCTTGGTTATAGACGAATTAGAAGTTAGAGCGGCGTTTTACGGTGAAATCGTAAATAAAATAAACGGCGGCGATTTTTGGCGTCTTGGGCGATCGAACAATCGAAAAAACTTCGCAAGCGCGAGGCGCTTTTGGCTAGAATCGCGCGGGCAATTAAAGTAACGAAAGCGCGGATAATCGATGATTTCGCGTATTTTTGCGCTTAAGCGAGGCGAGAAAATCTCCCGAAAGTTTTTGGTCGGTAAAAACGTCAAAACCGCTTCCGATCGCCGATTTTACGCGGTTGCGGGCGAGATTTTTTGATTTTTTCGCCAAAATCGACGCTTTTTTGCGCCCGTCTTACCTTACTTTAAGCCTTGCATTTTTATCATACTAGTTACGCATTTAACTTTACGGAAGGAAATTCTTGTCAGACCCATATAGTAGGCGCGAGGTTAAACCTTGATGACGCTTTTGCTTGCTTATCTTTTTTTGGCTTTGGTTATTTCATTTATTTGCTCCGTTTTGGAAGCCGTTTTGTTATCCACGACGCACAGCTATATTCAGTCGCTCCATAAGAGTAATCCAAGCGGCGCGACGACGCTAAAAGCGGTCAAAAAGAACGTGGATAAATCCATTTCCGCCATTTTGACGCTGAACACTTTCGCTCACACGATCGGCGCGGCTGGCGTAGGCGCGGAGGCGCAAAAGCTATTTGGCGATAAATATATGGCGCTTACGTCTGTGATTTTGACGCTTTTGATCCTCTACGTTTCAGAGATTGCCCCTAAGACGATTGGCGCGAGGTATTGGAAGGCGCTTGCGCCCGCTTCGGCAAAGACGATTGCCGTGCTGATTACAATCACCTATCCATTTACGTTGTTAGCCACGCTTATTAGCAGAATGTTCGGCAAAGAGAGCGCGCATAGCCACAAGATTAGCCGCGACGAGATTTTGGCGATGACCGAGCTTGGCGAACAGAGCGGCGCGGTACGCGAAAAGGAAGCCGATCTAATCGAAAATCTAATGACGCTAAACGAGGATAAGGTAAAAGATATTTTAACGCCCAGAAGCGTCGTTTTCGCGCTTCAAAAAGATATAAAAGTCGGCGACGCGGCGAGAAAATCGGATATTTTTATCCGATCGCGCATTCCCGTTTTTAATCAAAATATCGACGACGTGATCGGCGTGGTTCATAGCAAAAAAATCTTAGAGGAAGAGGTTTTAGAACATAGCGATCGAACGATCGAGGAGATTGCGTTGCCGATTTTTCGCATATCGGAAAATATCCCCGTTTTTAAGGCGTTGGATATGTTTATTCGCCGCAAAGAACATCTTTTTTTGGTCGTTGATAACTACGGGCAGACGGCTGGAATAGTTACGTTGGAAGACGCGATCGAACAGCTTTTAGACGTCGATATTATGGACGAATACGATCAGGTTGAAGATATGCAGGAGTTTGCGAAACTTAAAATGAAAAAGAGCCAGAAAACTCAAAACGGGTCGCGAGAATAAAATGCAAATAGCTACGAAACGCGCGCTTAAACAAAACCTGATTTTTGGCGCGCTTCTCGCGCCGTCCGGCATAGCGCCGGCGACGAATATAAATCCTTTTTTATCATTCTTATTTTTGCTTCGCTCGCCATATTTCTTACCGATTTTATATTTCGACCTCTCATTAAAATAAAGGGACGATTTACATATCTTTCCGCCGTTTTTGTCGGCTTAATTTGCGGATTTCTTAGCCACCCCGTATGCTGGACGTTTATAGCGATCTTTTACGATAAAATACCCCGCTTTGGATCGTATATCGGGGAGATATTTACATTCACTCTTCTCAGCGTTGTCAGTTATGGTCGGATAACGGCGATATATTCTATTATGGTCGCGTTATTATTTACGTGGAGTTTGTTGAAAATCAAGCGCTCAAACGGCGACGACTTGGTAGATCGCGTTACTCTTAAATAAATCAAGAAACGCTTTGCTCGCGGCGCTTGTTTCTTTATGGTGCGGTCGAGAGGACTCGAACCTCCACGGGTCGCCCCGCCGCCGCCTGAAGACGGTGCGTCTACCAATTCCGCCACGACCGCAATTAAAGCGACGATTTTATGCTTTTAACGCTTAAAGCCGCAATATTTTATTCCGCTCCTTGTTGCAGGTTGCGAAAACCGCCGGTTATGCTCTGTTTTTGTTCGATCGCGTCGACGCGATCGTGAATGCTCGTTTTGCTATAAACCACCGCGCCGACGACCAAAAGAAGCGTTATCAGACACGCAAAAACGCCAAGCTGCGTCATAATCAGTTTTTGCTCTTTGCGCAAAATATCGTTAAGCATATTTTCCCCTTTCACGTTCAAAAAACCAAAAAAGCGCGAAGGCAAGACTAGAGGTCTTTACCCGCGTTTCGTCATAGATAAAAGCCTTCGCCTCGTCAAGCGGCAAAAAAATAGCCTCGATCTTTTCCGTATCTACGCCGCCGCCCTCGCCATATCGTTCGCTCTGCCGAACGCTCGCAAAAAATAGCGTTTGACGACTTCCCGCAAAGCCCACCGTGTAATACGAAGCGATCTTTTCAAGCCGATCGACTGTAATTTTATACCCCGTTTCCTCTTCGATCTCCTCGATCGCGGTTAGCTCTTCGGATTTATTTTTATCCAAAATACCCGCGCAAAGCTCGTAGGTAAAGCCGTCGTCGTTTCGCAAAAAAACTGCGGGGCGAAACTGCTTAACGATCACGAACGAATCCAGATCGCTATCATAAATCAAAATCGCCACGCTATCGTGCGCCCTGATCATCTCCCAGCTTTTATCGACTCCGTCTTCGGTATAAAAGACTCGCAAAGGCTCGACAAAACGCGGTTCGGTTAGCTTTTCTATTCGGACGTTACCGATCATTTCGCGCTCCTAAACGATAATACGGGTTAAGTTTTATCAATACTAAATCGGCTAATATATTACCAAGCAAAGTTAAAAAAGCGCCTATGATCAATATTCCCATAATTACGGGGTAATCGCGGCTTAACGCGCTTTGATAAAAAAACAAGCCCATTCCGTTAATAGAAAATATGCTTTCCAATATTACGCTTCCGCCGATCACTCCGGGCAAAGACAAGCCCAAAATGGTAACGATCGGCGGATATAAATTGGGCAAAATATAGCGGCGAATAATTTCGCCTCTTTTTAATCCTCTAGCGCGCGCGTAAAAGATATAATCGCTTTTAATAATCTCGATCGTCAAAGCGCGAATATAGAGCGTCAAACTGCCAAAACCGCCCAAAACGACGACCGCGATCGGAAGCGCTAAATGCCACGCCATATCCGCGTAACGCATAAAGCCGCTTTTTTCGCCGGAGCTTTCCAAACCGGCGATCGGAAACCAACCTAGCCAAACCGATAAAACCATAATAAGTAGCAACGCAAGATAAAAAGAAGGAAACGCATAACTAATCAGCGCGGCTTGCTTGCAAATTCGATCTAAAAGCTTGCCGTTACTTAAAGCGGCTTTAATACCAAGCAAGAGCGAAAAGGCGAAAATAAAAAACATAGAAACAAGACTAATCGCCATCGTAACGCCAAGCCTATCTACAATCTCGTCGCGGACGTTTTTGCCCGTAGTAAATGAAACGCCAAAATCAAGCTGAAAAATAGCTTTAAGCCAAGAAAAATATCGCTCGATCGCGCCCTTGTCTAAACCATAAACTCTTTTGAGTTGCTCAAGGTTTTCGGGAGTCATATTCGGATTAAGATCGCCGCCGTAGAAAAAGTTATTCGGCGCGGCATTAACAACGGCAAAGCTAAGAAGAGAGATCGCTAAAAGCATAAAAACGACGTACAACGCCTTTTTGACGATCAAACGCCTAATCCAAACAGGGCTAAGAAGCAAGATCGTTAAAAGCGCAAAAACGGCGTACAACGCCGCGATATATTTAAACAAGATCATACCAAATCCTTAGCTATCCTAATATACCATTATTCGTTTCTAAGCGTATCGAGCGCATCGGTTTGAGCGACTTTTTTGGCGGGATACCACGAGCTAAGCAACACGATCGCGAACGCCCCAATCACGATAAGCAAAAAGTCGATCGGCGGAAGATCTAAGGGCAATTTGCTAAACCCGTAAACAGCCGCGTCCAGCTCAAAAATATCAAAACGATCCAGCGCCCATAAAGCCGCGCCGCCAAGCGTCGATCCCAAAGCGATTCCGGCGATTCCGATCGAAGCGCCAAGCGTGAAAAATATTTTGCCAATCTCTTGCGGAGTAGCGCCCAAAGAGCTTAAAAGCGCTATTTCTTTTCGGCGGTTTAACGCCGTCATTAAAAGCGAGGATATAATATTTAGCGCCGCGACGAGAACGATCAGCATTAGCACTAGAAAAAGCGCGCGTTTTTCTACCTCCAAAGCTCCAAAAAAACCGGCGTTACCTTCCCACCAACCCCTAGCGCTAGCGTAATAGCCTATAGCCTCTTTGATCTTATCGATCTCTTTCATCGGTTCTTTTGCGTCGATATGAACGCCGTGATACCTACCTTTTTCAACGCCCAAGACTACGCGCAGATCGTCGTATTGCGCGTAAAAATACGTCTTATCGTAGGCCCGCAAACCCGATTCAAAGCTATCCGCTACCGCAAAGCGTTTCATAATAGGAGTTAGCGCTAGTCCCGCCGGCTGAGCCTGAGTAAAAATTAAAAGCAGTTTTTCGTCTTTCGCAAGAGCAAACTCTTCAATAAGGGCTTTGCCCGCGATCGCCTCGAAGGGCTCGTAACTGTTTTTTGTCAAAGCTCGATCAAAAACAGGATTGATCTTTCGTTCCGCTTCAAAATCGACGCCAAAGACGAAAGCGCCCTCCATTTCGTCTCTCTTTCGGCTTACCGCGCCGACTCGTAAAAAGGGGCTAAAGCGTAAATGCGGAAACTGTTCTTGCAGACGATTGACAAATGATTGATCGATTGTCTTTCTATAGTTTGGAATGATCGTTATGGGATAGTTCATAACAAATAACTTATCCTTAAACTCTTTACTTACGCCGTTCATAATCGCCATAGCGACGATCAGAACCATAACGCCTATCGCCACGCCCAAAAAAGCCAAAATCGCCGCGATAGATATAAATGGTTGCTCCGGATCGAAACGCAGATATCGTTTAACGATAAAACCGACTAAACCTCTTTTTGCCATTTAGTCGTTTGGCGCGAAAACGCCGCGTTTTGGCCCGGATAGTCCGCAGCAATTTTTATACTTTTTGCCGCTACCGCAAGGGCAGGGCGCGTTGCGCGGGATTTTCTTTTCAATTTTTGGCTTTGGAGTTTCTCCCGACGCGCTTGCATAGGTCAAATCCTCTTTCGCGGCTTTTTGCATTTGCTCGCGCATTCGGTTGATCGCCTCTTGTTCGTCGCGGGTTCTAAACCTGATTCCAAATAAGGTTTTAACGACGGTCATTTTAAGATTAGCCGTTAATTCGTTGAAAAGCATAAAGCTCTCTTTTTTGTATTCGACAAGCGGATCTTTTTGGTTATAACCTCTTAAACCTATTCCCGTTTTTAGCACGTCCATTTGATATAGGTGTTCGCGCCACTGTTCGTCAAGATTTTGCAAATATAAAATCCGCTCGATTTCCGATCGCTGTTCTGGCGCTACTACCGCCATTTTATTTTCGTAATTTTTTCTTACTTCCTCTTCGATCTCTTTACGAAGCGCGGAGGCGTTTAACCTTCCGTCGATCTCGATCTCTATCTCTATCTTTAACTCTTCGCTTAACGTTTTGGAGAGTTTGTCTAAAAGAAAATCGGCGCTTGCGAAGCCGTCTATGATCGCGCATTCGTTAAAGAGCCTTTCAAGATAAACGCCAATGTTTTCGCCGATCTTCTCTTTGATCTCGATATTCTCTTGAAGCAACTCGCGGCGAAAGGCGTAGATGAGCTTTCTTTGCGCGTTGGCTACGTCGTCGTATTCCAAAAGATGTTTTCGAGATTCAAAGTGCATAGATTCCACTTTCTTTTGCGCTCTTTCAACGGCGCGCGTAACCATTCCCGATTCGATATATTCGCCGTGTTTTACGCCCAAGCGCGTCATAATACTTTTAATCCGATCAGAGCCAAAAATACGCAATAAATTATCCTCTAGCGAAAGATAAAAACGGCTTTCGCCCGGATCGCCCTGCCTACCCGATCGTCCGCGCAACTGATTATCGATTCGGCGCGATTCGTGGCGCTCCGTGCCGATAATAAATAAACCCCCTAGCTCTCTCGTTTGGCTATCGAGCTTAATATCCACGCCCCGCCCCGCCATATTCGTGGCGATCGTAACCATATTTTTTTGACCCGCCTGCGCGATAATTTGCGCCTCTTTTTCGTGCTGTTTGGCGTTAAGAACATTATGCGGAATATGAGCGGAGGTCAGCCGTTTAGAAAGCGCTTCGCTCTTTTCAATGCTGATCGTGCCTACTAAAACCGGTTGCCCCTTTTTATACAGCGTTTTGATCTGATCGATTACAGCTTCGTATTTCTCCGCTTCCGTGCGATAGATCAGATCGTTATAATCTTTTCTTATTACCGGAACGTTTGTCGGAATTGAAATAACCTCTAAGGAATAAATCTGGCTAAACTCGCTCGCTTCCGTTTGCGCCGTTCCGGTCATACCCGCAAGTTTCTTATAAAGCCTAAAATAGTTTTGAAACGTTATATCGGCTAACGTTTGGCTCTCCTCTTTGATCGCCACGCCCTCTTTTGCCTCTAGCGCTTGGTGCAAGCCTTCCGAATAGCGCCTTCCGGTCGAAAGCCGCCCCGTAAACTCGTCGACGATCACAATCTCGCCCTCTTTAACGACGTAATGCACGTCTTTTTCAAAAAGATAACGCGCTTTTAACGCCTGATCGAGATGATGCGCTAAGATTGCGTGTTCTAGATCGTAGAGGTTTTCTACGCCGAAAAGTTTTTGCGCTTTTTCTACGCCGCTATCGGTAATCATTACGACGCGATTTTTCTCGTCGATCGTAAAATCAGTTTCTTTTTCTAGTTTTTTGGCGACCTCGTCGGCTTGCGCGTAGTGCGCCATTTTGCGGTTTGTGGGTCCCGAAATAATTAGCGGCGTTCTTGCCTCGTCGATCAAAATGCTATCAACCTCGTCTACGATCGCAAAATTATGCTCCCGTTGAGTCATTTCCTCTAGGCTGTATTTCATATTATCGCGCAGGTAATCGAAGCCAAATTCGTTATTTGTGCCGTAGGTAATATCGGCGCGATAAGCCAAAGCGCGCTCCGCGCCAAGCGATAAAGAGCTTGTCAAAATGCCTACGCTAAATCCCAAAAAGTTATACAAAACGCCCATCTCTTCGCCGTCGCGTTTGGCTAGATAGTCGTTGACGGTTACGATATGCGCTCCCTTGCCGCTTAGGGCGTTTAGCGCGATTGGAAGCGTAGCGACAAGCGTTTTGCCCTCGCCCGTTTTCATCTCGGCGATTTGCCCTTCGTGTAGAACCAAACCGCCGATAATCTGAACGTCGAAATGGCGCATATTCAAAACGCGCTTAGAGGCTTCGCGGGTGATCGCAAAGCTATCGTTTAAAAGATCGTCTAGGCTTTCGCCGCCCTGCGCTTTTTCGCGCAACCTGTTAAACGCCGCTTTCAAATCCTCGTCGTCCAGCGCGGCATATTTTGGCTCTAACTTGTTGATCGCCTCAAGCCGTTTGCCGTAGCGCTTTAGCTCCTTGTCGTTTCTCGTGCCTAAAATCTTGGTAAAAATCGTTTTTATCATCAATAACCTTTGGCGGATAAAAGGCGGATTTTACCATAGCGACAGTTAAGCAAAACGTCTTTTATGCGGGTTTTGGTTTCGCGGTTGGCTTTGCAAAGGGCGTCGTTACGACGTTTGGTATCAGAGGATAGCGCAGGAAATTGGGCGTTTTGAACTCTCTAAAAGGCTCTAGGAGTCGTTCCTGATCAAACTTTTTGGCTAAAAGCTCGATCTCGCTGTCCAAACCAAAACGGCAGATATAGTTTTTCAGAGCGTTAATCCAGTGGTTTTGACGCATTTGAACGCCCAGCGCGTCGATCTGTTCCAGATAAAGCGTTTTATAGATACCGATCGCGCGATTTTGCGAAAAAGGATTCGTTAAAAAAGGACGCAACATTTTATCGACCGCCTCAAACTGCCTTTGCGTGGCGAATAGGTGCGCCGCTTTGAACCTAGCAGATAACATTTGATCCAATTTTTTATATGCGTTTGTGGTGATTAAAAACGGATTTCTTATCGCGGCTTGCATAGCGGCGCCATACTGTTTGTTATTAACGATTTGGCTAAACTGCTCGACAATATCTAATTTATCAAACTCTATCTTAAGCGTCGGCGCGTCTGATTTAGCGTTTTCTTTCAAGAACTTTGCGGGTTCAAAAGCCTCGTCAAATTTGCCCGCCGCCATCAGAGCGAAAAACTTTTCGGACTCCTTTTTGATCATCTCTTGGTAGTCGATCGCGCACGGCGCGTCCTTGATCATCTTAAACCTGTCAATCAATCCCGCCAAATCAGGCCAATCTTTGCGATTATAGGCGTTTAGGGCGCGTTTAAAAATCTCCGGATTTTTTAGCATATTTTTAATCGCGGATTCTTTAATCGGTACTTTCATATAAAGCGCCAGATCCTCTTTGGCTTTTTTTGGATCGGGGTTTTCGCCGTTAAGGTTTATCACCGCTTCGTTAAAGCGCTCCTTAAAGCGATCTTCAAGCATATTAAACAGCGGCAATTTTCGATAAAAATCCCCCTCGTTCGCCAAATGATACGCTTCGTAGTATTGCCCCGATTGCATTAGCTGCCAAAAGGTAACGACCTTTGCCGCGTGCTTTATCACCGCTTCAAAACGCTTTAGATAGTTTGGGTAACTAAGCAGATCGCCCATATCCTCTTTGGCTAGATCGAACTTGCCTTGCCCTATATTTACCGTCGCTTTCGCAAACCTTTCCTCAAACTGCGAATCCATACTGTTGATTAAGCCCGCCGCGCTGAACCTCAAGATCGGATCGGCTTGGGATAATTCGTGCATAACCGCCATATTTCTAGCGGCGATCGCTTCGGCGAATTTCTCCTTTTCTATCGCCATATCCACAATCGTTACGCGTCCGTCTTCAAACGAAAAATAGATCGATTCCCCTCGCCGTTTTATATCCACTATAATATGCTTGGAGTTATAGACAGATTCTTTATCGGGTTCGGCGGTCGTTAGATCGATAAAATATAAGTAACCCGCTTTATCGGAAACAAAACAAAATTGATCGTCCTGATCGACATAGATCGCGATAGGCCAATTGATCGTAACCGCAAGCTCTCTAACGATATATCCGCTAATCGCGTCGAATAAAAAGACGCGGTTATCTCTGCCGCCCGCGATCAGCAAAGAGGATTGATGCAAAAAAGCGATTACGCAAATTACCTCTTTATTAAGATAATCGCATAACATCGTAAATCTGTTCAGATCGTAAATAGTTAGATTTTTCTTAAAACTTGAGTAAGCTATTAACGACGCGTCGCCGTTAAACGCGATCGCCGAGATATACTCGCTCGATCGCGGCGCAATCGTCAAAAGTTTGCCGTTATCCGTCCGATACACGCAGACTCGCCCCGCGTTATCGCCGGTTGCCAACAGCGCGCAATCGTTTGAAAAAGCGGCGATCTCCGTCGCGTCGCTCGACCACTCCAAAACCGATTTTTTAAGATATTGCCCGCTTTTTTTGTCGTATTCAAAAAGGACGGTTTTTATCTGCTTGGGAAAGTAAAGGCATAAGAAATCGCCCGCCGAAGCGTCGCCGCGAAAGTATGCGTAGGTTTCTTCCTGCTCCTCTCCCTCTTGCTTTTGCTCGAAGTATTGAACGCTCAAGGCTTTGCCGTCGATGGGGCTAAGAAAGTGAATCGTCCTTTTGTTATCCAAAAGCGCTACGACATTTTCGCTTAGGATCAAATGGTGGATCGACGCGGACAATTTAAACTCTTGATTAAACTCCATCTTTCGCCTTCCGATATAATCTCTATGAAATCGCTCTTTTCGAGTTTAATTTTAACTTGCTTACTCTTTAGCGCCGATACGGAGGATATTTTTTTCGGTCGCGTCGATCGCGGCGCGATCAGAAACAAAAGGGTAAGCGTGTCGGGTTTTATCGAAGCGACAGGTTGCGAACAAACGCCGTGCAAACTAACGGTGTACCGTTGGTTTGACGCGACGAAAGTCCTTTTTATCCTAAACTTTCCCGATCGTTTCGCGCCGTTTGTCAAGCGAAAACGCGTATTAGACCCGATTCGCGTTAGCTGCGTAGCGCTAAGCGATTTTGAATATTCGGAGTGTTATTTTTAGCTTTGTAGCGTTTTTTTGGCACAATCACGGCGAATTTCGCTAAGGATTTTTATGGATTGTCTTGAAATTACGGGCGGCAAAAAGTTAAACGGGAGGCTAAAAATATCCGGCGCGAAAAACGCCGCGCTTCCGATCTTAGCCGCGACGATCTTAGCCGAAAACCCCGTCAAAATCTCAAACCTGCCCGCCGTAACGGACGCGAAAACGTTTTTGAAACTTTTGGAGCTTTTAGGCGGCTCATACGAGTTAGAAGGCGATCGCGTTACGGTCGATACAAGCAAAATCAACCGCGTGATCGCCACCTACGACATCGTTAAAACGATGAGAGCGTCGATACTCGTTTTAGGGCCTCTGCTCGCCCGTTTTGGCGAATGTCGCGTGTCTTTGCCGGGCGGTTGCGCGATCGGACAGCGCCCCGTCGATCTGCATTTGAAAGCTATGGAAAAGCTAGGCGCGACGATCGCGATCGAAGAGGGCTATATCCACGCGATCGCGCAGCAAGGGTTAAAAGGCGCGACGATTGTCTTTGACAAAATCACGGTTACGGGAAGCGAAAATGCGATTATGGCGGCGGCGTTGGCAAGCGGCAAAACGCAGATCGTCAATTGCGCCAAAGAGCCTGAAATCGTCCAACTATGCGAGATGATCCAAAGCGCGGGCGTTAAAATCGACGGTATTGGCGGCGACGTCGTGGAGGTTACGGGGACGCAAGGAGCGCCGCTAAAAATCCCGCCGATTAGCGTTATTCCCGATCGCATAGAAACGGGCGCGTATCTTTGCGCGGCGGCGCTCGCGGGCGAAAACGTAACGATCGAACGCGCCAACCCGCGACATCTAACCGCCGTTACGGATAAGCTACAAGAGATGGGATTTGTTATGGAGTTTGGCGCGGATTTCATAACGATCAAACCCGCGCCGCGCCTTCGCCCCGTCGAGATCGTAACCGCCGAATACCCGGGTTTTCCGACCGATATGCAGGCGCAATTTATGGCGCTCGCCACGCAAGCCGAAGGGGTAAGCGCGATCGAGGAACGGCTATTTGAAAATCGCTTTATGCACGTCGGCGAGCTTGCTAGAATGGGCGCGAAAATTACGCTGCGCGGCTCTACCGCGACGATCGCGGGCAAAACCGAGCTAATAGGCGCGGACGTTATGGCGACCGATCTAAGAGCCTCTAGCGCGCTTGTTTTGGCTGGATTGGCGGCAAAAGGACAGACGCGTATTCACCGCATATATCATCTCGATCGCGGCTACGAACGAATCGAAGAAAAATTAAAAGCGCTTGGCGCTCTGATCGAACGAAAAAAAGAGTAAAAGCGCTCGATAAAAACCGTTTGTAGCTATTAACGCGATCTTTTGCGCCTTGCGTTCCTAACGAAGCGCGCGCTAAAGTCGCTGAAATAGCCGAATACGACAGATTTGCCTATAACAAAACAACGGATCGCAACTTATAGCTTCAATCGCGCGATAGATTATTTTCGCCTAGCGCTTTCAATGCTTTGCAATCGCCTAATTCGCACGCTTTTTTTGCGTCTTGCGTCGCTTTTTTATAGTTTTCTTGAAGAGCGTAAGCACCGGCGCGATTATTGTAAGCCATTATATCGTTTGGATCGATCTTAATCGCTTGCGTGAAATCTGCGATCGCTTTTCTGTAATCGCCTAAATCTTTGTAAGCTCTTCCGCGATTGACGTAAGCGTCCGCATAGTTTGGCTCGATTTTAAGCGCTTGCGTCCAGTCCGCGATCGCTTTGCTTTTATCGCCTAAATTATAATAAGCAAGCCCGCGATTATAGTAAGCGTTCGCATAGTTTGGCTCGATCTTGATCGCTTGCGTGAAATCTGCGATCGCTTTTCTGTAATCGCCTAAATTATCGTAAGTTAATCCGCGACTGTAGTAGCTTACGGCATTGTTAGGATCTTCTTTGATAGCGAT
>JAISOU010000017.1 GCA_031275395.1 Helicobacteraceae bacterium | reverse complement strand
ATGTTAGGACATAAGAACCTAGCTATCACATTAGGCGTGTATGCCAAATACATTCCAAGACGACACGTTAAACGAGCTTCCTTTTTAGATAATTACGATTTTGGAAAATCAAACGACGCAAGGCTCAAAGAAGCGACTTAAAGAACAAAAAATCGCAATAATCTTAGATTTCACAAAATTGCATATTTTAATAATTTGTGCTACACTCACAACACCACTTGCAATGCGGGTTGTTTTGGTTGGTATTGGAGAAAAAGTAGGATAAATTGGGGATGTCGCTATAAACAGTCATTCCCGCGTAGGCGAGAATCCAAATACGGCGTAGCCATGCGTATTTCAAGACCCACAAACGACTAAGGAATCAGCGCTTCCTTCGCGCCTTTCACTCCGTAACGGGAATGACTGAAGGCGGCGGTTTTGCTTAACAGACGAAACGATCGGTTTGATTTTTGTTTCTTTTGATGTTTCACGTTTTGGAATAAAAACTGCTTGTGAATAGACAACAAAACGCTCAAGGAGCCAAAACGTTATGGGCTTTTTAAAGATAAACACCAACATCGCGGCGATGAACGCGCAGGTTAATTCGACGACTACAAGCCGCGAAATTGACAAATCGGTTGGCAAACTCTCCTCCGGACTTCGTATCAACAAAGCCGCCGACGACTCTTCGGGTATGGCGATCGCCGATAGTTTAAGAAGCCAAGCCAACGCGCTTGGACAGGCAATTCGCAACGCAAACGACGCGATCGGCATTATTCAGATCGCCGATAAAGCTATGGACGAACAGATCAAAATCTGCGACATAATCAAATCAAAGGCGATCCAAGCCGCACAAGACGGGCAAAACCAAAAGAGCCGAACGGCTATTCAACGCGACATCAACCGTTTAGTAGAACAGCTAAACAATATAGCCGTTCAGACGAGCTTTAACGGAATGAAGTTGCTTGCGGGTAGTTTCGTAAATAAAGAGTTTCAGATCGGCGCATATTCCAACGAAACCGTCAAAGCCTCGATCGGTTGCACGATGGCGAGCAAGATCGGCGGCGTTCGGTTGGAAACGACGGCTACGATCACGGCGGCTAGTTCGACGATTTTGACCTTTCAGAGTAGCACGGGCGCCGCGCCAATCGCGCTTGAAAGCGTGCGGATCAGTTATAGCGCGGGGACGGGTTTGGGCGCGCTTGCCGAATCTATCAACAAATACAGCGACACGATCGGCGCTAGAGCGACCTTCAACGTTCAATCGACCGGCGCGACGGCGGTTCAAAGCGGCACGATCAAAGCGTTGCAAATTAACGACGTTCTGATCGGCGACGTGGATAACGTGGATACCAACGATCGCAACGGTAATCTAATAAACGCGATCAACTCCTTTACTATGCTTACGGGCGTTTATGCAAGCATAGACGAAGAGGGGCGGCTGAATCTCACGTCGCGGGACGGGCGCGGTATTCACGTTACGACCAGCGCGGGAGGAACGCAGATGGGGCTTGGCGCTACGAGCGCGGCGGCGCACGAAAACTACGGGCGGCTGACGCTTGTGCATAGCAACGCGAGGGATATTAACTACACGGCGACGGGTTCGCTTGTAGGCAAGATCAATTCGGGCGGCTATCAGGCTTTTACCAATATGCAGGACGTGATCGGCAACTTTACGGCGCTTCAAGGCGCGGCGGGCGGCGCTTACGCGAACGCGATTCAAACGGCGGCGGCGGGGAAATACTTAGGCGTAGGCGTAACGACGCGGCAGGGCGCGATGATCACGATGGATATTGCCGACGCGGCGCTAGAGCTTCTCGACGAGATTCGCGCCGACTTGGGCGCCGTGCAAAATCAGATCGAGGTTACGATCACCAACATTTCAAACGCGCAGGTAAACGTTCAAAGCTCCGAATCGACGATTCGCGATCTGGACTTCGGCGCGGAGAGCGCAAACTTTAGCAAGCAGTCGATTTTGGCGCAATCCGGTAGTTTCGCTTTAAGTCAGGCTAATCAGATTCAGCAACACGTCTTAAGATTGCTTCAATAACTCGGCGGCGATTATCGTGGCGCTAAATATGGAAGAAAACTACCGCAAAAATTTAGCGGCTTTGCGCGAGATCGACGAAGAGTTATTAAAATCTCTGCAAGAGATAGAAGGCAACGATCGTTTCGAGGTGTTTGCGGGAAGCGATCCTATCGACGTAAATATCGTCGATCGCGCCGTAAATATCCCTTTTTATCGTTCGCCGATCGGCGACACCGAGGATAAATTAAAAGAGATCGCGCCTAAAATAGCGTATCCTTTTTTATGTTTTTTCGGGATTGGCAACGGGATATTATTTAAGGCGCTTTTGGGCAATAACAGCTTTAGTAGGATTTTTGTTTTCGAGCCTGAATTAGAGGTTGTTTATATCGCGTTGCATTTGTGCGATTTTTCCAAAGAGATATCATCTAAAAGATTTACGATCGTCAATGCAAACCGTTTTGATTCCGCGGCGGCGATGAATCTGGCGAAAATAGACGATCTATTGGTTTATCTAAAACTTTACGATCTGATTATCGCCCTGCCGATATACGCTCGCTATCAGCAGACGATCGAGAAGGTAAATAGGCTTATGATCGACGCAATTATTCAGATTGTTAAAACGCACGGAAACGATCTTGAAGACGCGCTGATCGGCGTGGATAATTTCTTGCAAAACTCCGACGAAATGATAAAAAACGCGGCGTTTATCGATATGCGCGATAAAAAGAACGCCGAACTTGCGATAACCGTCGCTACGGGGCCGTCTTTAACCAAGCAACTGCCGCTATTAAAAGAGATCCAAGATTACGTTACGATCATCAGCGTGGACGCCTCTTTGCCGATATTAGAAAAATATGGAATTGTTCCCGATATCGTTACGAGTTTAGAGCGCGTGGAATTGACTGCGAGATTTTACGAACAAACAAGCGAAGAGTTTCAAAAAAAGATCGGCGTTTTTGCGATCAGCGCGCTTGTTCATAAGCGTCTGGTTGAAGCGGTAAAGGGGACAAAATGTCTTATTATGCGCCCTTTTGGGTATATGATGGTTTTCGGGCTTGATCGGCACGGTTACGCGGGAATCGGTATGAGCGCGGCAAATCTCGGTTATGAACTCGCCTTTTTGCTAGGCTATAAGCAAGTCGCGCTGATCGGACAAGATTTGGCTTATGGTTTAGACGATAAAACCACTCACGCAAGCGATCATATTTTTGGCGAACGCGATCCTAGCGTGGTAAAAAATATGGATACGGAAGAGAAGATATATTTTCCCGCGTGGGGAGGCAAAGGCAAAGTTAGATCAAACTCCGTTTGGGAGCTTTTTAGAAACTTTTTTATCCAAAATATCGCCGACGCAAAAGAGAAAATGACAACGTATAACTGTACCGAAGGCGGCGCTCATATTGATGGCGCTATCGATCGTCCTTTTTGCGAAATCGTCGCGCAATTTGTCGATCGTAAAACGCCTAAAGCAAAAATCATTTTGAAAAACGCAAACGCAAAAACCGTTAAAGAAGAAAAAGCGCAAATCAAAAAGATAGTCGATATTATGAAACAAGAAGGAAAAAAGGCGTTGGACGAAATCTTGCCGCTTCAAAAACAAGTCGTCGATTTAGCGGTTGAACTCGAAGGATTAAGCAAAGAAGAGCAGATCGAAAAAGGGGATTTTGTTGCGATCGCGCGAATCAACACCGATATAGATAAAGCCAAAGCGATTTTAGAAGATCCAACCTTTATGAAATACTTTTGGGACAGCCTTCGCGCAATGATCGTCAATTTAGAGCTAAATATCGCCAAAATCACGGTGAAAATACCGCGAAATGAAACCGAACAAAAAGAAAAACATTTAGACTATCTTTTTGCCCATCGCTTGTGGTTTTTTAGCGTCAAAGGCGCGATCGAGGCGCAACTAAAGATTTTAGAAAAATATAGTTTATAAAACTATCTATTCTAAAGCAAACGATAGCGCGTAATACGCCTTTAACCTTTAACTGCGATTTATTGAGAATAAAAAATGGCGGTTAGTGCGGGGCGTTGGCAATTTCAATAATCGTATGGACGTTGCCGCGAGGCGAAAAATCGGCGATTAACTTAAGCGATCGGGGTTTAAGCGCGTCAAGTAACGTATTATATATCTCGTTCGCCGCGCTTTCGTGAGAGATATGGCGGTTGCGAAAACTGTTAATATAGAGTTTTAACGCTTTTAGCTCCACGACTTTTTGATCGGGAATATACGCGATTTTAATCGTCGCGAAATCGGGATAACCGCTTCTAGGGCATAGCGCCGTAAATTCCGGCAAAGAAATATCTATTTTATAATCGTTTTCAGGATTTGGGTTATCCCAAAGCTCTAAATCTTTTTTTGGGTCAAACTCGTCGATTATTTTTTCGCCGTATCTCATTTTAACCGATCCTCGAAGTTTCTCATAATTTTCGCAAAATCAACGCCGTCAATCGCGCCTCTTTTTTCATACTTATCGACGGTTTTAAGCCCGTTGTCAAGCTCTTTGCTTCTTATGCCGTAGTGCATAGATAAAGCCGCTTCCGTAAAAGCGGCGAGATGATCGCACGCCTTTAACGCCTCGCCGTCGATCGCTTGAAAACGATCCGAATTATATGCGCTTAAATCGTTCGTAATTTGAATCATATGTTCGTTTTTGATTCGATTGGCAAATTCGTTTTTATGATAGCGATCGCCCTCGTTCGATAGACCTAACAAATAGGAAAATTGTTCTTGAAGAGATTTTGGAACCAGCGGTAGAATACGCCCCGTGATCAGCTCGATCTCATAGTTAGTAACAATATGTTCTAATCCGCCTATTCCGTGTTTTACGGGCGAAATAATATCCCTTGTTAAAACCTCCGGCAGATCGTGAAATAGAGCGCAATAAAAGTTATTAACTAAACGGCTTTCGCACGCGCCTATTTTAACCGAGTAAAAAAAAGAAAAAAGAGCCACCATTAACATATGTCCTAAAACGCTTGTTTTAGGAAGTCGCGGAGTTTGCGACCAGCGAATCTGAAAACGCAATCGCCCGCATAGATCGACAATTTTAGCTATATCGCCGCTTAAACCGATCTCTACCACGCCTTTATAGTGAGAATAAAGCGATATTTCCGATTCGACCGATCGGCGTAACTCCTCTATATCGCTTAAAAATCCGCCGCTTTGATAAACGATATTAAACTCGTATCGCGTCGCCAAATAATGCGCGGCGGCAAGCAATTTTCGTTCGTTTTTATAAACGCTTTCATTCTTAAAAAATAAGTTGATTTTTTCAAAAAAATCTTTATCGACGATCGGTTTAATCTGTTGTAAAAACCACTCGTTGATCTCCTTTTTTTTCTCGGCGATCACTCTGCGATAAACGTCGGGGCGAATATCGGTAACAAGCGCCCGCCTCAAAAACTCAAAAATACCGGCTTCGATCATTTTTGGAAAAGAGATATTATTTTCGTAAGAGGCTAAAAAATAGGCGATAATAAACTTATGCGCTTGCTTGTCAAGCTCCGTAAGCTCGACAAGACGCGGATAGTCGTTCCACCTTTGAATCGACGCGGCGTTGTAAAAAAAGGCGATCAGTTCGGGCGAAATCATCTTTTATTATACGTCTAAGTGCGAAACGTCTTTTGCGTGTTCTTCAATATAGGCTCTGCGCGGTTCAACCTCGTCGCCCATAAATAGATTAAAACTATTGTGCGCGCTGTCAAAATCATCGATCGTAACTTTCAAAAGCCGCCGCTCCTCTTTGTTCATTGTCGTTTCCCAAAGTTGCGAAGGATTCATCTCGCCAAGACCTTTGTAACGCTGAATATAAGCGCCCTTTTTCGCGCTCTCTTCGACCTCGTTCAAAACGTCTAATATATCTTTTCCGTCGAAAAGAGTATTATGCCCGCGTTCGCTCAAACGCTCATAAATATATTTTGCCTCGCTAAAGAGCGGATTTGAAAATAGATCGTCGTTAATTAGCAACTCTTCAAGCCCCTTTTGCGTCTGTACAAAAAGCTGAACGCTCTGATCGCTGATTTGGTAATTTAATATGTTGTAATTAACGCTTTTTAAGAACTTTTCGACTTCTACGAAAAGCTCCCTATAATCTAACGCAAGCAGAGTATCTTGCTCTACAAAGGTTCTTACTAATTCGATTAACGAATAACGTTTTTCAAGACGTTTTAGAGTTGATCTATAACGCGCCGCGATTTTTAATAGCTCTTTTAGATCGCGATCGCCGATATTTTTAAAATCAAAACCGCTGATTCCGTTTTCTATTAAAAACTCGTCGAGCGCTTTGTCGTCTTTTAGATATATGTCGATTTTACCCTTTTTATAACGATAAAGAGGCGGTTGCGCTAAATAGACGCAACCTTCGTCTATAATGGGGCGCATATATCTAAAAAAGAAGGTTAAAAGCAAGGTTTGTATATGGCTTCCATCGACGTCAGCGTCGGTCATCACAATAATTTTTCTGTAGCGCAAACGCGACACGTCCATCTCTTCGCCGATACCGCAGCCAAAAGCGGTAATCATATTTTTAATTTCGTCGCTTGAAAGTATTTTATCTATGCGCGCTTTTTCTACGTTCAATATCTTTCCGCGCAGAGGTAGTATAGCTTGATAAGCGCGATCGCGTCCCTGTTTTGCCGAGCCTCCCGCCGAATCGCCCTCAACAAGATATATCTCGCTTATCTCCGGATCTTTACTTTGACAATCGGCTAATTTACCGGGCAAAGCGCCTACGCCGAAACTATCCTTTTTACGCGTTAAATCCCGCGCTTTTCTAGCCGCTTCGCGCCCTCTTGCCGCCAATAAGATCTTTTGCATAATGGCGCGAGCGTCGCTGGGATTTTCTTCAAAATACTTTACTATTTTTTCATAAACGAATTTTTGTACGAGAGGTTTTACGTAACTGCTCCCCAATTTTCCTTTGGTTTGCCCTTCAAATTGAGGTTCTGGAACGCGAACGTTGATAATAGCTATTAAGCCCTCTTTTGTATCGTCGCCGCTAATTTTTATATCTTTTTCTTTCGCGTTTGCGTTTTTTTCAATATACTGCGTGATCGCCCGCGTTAAACCCGCCCGAAAACCCGCTTCGTGCGTACCGCCGTCCGGAGTTTTAATATTATTTACGAAAGAAAAGCACTTCTCGGAATAAGAATCGTTGTATAATACCGCCGCTTCCGCTTCTATATCCTCCAATTTTTCCGTAATAAATATAGGCTTTGTTAAAGGCGCGGCGTCGTTTATATCGCTAACAAACTGCGAAAGTCCGCCTTCAAAACGATAAGTTTCGCTAAAACCGTTTCTTTCGTCTTTAAATTTAATTGTTATTTTTGGATTTAAGTAACACAACTCTTTAAAACGTTTAGATAACGCCTCATTATCAAAGTTTGTCGTTTCAAAAATAGAATCGTCGGGAATAAACTCGATTGTCGTTCCCGTTTTTTTCGTCGTTTCTACAACTTTGATCGGCTCGATCGGAATCCCGCAGGAAAAACTCTGTTCAAAAACCTGTCCCGCGCGATAGATCGTCGCCTTTAGATTTTTAGAAAGCGCGTTTACTACCGAAACGCCGACGCCGTGCAAACCGCCGCTAACTTTATAGGTATCTTTATCAAACTTTCCGCCCGCGTGTAAAACGGTTAAAACGACCGTCGCCGCGCTTATTTTTTCTTCCGGATGAATATCGGTCGGAATACCGCGCCCGTTATCGGAGATAATTGCGCTAGTTTCGGTAAGCGTTATATTAATCTCGTTACAAAAACCCGCCATCGCCTCATCGATCGAATTATCGACGACTTCGTAAATAAGGTGGTGAAGCCCGCCGATCGAGGTGTCGCCAATATACATACCCGGGCGTTTTCTAACCGCCTCTAAACCTTTTAACACCTTAATGTTACTTGCGCCGTATTCGACCGCTTGATTGATCTGTTTTGTTTCAGCCATTTAAGCTCCTTTTATTATGATGCTAAAAATCTGCATTTATAACGCGTTAAAATAAACCGTTTTTCGCAGATCGTTTTTATTGTTACGACTTAGATTACAAAACAATCGGCATAACAATCGTGGAAAAACTTTCCGATCGTAATATAAAAGGCGTCGTAGGTTCGTTTATCCCAATCGCAAATTGTTCGGATTGCGTTTGCGTTAAAAAGTCCAAAATAAACTTACTATTAACGGCAATCGTTAGCGGAGATTCAAGCGTAATCTCCGCTTCAAAAGCCGTTTTTGCCTCTTCCGTCTTTTCGGCTGACTGAATCGTTTCAAAACTGATTAAACCCGTTTCAAAGGTTATTTTAATCTCCGCGGATAACGCGCTTATTTGTTTGATCGAGTCGCTAAACTTATTCGTTTCTAATAGCATAGATTGCTTTAATTCGCGCGGAACAATACGTTCGTAATCTGGAAACTTGCCGTTTATCACTTTTGTGAAAAACAGATAGTCTTTATTTTTTATAACTAGATTTGTTTCGTCGTAATAAAGCTCTAAATCGCTTGAAAAGATTTTGATTATTTCGGAGATAGCTTTTTTAGGAATAATAATCGAATAGTTTTTGTCCGACTCTTGTTCTATTTTGTAGATCGCTAGTCGTTTTGTATCCGTAGAAACAACGTTGATCATACTCGATCGCACGTCGATCAAAGAGCCGTTTAATTCAAACTTTGGATTGTTAGTAGCGATCGCCGGCGCGATTTTTCTTAAAGCCGCGATAAGTTTTGCGCCGTCGATTGTTACTTCGCCTTGGTTTGTCAATTTTTCAAAAAGCGGATTTGTAGTCGGAAAGTAGTTTGGATCAAACGCGGGGAGTTTGTATTTTGATCGGTTTTGTTTGATTTGAAGCGATTCGCCTTCGCCCTCCAATAGGATTTGGTCGTCGTTTAACGCGCGAACGACGTCGAGTATCTTTTTGCCTCCCGCCGTGAAAGAGCCCTCTTTTTGAGGTTCGTGTTCCGTTGTTTGAACGCTTAAACCGATTTCGTTGTCGGTCGCGCGAAGCGTTAAAACGCCCTCTTTTAATTCAAAAAGAATGTGCGAAGTAGGAAGCGTCGCGTCTTTTTTTTCTAAAAACGGCTGTAACGCGGAGAGCATATTTTCTAGCGTCGGCTTTGCTATTGCGAATTTCATTTTGTTCCTTCTTTATTTTTTTTAGTAGTATTAGTAGAGGGCGTGAAAATGTGAAATCAGCCCTTCGTCCTTTTACTAGGAATGTTTTGTTTCTGCGCGTGATTATACGCAAAGTTGGCAAAAACTTCGGTTATTTTTCGCCTTTTTCCGTAATTTTACTTGCCAGAGCGTCGATTTTTAGCTTGAAATCCGCGTCGTTATCGACGGTTTTTGTGATGGAACGGTGCGCGTGGCTGACGGCGGAGTGGTCTTTCATTCCGAAGTATTCGGCGATCAACGGCATCGAGTTTTGGGTCAGTTTTCGCGCTAGATAGATGATCATATTTCGCGCCGTTACTATCTTTTTGACGCGGGATTTGCTTTTAATTTCGGCGATTTTGCAATTCATCTCTTTGGCTACAGCGCTTGCTATATTGTCGATTGTAATGTTTTCGAGCTTATCTTTTAGGTAGTTTTTTAGAATGTCTTTAGCGACTTCTAACGAGATTACGCGCCCCAACATCGAGCAGTATATATTGATGTTATTCAAAACTCCTTCAATTTCGCGCACGTTGTTGTCGAGTTTGCTTGCGATATAGTTGATGATTTCGTTGGCTAGGTTTATTTTGTGTATTTCGCATTTGATTTTGATAATGGCGATCTTGGTTTCCAGTTCGGGAGGTTGAATCTCCGCTATTTGTCCCCACATAAAGCGACTTTTTAATCTTTCCGTGATCCCCGCGATCATTTTTGGCGGCTGATCCGCCGTCAAAACAATCTGTTTAGATCGCGAATGAAGCTCTTCAAAGGTATAGAAAAACTCTTCTTGGAAGTTCTCTTTACCGCTTAAAAACTGAATATCGTCGATCAATAAAACGTCGCAGTTTCGATACTGTTCGCGGAATCTGTCCATCGTTTGAAGGCGTAAGTGTTCGATAAAATCGTTTAGCATATTTTCGCATTTTCGGTAAGTTACGATTTTTTTCTGCGCTTGAACCGCGTTGCCGATCGCCTGTAAAAGGTGCGTTTTGCCTAGGCCTACGCCGCCGAAGATCACGACGGGATTGTAGGCGGAACCTAAATTTTCGCTGAGCGCTTTGGCTATGGTGTGGGCGAATTTGTTGGAGTGTCCGACGACAAAGCTATCAAAGGTGTAGCTGATGTTTAATGCCGTGCTTTTAATCGATTGATTTTCGCTTATCGAAGGAAACTCGGCGGATTTTTTCCCTTCGGCGTTTCTGGCTTTTATTCTGACGACTGGGCGCGTTCCGCTCTCTTTTTCAAAAAAGTCGGCGATTATATGACCGTAACGGTTTTCGACGTATAGCGCTATGTATGGATTTGGCGCTTCAAGGACGATCAGATTGGACTTTGACGGGCGTTCCAAAAACTTGAGAGGAATAATGTAACGCGCATACTCATCGCTGGGAACCCGCCTCTTTAATTCGTTGCAGATGACGTCGAAAATCATGAGCGTTCTTTCAAATGAAGTATAATGATCTTAGCATAACGCATATAAGCTGTTTGTATTCACGATAGTGAAACCGAGTTATTCACATAGTGAAAATCTGGTGAAAAAAGTTGTTCGACAAGAGGTAAAAAATGGTAATTTTGGGGATTGATCCGGGAACCGCAAAGTGCGGGTATTCGCTTTTAAAACTAGAATTTGGGAAGATGAGTTTAATCGAGGCGGGATTTATTAAGATTACTTTAAACCCTCTCATGGAGCAGCTTCCAGAACTTATAGAAGGACTGGATTTAATCTTGAAAAAGCATAAAATAGACGAAGCGGCGGTGGAAGATATTTTTTTCGCGCACAACCCGAAGACGGTTTTGAAACTCGCGCAGTTTAGGGGCGCAATCTTACTAAAACTTATTCAGGAACTTGGAGTTTTTCACGAATACACACCCCTACAAGTGAAAAAAGCGGTAACGGGAAAGGGGAAAGCGGCAAAAGAGCAGGTTGCGTATATGGTTAAGATTCTTTTGGGCATAAAGCAGGAGATTAAACCGCTCGATATAACGGACGCGATCGCCGTGTCGATAACCCACGCGCAACGTGCCGCGCTAAGGAGATAGATGATTATCAGAAAACTTTTTAAGTTTGAAAACGCGCATATCGTCAGAGGATCGTTAAGCCCAAAATGCGCTTTGAGCCTTCACGGGCATAGCTACCGCGTCGAGTTTCTGCTACGCTCGGATAGGCTTAATCAGGCGCAAATGGTCATAGATTTTACGCGGGTTAAAGAGCTTTTGGGTTGGTTTGTAGAGGCTTTCGATCACAGCGTAACGATTTGGAGCGGCGACGATTCCGAATATATAGAGGCGATGAAAAAACATAGCGAGCGGTGGATCGTTATGCCCGTTAGCCCTAGCGCGGAGCAGTTTGCCCGCGTCTTTTTTTGGTTTGGCTACCGCGCGTTGAAAGGCGAAGGGATTACGCTAGATAGCGCGATCGTCCATGAAACCGACGCGGCTTACGCCCAAGCCTTTTTAGAGGATATAGAAAACAGATCGATGGGCGAATTAAGAGCCGAAGATTTTAGCTATTCCGAAGCGATCAAACTTAATTTTAACGGCTTTGATATAGATCGCGGCTAATCGCCGTTTATCTACTATTCAAAAACTCGCTTAAAAATAACGTCTATATTGCGCGTATAGTAGTTATAATCAAAATATTCGCGTATTTTTGCTTCGCCGATCGCGTCTGTAAGCTCTTGATCGTCGAGCAAAAAGCGCAGATATAACAGTTCTCCGCGATCGTTTATCGCCGCTTTTCCTTCTTGCAGAGAGTGCCAAACTTTCATCGAGTTTCTTTGCGTGATCTCGTAAGATTTTTCGCGCGATAGCCCCGCTTTGGAAAGCTCCAATAAAATACGCTGGCTAAATACCAAACCGCCCGTCAGATTTAAGTTTTTCATCATATTATGCGGATAAACCAAAAGTTTTGAAACGATCGCGTTAAAACGCCAAAGCATAAAATCGGTCGTTATAAAACTATCCGCAAGCCAAAAACGCTCGGCGGAACTATGCGAAATATCCCGTTCGTGCCACAGCGCCACGTTTTCCATCGCGGGGATCGCAAACGATCGGACGATTCGCGCCAAACCGCAAACGTTTTCGCTCAAAATGGGATTGCGCTTGTGCGGCATAGCGCTGCTGCCTTTCTGTCCTTCGCTAAAATACTCTTCGGCTTCATAAACCTCCGTGCGCTGCCAATGGCGGATCTGCACGGCGAACTTCTCGATCGAGCTTGCCAAAAGCGCTAGCGTCGAAGCTAGGCGGGCGTAACGATCGCGCTGAATGATCTGGTTGGAAACCTTCGCGCTCTTCAAACCCAAAAAACCGCACGCAAGCTCTTCAAACTCGATTGGCGCGTGCGCGAAGTTACCCATTGCCCCGCTGAATTTACCTACTGCGACAACCTCCAACGTTTGCGTCAGATTCTCGATATGCCGTTTTAGCTCTTCATGCCAGATCGCAAGCGCCAGCCCAAAGGTAATCGGTTCGCCGTGAATGCCGTGGCTACGTCCGATCATAAGCGTCGATCTATGTTCGATCGCCCGCGTTTTGATAGCTTCCAGAAGCGCCGTCGCGCCGTCGATAATCAGTTTAAGAGAATCGCGCATCAAAAGAGCGTTTGCCGTGTCGATCGTATCGGAGCTGGTCATCGCGTAGTGCGTAAAGCGCCCCTCGTCGCCCAAACTCTCTGAAACGCTAGTTAAAAAGGCGATCACGTCGTGCTTTGTCGTTTTTTCGATCTCCTCGATCCGCGCTATATCAAAACCGGCGTTTTGACAGATTTTTTCGCAATCGCTATCGGCGATCAGCCCCAATTTATTCCAAGCGCGAACGCCCGCCTTTTCTACCTCTAGCCACGCGTTATACTTCGCCTGCGTATCCCACAGCCGTTTCATCTGCTCTCTTGCGTATTTTTCTACCATCGTTTATCCGTTTTTGCGCGTATTATAGCCGAACGAACGGGATTAAATTATCGCGTAGTTATAATCGCGGCAAGATCGCAATTAAGGTTACGCAAAAAACGACGGATCAAACCTTGAATAGTCGTTGTCGATCTTTAACGAATCAAAAATCTGCGAAAGCTGTCCGCGATGATGAACGTTATGAACGCCAAGCATAGTCAAAAAAGAACCGAGCGAAACTTTCTTATCGCCAAACCAGTCGATCTTAACGATCGCGTCGTAGTTGCTATCGTTTAGCGATTGAGCCAATTCGACCCATATCCGATCGACTTTAGTGATCGTCTTTTTAAGATTTTGCCAACCGTTAATATCAAGCGGTTTTTCGTCGAAAAACGCGGCGGTTTTCAATGCGGACAATATATGTTCCGCAGTTTTATCGCCTTTTAGCGTCGCTTCCGCGATTTGCAAAAAATGTAGCGTTCCGCCCGCTATATGTTTTGCAAGCCCCTCTAGGCTATGGTAGTAACTGCCGCGCTCTTTTTGGCGATCGGGAAGCGAAAACTTCCTATCCAAAATATCGACTACGGCGGCATTTGCCGCTTGATTTTGTTTGGCGAGCGCCAAAAGGATCGTTTTTGCAAACATATTTACTCCTTGTCGTTTTTTTATATTATACAATTTTACCCTTAACGGCGATTTTGTCAGGAATAAATCGCATATTTAACGCCGATCGTTTTCTACGTTTTCAAGCATAGGCACAAACGAACATTCTCCCAAAATCTCTTTATAAAAACCGCCTCCGCGTTTTGTTAAGCGAGTTATTTTCCCGCCGATCGGCGCGACTAAAACGCCGTTAATCGCAAGCTGATCTAGCAGCGCGGGCGAAACCGCTTTTGTTTCGCAGCTAAGTAGTATCCGATCGAACGGAGCGTAGATCTTCCAGCCGTTATGCCCGTCGTCAAAACGAACGTTGATATTGAGATAATTTAGCGTCCTAAATCGCGCTTTTGCCTGGATCGCCAGCCGCTCGACCCGTTCAATCGTAAAGACGCGACGCGCAACGCGGCTTAAAATAGCCGCCTGATAGCCGCTACCGCAGCCGATCTCCAAAACGCTATCGGCGTTTTCGGCTTGGAGTGAGGAGGTCATTTTGGCGACGGTAAGCGGCGACGAGAGCCATTGATTTGCGCCCATAGGCAGAGCGTCCAGCGAATAGGTCATACGCTCAAAACCGGGCGGAATAAAAAGCGATCTATCGACTTCGGCAAAAGCGTTTAACGTATTTTGGGATAACGTCAGCTTTTCGGCGATCGCTTGAGCGAAAACCGCGTGCGCCCGATCTAGCGGCATAAAAACTCCGTTTGTTGGCATTTTCAAGGCGCTAGTTTATCAGGCGATCGCAAAGCCGACCATAAGAGAGCGCTTTAATCCGTTTAATTTAATATGAAACTATTATAATGTTCGCGTTTTAATTCATTTGCGTTAAGGAGCGTTAAAATGGGCGTCGCAACCGTCGTTATTCTCGCGGGTATCGCGCTGATCGTAATCTTTTTCGTTTCGGCGTATAACACTCTTGTGTCGTTAAAAAACGACTACAAAAACGCCTTCGCGCAGATCGAAACGCAGCTAAAGCGCCGTTACGATCTGATCCCAAATCTGGTGGAAACCGTCAAAGGCTACCTAAAACACGAGCGCGAAACGCTAGAAAACGTGGTCGCGGCGCGAAACTCGGCGTTAAACGCTCTTTTAGGAGCCGCAAAAGCGGACAACAGCGCAAGCTCGATCGCCGCGCTAGGAAACGCGGAGGGCGCGTTGCAAAGCGCCTTGTCGAAGTTAAACGTCGTCGTCGAGGCGTATCCAGACCTAAAGGCGAGCGCCAATATGAACTCGCTTCACGAGGAAATTGTTTCCACCGAAAATCGCGTGAGTTTTGCGCGGCAGGGCTACAACGACGCGGCGACGGCTTTTAATGCCTACCGCCAGTCCTTTCCGCAAAATCTATTCGCCTCGCTATTTGGTTTTCCGTCCGACGCGGGATTATTGGAGTTTGCCGACAGCGCCGCTTTTCAAGAGCCGCCAAAGATCAGCTTTTGAGGGGCGAATAGGATCGGCGGATGCGCTTTACCGAAAGCCAAAGAGTAGCCAAGCGCAACTCGCGGGTATTAACGGCGGTTTTTGCGCTTGGCGTTATTTGCGTCGTCTTTTTTTTATGGTACGTAAGTATAGAAATATGGCGGCACGCTATCATCAATTCTATGATGGGGGGAATCCAAACTGAAAACCCGCAATCCTATCCTAATGTACGATTTATACAATACTATCCTTTCATATTTGATCCGATCGAACTATTTACGCAAACGCCCGCTCATATTACTTTTATCGTCGTCTTTGCTACTCTCTTAACAATCGTTTTAGCGGTCGGCTATACAAACTCCAAGTATAAGGGCGACGGAAGCGCCGTGGCTAAAGCGTTAGGAGGAAGAGTCGTTACGCGATCCGTCGCAAGCGCGGAAGAAAAACGGCTACTTAACGTCGTAGAGGAGATCGCTCTTGCCAGCGGCGTCGCAAACCCAAATCTCTATATTCTGGAGCAAGAAAGCGGAATTAACGCTTTCGCGGCGGGAGATAGTAAAGAAAGAGCGACGATCGCCGTTACAAGGGGCGCGTTAGTTTATCTTACCCGCGACGAATTACAAGGGGTGATCGCTCACGAGTTTAGCCATATTCTAAACGAGGATATGAAACTTAATATGCGGGCGATCGGACTAATCGCCGGAATCGCTATGTTTGCCGAAATTGGCAGAATCCTTATGAACGTCTTTGCGCAATCCGTCTCAAGACGGCGTTCGAATAAAAGCAATGGCGCCATAGGCGTTCTTGCTGTGTGCGGCGCGGCGCTTTTTCTGATCGGTTCGGTAGGCGCTTTTTTCGCCTCAATCATAAAAGCCGCGCTAAACCGCCAGCGCGAATACCTTGCCGACGCTTCGGCGGTTCAATTTACAAGATTAACCGACGGCATAGCGGAAGCGTTAAAGAAAATAGGCGGATCAAACTCCGCTATCCATACGCAAAACGCCTCTATGTTTAGCCACCTCTGTTTTGCAAACTGCGCAAGCGGCTTGTTTGATACCCATCCTCCGCTAAAAGAACGCATTAAACGAATCGATCCTTATTGGAACGGAAAGTTTATTACGCCAAAAGCGCTGATCAAAGAGAGCGCCCCGCAAGAAAAACCAAAAGAGTCCGACGCCGCAACCTCAAAAAAAGAAAAGGCGATTATAACGACCGCCCTAGCCCTAAACGCAATCGATCGCATAGGAGAAACAAACGTTGAAAATCTGGCAATCGCCGAAAAAGAGTTAGAGTCGATCCCGATCTATTTACGCGAAAGAGTTTCCGACGCGCTATCCGCTCGCTGGATTATCTACGCTCTTTTAATCGATCGGGGTAATAGACCAATCGCGGAGCGACAGCGGGCGCTTATTGGCAAAAGGGTTTATCTGGAAGAGTTTTACGAGATCGAACGCCCGCTGCTAAAGATAGATCGCTCTAGCTACGTTCATCTAATGTTTCTCTGTATTCCCTCTCTTAAAACGCTTACCTTTGATCAATATATACATTTCAGAGATATGGTAGAGATTCTAATCGACGCGGACAATCAAGTTTCTGTTTTCGAGTTTAATCTGAAGTATCTGGTTCTTTACCCTCTCGATATTAACTTTAACCTAAAAAAAGCTCCAAAGCCGTTTTTCTCTAGCATAGACTCTATCGCAAAAGAGGTTTCAATCATTCTTTCGGCGATCGTATTCGATCAATACAAAGACGATCTAAAAGCCAAAGAATCCTTTGATAAGGTCTGCGAAACATACGAGGAAAGACTAAAATACGCCGATAATAACCGTATTCTGACCGAAACGCTAGAAAGAGCCTACAATATCGTCCAAGAGGCAAACGAGGAGGCAAGAAAGAAGATCGTTAAAATGGCGATCTCTTGCGTAGAGTCCGACGGCGTTATAAGCGCGGAAGAATCTGAAACCATCCACGCTTTAAAAGCCGCTTTGAGGTTGGGGTATATGTGATTATATGATTTGGCGGGCAGGGTGGGATTCGAACCCACGGAGGTTTTTAGCCTCGTCGGTTTTCAAGACCGATGCATTCAACCGCTCTGCCACCTACCCATCAAAAAGGTTAGATATAAAGATTAAGAACGATTATTGGAGGCGGCGCCCGGATTCGAACCGGGGGTCAGAGCTTTGCAGGCTCCTGCCTTACCGCTTGGCTACGCCGCCATTTTAATCGTTTCTAAAACTCTTTCTAACGGCGACGACTATCGCTCGACGAAAGCAAAATCGGCGCGACTGGTGCCCGAGGCCGGACTTGAACCGGCACGGACGAAACCGTCCTCAGGATTTTAAGTCCTGTGTGTCTACCATTTCACCACTCGGGCTATCCTGATTTTTGATTATCTGCGGCGCGGTTGGTTACAAAGTTTGTTCAACGCGCCTAAATCGTTTCAAAACAGCGCCGCAATAGCGCCAATGCTACCCGCTTTTTTGCGGTCTAAAATAAAAACTGGAGCGGGAAACGAGATTCGAACTCGCGACCCCAACCTTGGCAAGGTTGTGCTCTACCCCTGAGCTATTCCCGCAATTTAGCCTGATCTTTTGCCGATCAAAAAGAACCGCTCTTTAGCGTTTGAACGAAAAGAGGGCGAAATTGTAGCAAAGCAACATTAAAAACGCCTTAATCGTCCGACAAAACCGCGAATAAATCGCCCAAAAGCGGCGACATTACGCGCTTGCGGCTATAATTGCGACTAAAATCGAGCAAAGGGATTTTTATGCGAAGCGATATTATCAAAAAAGGTTACGAGAGAACGCCGCACCGCGCGTTGCTAAGAGCTACGGGTTTGAAGGACGAGGATTTTGATAAGCCGTTTATCGGCGTCGCCAATAGCGTGATCGACATTATCCCCGGTCATTTTTTTCTGCGCGAATACTCCAAGATCGTAAAAGAGGAGATTGCCAAAGCGGGCGGCGTCGCGTTTGAGTTTAATACGATCGGCGTCGACGACGGGATTGCGATGGCGCATAGCGGAATGCGCTATTCGCTCCCTAGCCGCGAACTGATCGCCGATTCGATCGAAACAATGATGAACGCTCACCAGCTTGACGCGCTTTTTTGCATTCCCAACTGCGATAAAATCGTCCCTGGTATGCTTATGGGCGCGCTTAGGGTCAATACGCCAACCGTTTTTGTTTCCGGCGGACCTATGAAGGCGGGCAGACTAAAAGACGGCACGGAGGTCGATCTAAACTCCGCGTTTGAAGCGGTAGGCAAAAAGGCGCTTGGGCAGATCAGCGACGAGGCGCTAAAAGAGATCGAGTGCGCCGCCTGTCCGTCCGGCGGCAGTTGCAGCGGAATGTTCACCGCAAATAGTATGAATACGCTTTGCGAGGCGCTGGGCGTCGCCTTTGAGGGCAACGGAACTATTCTCGCTCTGACAAAAGAGCGCGAGGAGCTTTTGCGAAAGGCGGCGCGGCGGATTGTACAGATGGCAAAAGAAAACGCGCCGAAAATCCGCGATATTATTACCGAAAAAGCCGTTCATAACGCGTTTGTCGTCGATATGGCGATGGGCGGCAGCACAAATACCGTCTTACATATGTTGGCGATCGCTAAAGAGGCGGGCGTGGGTTTCGATCTTGCGCGTATCAGCGAGATTAGCAAAAAAACGGCGCATATCGCCAAGATCGCTCCCGCTCTTTCTAGCGTGCATATCGAGGACGTTCATAAGGCGGGCGGACTTAGCGCGATTATGAACGAAGTTTCTAAGCGCGGCGCGCTTCATTTGGACGCGCTCACGGTTAGCGGCGAAACGCTAGGAGAGAGGATCAGGGGCAAGGCGATCTTAAACGAAAGAGTGATCCATACAAACGAAAACGCCTTTTCGCAAGTCGGCGGTCTGGCGATTCTCTTTGGCAATCTCGCCGAACAGGGCGCTGTCGTCAAAACGGCGGCGCTTGATCCTAAAATGCGCGAATTCACGGGCAGGGCGATCTGCTTTAATTCGGAAGCCGACGCGAGCAAGGGCATAGCCGGAGGCGAAGTCAAAGCGGGCGACGTGGTGGTTATACGCTACGAAGGACCAAAAGGCGGACCTGGAATGCAAGAGATGTTATCACCGACAAGCCTAATTATGGGAATGGGGCTGGGCGATAAAGTGGCGCTGATCACCGACGGCAGATTTAGCGGGGCGACGCGAGGCGGGTCGATCGGGCATATTTCGCCCGAAGCCGCAGAGGGCGGGCTGATCGGCTTATTGGAAAATGGCGATACGATCTATATTAACGTCGATACGAATATCTTAGAGGCGCGTCTAAGCGACGAGGAGATAGCGCGGCGGCGATCGCGATTTACGCCCGTAAAAAAGACGATCGAATCAAGCTGGCTTAAGCGATACAGCCTGCTTGTGGGCAACGCAAGTAGCGGCGCTACGCTAAAAACCGAAATATAAAAATCCGTCGATCGCGCTTACGTCGCCTCTTTTGGCTTGTCAGGAACGACGGAACGCGGCGGTTTTGCCTTGTAAATTAAGCGACGATCGTTTTGCTATATTGTTATTCGCGCGGCTTCGTAAAAGCGACGACTTTCGTCTTAAGTAGGTTAGTCGATAATAATCTCGTCGTCCGTATTCAGAAATCTTGCGCATTTATCGGTAAAATCGCCATATTCGGTCATTCCCGCGCACTACTTTTAACTTTGCTCTAATTTTCTAACTAAACAGCCAACTTAACCCCGTTAGCAAGTCATCAACGAGACAAGGAACGATCGGCGTTCCTTGTTGGTTAAGGCGACTGAATGCCAAACGGAAACAAAGGCTTTAAGACAGAGACAGAAAAGTCTAACGATTTACGCAAATTGAATTGCGCAAGCGTTTGCGTAAAGCTCTTATTCGCGCAAAGGTT
>JAISOU010000020.1 GCA_031275395.1 Helicobacteraceae bacterium | reverse complement strand
GTAATTTTACCTCCCGATCCCGGAAGCGAAGGCAAGAAAACCTTAGAAGGCATAGATAGTAACAACAACGGCGTTAGAGACGACGTGGAGATCGCGATCTATAAGTACGCTCCTAAACCGGAACAGGATGGTTTAAGACAAGCCTTATTGCAAACGTCAAAAGGACTGCAAGCCGCTATATTAGCCGCCGACAAAAACGATACCGACGGGGTTCTTAAGGCGCAAAAAGAATCGGCGCGGGCTACCGATTGTTTATTTACAAAAATGACTGACAAATATTCGACGAGCGATATTTTGTTTATTGAGCGGCAAATAGCCAACACAGACGCAAGAGCAAAGGCTTATATTCGTTACAACAAAATGCTAAGCGGGAGGATATTCAGCGCAAAAAGCAATCCTATCCCCTGCGACTCGGATAGAGAAAAAGAAGCCAAAGCGCAAGCGGCGTTTAACGCTAAAACCTTTAACGTTCAAAGCGTCTATAACCTTCCTCCCGATCCTAAAAGCGAAGGCAAGAAAACCCTAGAAGGGATCGATAGCAATAATAACGGCATAAGAGACGATGTAGAGATCGCAATCTATAACTACGCTCCAAGACTCGATCAAGAAAGGTATAGAGCGGGGCTTATACAGCTAGCAAAAGCAATGCAAACGGAGGTAAAAGTAAGCGCTGCTGAGTTTGATACGCTTTGGGCAGCCGATCAAGAAACTTTAAAAGCAATCAAATGCCTCAAGCAAACGAGCCTTGATGGAGTAGGTCTTGAAGAATTTAACTTCGTTCGTAAACTGATTCATAATACGCCTCAACGCGATAATGCCGATACTAAATTTAACAACAGAATTAAACAAAGCGGCAAAGCGTGGTGGGAATCTAGCGACGATCCCAACCCTTGCGACTACGATAAACGCTAGAAATGGTAAAAGTCTTTGCAATTATCGCTATCGCCGTCTCTCTTTTTATCCTAAGTTGCGAAAGCAAAGGAGGAGGCTCTAACAAAGGAGGCGACGACGACGTCGTGATCGGCAAAGCCTTTTACGGCTACGAGTTTGTCTGCGCGATCGAGCAAGGCAACGTTTTTGCGATTCAGCCTCACCCCGAAAAGAGCCATAATATCGGCTTGCAAATCCTGAAAAACTTCGCGGAGCTTTAATCCGCAGAATTTTCAATTTTCCGCGCATTGTTTGGCGATAGCCTTTTTTGAACTCTATTGGCTAAAATCGCGGTTTTAATTCCTAAACGGATAAGAGAGCGAAAAAGATGATTATTTTCCCCGCGATCGACTTGAAAGAAAATAAGGCGGTTAGGCTTACAAAAGGCGTTATGCAAAGCGCCAAAATCTACGGCGATAATCCCGCCGAAATAGCGAAACGTTTTGAGGAGGCGGGCGCGAAATGGCTTCATATCGTCGATCTGGACGGCGCGTTTGCGGGCGAGCCGAGAAACGGCAAAAGCATAGAGGCGATCGCCAAAAGCGTTTCTTTGAAAATCCAGTTAGGCGGCGGCATACGCGACGAAAAGACGATTCGATCTTATCTCGATCTGGGCGTTTCGCGGGTAATTTTGGGTAGCGCGGCGGTTCAGAATCCCGCGTGGGCGATCGAAACGGCGCGAAAATATCCCGTCGCGATCGGAATCGACGCAAAAAACGGCAAGGTCGCCGTGAATGGCTGGGCGCAAACGGCCGAAGTAGAGGCGAGCGCGTTCGCGGCGGGTTTCAAAGGTAGTGAAGTGGAGGCGATCATAGCGACGGATATTGGGCGCGACGGGACTTTAAGCGGCGCGAACCTCGTCTGGACGACGGCGATTAAAGAGGCGTTTGGCGCCTTTACGATCGCAAGCGGCGGCGTTAAAACAAAAAACGAGTTAGCCGATCTAGCAAAAATAGGGATCGACGGCGCGATCGTAGGCAAGGCGATTTACGAAAAGGCTATCGACGTTCAAAAGCTTTTTAACCAACTTTAGATACTCTTACGGTAGTAAAAGGCTTGCAAGGAGAAGTTTTGAAAATTTTGGTCGTCGATGACAGCTCTACGATGCGCCGTATCATTAAGAACACGCTAACCAGACTGAAGTTCTTAGACCTTTTGGAAGCTGAAAACGGCGCGCAAGCGTGGGAGGTTCTCGTGCAAAACGCGGACGTGGGCGTTCTGATCACAGATTGGAATATGCCCGAAATGAACGGCTTGGAATTGGTCAAAAAGGTTCGCGCCGAGCAAAAATACGTCGATCTGCCTATCATTATGGTAACAACCGAAGGCGGCAAGACGGAGGTGATCACCGCTTTGAAAGCGGGCGTGAATAACTATATCGTCAAACCCTTCACGCCCGAAGTATTGAAAGAAAAGCTCGAAGCGGTTTTAGGAACAAGCGACTGAAGCGTTACGCGCAATTAAAGGTTAGCGGCGTTAGCGAGGAACTATCTTACGCGATCGGCGCGGCGTTGGATTCTCCCTACGCGCAGGAGGAAGACGGGTTTGCGTTCGCGTTCGCCGATAAGGATTTAGCGATCGAAGAGTTTATAAGCGTAATCGCGCCAAACGCCGTTTGCGAATGGAGCGAAAAGGACGATAGCTGGAAAGAGGCGTACGAAAAGAGCTTCGATCCCGTCGGCGCGGGCGATTTTTGCGTTCGCGCCAGCTGGAAAAAGCCGATCGAAGGCAAGATCGACCTTATTATCGATCCCGAAACGGTTTTTGGAACGGGGCGACACGAAACGACCGCCTGCGCGCTGGAGCTTATAAGCGAGCTTGATCTAAGCGGATCTAACGTCTTGGACGTCGGTTGCGGCAGCGGCGTTTTGGCTATCGCGGCGGCGAAAAAAGGCGCGCGCATTAGCCTGTGCGATACGGATGAACGCGCGATCGAAAGCGCCGAAAGAAACTGCGCGCTAAACGGCGCGAAGATCAAAAAAATATGGGTCGGCTCGGTCGATAAAGTTACGGAACATTATGATTTAATTATGGCAAACATTGTCGCGGACGTTTTAATCGCGTTGAAAAACGATTTGCGCCGCGCCCTAAAAAGCGGGGCGACTTTGATCGTTTCGGGCGTTTTGGATCGTTACAAGGAGCGTTTCAAGGAGCGCTACGGCGATCTTGAAACCTTGCGCGTCGTTAGGCGCGGCGAGTGGCTGACCTTTGCGTTCAAAAATTAAATAGAAAGAAAGAATATGTCCAATCAAAACCAACTCCCGCCAGAGAATAACAACAGGCAAAACAACAACTTTTTCAACAACAACCCTCTTTTGATCTTCGCGCTTTTTGCGATCGCCTCGATCGTGATCTTCAAATATTTCGCGTCCAACGCGGAAACGTCGATAGACGGCGGACTTAGCGGCGCGGGCGTTACGCGCTCCTTGACGCAGACGATCTCCTATTCCGAATTCAAAAACCGCTTAAAAAACGGCGAATTAAGCCAAGTATTGATCGGCAAAAACTCAATCCAAGCGATCGGAATCAACGGTTCTACGCAAACCACCTACTACTCGCGCAGGATCGTCCCCGACGAAACGCTTCTAACGGTTCTTGAGGAAAAAGGCGTTCGCTACGGCGGTATGAACGAAGAGAATTGGCTGGCGGATATTCTCTTTAGTTGGGTGTTGCCGATTTTGATCTTTTTTGGGATTTGGATGCTACTCACAAACCGAATGCAGAAGAGTATGGGCGGCGGTATGCTGGGAATTGGTAGCGCGAAAAATATGATCAGCGCGGAAAAGCCTAGCATAAAGTTTGACGATATGGCGGGCGCAGAAGAGGCGAAAGAGGAGGTTAAAGAGATTGTCGATTTTCTTAAAAACCCTGATCGCTATATTAAACTCGGCGCAAAAATCCCAAAGGGCATTTTGTTGGTAGGCCCCCCCGGAACGGGCAAAACCTTGCTTGCCAAAGCCGTCGCGGGCGAGGCGAACGCGCCGTTTTTCTCCGTTAGCGCCAGCGGATTTATCGAGATGTTTGTCGGCGTGGGCGCGGCGCGGGTGCGGGATCTCTTCGATCAGGCAAAAAAGCAAGCGCCCGCAATCATCTTTATCGACGAGCTTGACGCTTTGGGCAAAAGCCGCGCCGCTTCGGGCTTTGGCGGCAACGACGAGCGCGAGCAGACGTTAAACCAGCTTTTAGCCGAAATGGACGGCTTTGCTTCCGCCGAGCCGATTATCGTCTTGGCCGCCACAAACCGCCCCGAAATCCTCGATCCCGCGCTTTTGCGCCCGGGTCGCTTCGATCGGCAGGTTTTGGTCGATAAGCCCGATTTCAAAGGGCGGTTAGAGATATTAAAAGTTCACGTTAAAGCGGTTAAGCTGGCGCAAAATGTAGATCTAGATATTATCGCCAAAATGACGGCGGGTTTAGCGGGCGCGGATTTGGCGAATATCGTCAATGAGGCTACGTTACTTGCGGGGCGTAAAAATAAAGGGGTCGTCGATAACGAGGATATGCGCGAAGCGGTTGAGCGTTCGATCGCGGGGCTGGAGAAAAAATCGCGCCGTATCAGCCCGAAAGAAAAGAAGATCGTCGCCTACCACGAAAGCGGACACGCGCTTATAGCCGAAACGACGAAAGGCGCGCATAAGGTCAATAAGGTTTCGATCATTCCGCGAGGTTTGGCGGCTTTGGGCTACACGCTTAACACGCCCGAAGAGAATAAATATCTTTGGCGGCAGAGCGAGATGATCGCCGAAGTCGACGTGCTTTTGGGCGGACGCGCCGCCGAAGAGGTTTTTTTGGGCGAGATCAGCACGGGCGCGGGCAACGATTTGGAGCGGGCGACCGACATTATTAAATCGATGGTGATGATCTACGGTATGAGCGAAGTGGCGGGATTGATGGTGATGGAAAGGCGAACGACGGGCTTTTTAGGTTCTCCTTACGGCTTTGGCAAGAACAAAGAGTATAGCGAAAAGCTCGCCGAAGAGTCCGATATGTATATTAAAAAGACGCTTTCCGAGCGTTACGGCGCGGTAAAAGAGCGTCTGACGACCTACCGCGAGGCGATCGAGGAAATGGCCTCCGCGCTTCTTGCCGACGAGGTGATCGAGGGTTCGCGGGTGAGGGATATTATCGAATCGTTCGAGGCAAAGAGCGGCATTATCCGCGAAAAAGAGGAGACGGAAACGCAAGAGGCGAAAAAAGACAGCGAAAACGTCGTTCCTAGCGAGGGGTAGATGAGAACGTTTATTCTGGCGAGAGAGGGATTTGCGATCGTCTTTGTTTTGTTTATTTTGGCGATTGGCGCGGCGCTTTGCGTTTTCACGTTTCTAGCCGTCGTTCTTTTCGCCGTTCTTTTTTACGCGCTTTGGTTTTTTCGCAATCCCGAACGCATACCAAGCGAAAGAGATCCGCTCTCGATCATCGCGCCGATCGACGGCAAAATCGTTTCGATCGAGGGCGAAGGCAATTTTGTCAAGATCGCTATCGAAACGGGGGTTTTTGACGCCCGTCCGATCCGATCGCCAATCCAAGCGCGGAGCTTTTCGCTTTCGATCGCGCACGGCATAGCGGGCGCGCAAGGTTATCTTAAACAGATCGAAACGATCGCGCTTGATCAAAAGGTTTTAATCGCGCTCGAACCTTGTTACAAGCCCAGCCGCTTTTACAAACCCCAAAACGGATCGTATTTGGGCGAGAGATTAGGCTTTTTCTACGGGGGAACGGCTATTCTCGCCGCGCCGAAAGAGTGCGACGTAAAAGTAGCGATCGGCGCGCAAGTCAAAGCGGGCGAAAGCGCGATCGGCTTTATAAGGAGCTAAAATGGACATCAGAAATTTTAGAGCGTCCTATCTGTTGCCCAATTTTTTCACTGCGGGCAGTATTTTTTTGGCGGTTTTGGCGATCGTAGCCGCCTCGAACGGCAAGTTTGAAAAGGCTTTTTGGTTTGTCGTCGTTTCGTCGATCTTTGACGCGCTCGACGGGCGCGTGGCGCGGCTAACAAAAACCAGCAGTCAGTTTGGCAAAGAGTTCGACAGCCTAGCCGATATTGTCGCTTTTGGCGTAGCGCCCGCTTTGATCTTATATTTCGCCGCGGGCGACGAGTTTGGTAAGTTCGGCGTTTTGGTTACGGCGATTTTTGTCATCTTTGGCGCGGTGCGGCTTGCGCGTTTCAACGTAATTAGCGCCGCAACCGAACCTAACGTTTTTGTGGGCTTGCCAATTCCCGCCGCCGCGCTGTTTGTGATTAGCTTCGTAATGCTGGTTCTCGATAACGCCCCTAGTTACGGCGCGAAACTCGCGCTTCTGATCGTTTCCGCGCTGATCGCCGTTTTAATGGTTAGCAATATCCGTTACCCAAGTTTCAAACAGATTCATTTCCAAAAAACCTACTTTTTGCGAATACTGATCGCGCTGATCGCGGTATGCTCGATCTTTTATCTCTATCAGATAGAGTTTTTGGCGTTTGTCGCGCTGATCTACGCTTTGGCGGGGCCTATCAGAGCGATATGGGTGATCTTTATCAAAAAACGAAAGGTTCATAATGAGGATCGTTAAACTATTTGACACAACGTTGCGCGACGGCGAACAATCGCCGGGCGCTTCTATGACCACGCCCGAAAAGGTCAGAATCGCAAAGCAGCTTGAAAAACTAGGGGTAGATATTATCGAAGCGGGCTTTGCGATCGCAAGTCCGGGCGATTTCGACGCGATCACTCAGATAAGCGAGATCGTAACCCAAAGCGCGATCTGTTCGCTTGCCAGAGCTACCGAAAAAGATATAGTAAGAGCGAGCGAGGCGCTGAAAAACGCAAAGTTTAAGCGCATTCATACCTTTATCGCCACCTCGCCGATCCATATGGAATACAAACTCAAAATGAAGCCCGACGAGGTGATTCGCCGCGCCGTAGAAGCGCTGAATATCGCAAGGTCGCTCGTAGAGGATACGGAGTTTAGCTGCGAGGACGCGACGCGAAGCGAAATAGGCTTTTTGAAAGAGATCATAGGCGCGGCGATCGAAGCGGGCGCAAGCACGATCAACATTCCGGACACGGTCGGTTACGCGATTCCTTTTGATTATCAGCGCTTTGTCAAAGAGATCGTCGATTTTGTGGGCGATCGGGCGGTGGTAAGCGTCCATTGCCACAACGATTTAGGGCTTGCGACGGCGAACTCTTTGGCGGCTATTTTAGGCGGCGCGGGGCAGGTGGAATGTACGATCAATGGGCTTGGCGAAAGAGCGGGTAACGCGTCGTTAGAGGAGATCGCTATGACTCTTAAAGTGCGAAAGGATATTTTTGGCGGCGCTGATACGCGAATCAACGCCAAAGAGATATACGCCTCCAGCCGCTTGCTCGCGGAAACGTGCGGGATCGAACCGCAACCAAACAAGGCGATCGTTGGCAAAAACGCCTTCGCCCACGAAAGCGGCATTCATCAGGACGGCGTGCTGAAATACCGCGCCACTTACGAGATTATGAGCGCGCAGGATATAGGACTTGATCGCAACCGCCTGACGCTTGGCAAACTTAGCGGCTCTCACGCCTTTAGAGAAAAACTTAAAGAGCTTGGCTTCGAGCTTGACGACGAGGAGTTCAAAAGGGCGTTTGATAGCTTCAAAGAGCTTGCCGATCGCAAGAAAATCGTTTATGACGAGGATATCCGATCGCTTCTTACCAGCGAAAGCGCCAACGTCCCGTCCGAATTTGCGCTGGTTAATATGCAGCTAACCGATTGTAGCGGGGGCGTTCCTTTCAGTACCGTAACCGTGCGGCGATCAAACGGCGAAGAGATCACCGACGCGGCGATCGGAGGGGGAACAATCGACGCGGTGTTCAAAGCGATCGACCGCGTTTGCGGCATTTCCGGACGCTTGCTGGATTACAAAGTCGACGCGGTGAGCGAAGGCAAAGACGCGCTTGCCCGCGTGCTGGTTAAGGTGATTTTCGACGAGGCAAAACCCGCCGTTATGGGACACGGTTTGGATATGGATACGATGAAAGCGTCGGCGGAGGCGTATATCGGATCGCTTAATAGCTATCTGGTTATGAAAGATCGGTTAAGAAAAGTCGATCGAACGCTAGTTTAAGGAGGTTAAACGATGGGTAAGTTCGCGCTAGTTTTTTGTTTATCCGTTTGCGCCGCGTTTGGCGCTAGTATGCGTTTGCACGACTCCGCGCAAATTATGGATTGGGATCGCGCCGTAGAATACTGCCGATCGCTCGACGCTTACGTTCCGCCGCTTAACGCTATGGAAGCGGCGTTTAGGGAGTCTTACGTTTCGTCTGGCGGCAAAAGCCCCTACCAAAGAGAGAGATATTGGACAAGCGATCAGAGCGATCTCGACGGCGCTTACGCCTACAATTTCGCTTCGGGCTTACACTCGATCGAGTTTAAGGCAAGCCGCTTTCGCGTTATGTGTATTCAAAGCGATTTCGATTAGGTTTTTATAGGCGGTTTTAGCGGATTAAATTACGGCGATCGCTTTATGCGCTCGGCGACGCGACGGCGGGAAGCGATCTTAAACCGTAGAAAAGACAGCCAAGGAAAAGGCACTTTAGAAGGAAAAGGCAAAAAAGTCAAACGCATTTGGTACAAAGACTTATCAAAGAAAGGCGAATAACAATGAAATACGCAAGATTGGTTTTTCTCGCGCTTATTTTAGCAATCGGCTTGAACGCTGGTATTTACGATGAGTATATGAAAGACGCCAATAAAGGCGGAGCGTTTTACCAATATTCTACGATTGGTTTTATAGAAAATCCCAATTTAGAGTTTATATTGGAGCTAACTCCCAATGTTAAATAAAGCAACCAAGCTTAAAAAAACAGTTATATCGACTTTTGCTATTTTCATTATTGTCGCAACAATATTGTTTGTTTGGGGCGTATTCTTCTTGCGCAATTATGGATGTAAAAGCGATATTGGTTGTTATATTAGGTTTATGCAAAACGTGCTCTTTTATTATTTTACGGCGTACCTGATTATCTCTTTTATTTATAGCGCTTGCTTTTATTATTTATTAAAACCCTACAAAATAGAAAATCTTCGCAAGATCTTGAGGCATTTATATATGATCGCCATACTATTTGGTTCGGGAATGACGCTCTACGCAATAAATACTATTGGCATAGATGGTCGTATCTTAATTTCTTGGAATGGTGGGGGAATATTTTATTCGGTTATCTTTACTTTTTAATAATGCAAAATACAAGTATTGTTTTCTGGATTATCTTATCCGCGCTTGTAACCTATTTTATTGCGCTTGATAAAGAAACAAGAAGCGCTGCTAAACGCTCGCTTTGGCAAACAATCAAGCGCATATTAAGACCGC
>JAISOU010000058.1 GCA_031275395.1 Helicobacteraceae bacterium | reverse complement strand
CCCCCCCCCCCCACACACACCTCTCCCTACCCCAACCAACCCCCCATATAAACTCCCTCTCCCCCGGCGGGGGGGGGGGGGGGGGGGCCCCCCCCCCGCGACTCGACCGGCTAACGACGACGACGGAGCAAAAGTCAAGCGCGACGTTACGCAGTTTTTATAAGCCGCCGCAAATCTTGCGATCGTAAGGTTTAACGCGCCAAAAGCGAAAATTCGCAAGCGTTTTATCGCCCGCGCAACGTTACTTAACACGGCGCTAGTCGGAAAGAAATACATGAAGCCTCCTTTGGCGTAAAAATAAGTTTTTTGCATTGATCTAAGGTAAGAAACGCAAAAACTTTGAGAAATTAAATCAGAAACAATCTTAAAAAACAATTAAATTACGCTAAAGTTTTGGCAAAATTATCGCCTTAAGCGCCGTTTTTTTAAGCGCCACGCTCTATTTGTCGCTCCCAAATGCGCCGCTTTTGATCGCGCTACCCCCCGTCGTCGTCGCTCTCTTTATTTCCTTGATTGTCTTGCGCGAAGCGATAGCTTCCAAAGAAAGCGTAATCGCGAAGCAAAGCGGGAGGAAGCGCGGGGAAATACGTCAACAAGACGGCGGAGTTATATGATTCGCGTTAAAAATGTTTAAGTCTGGGGCGGACGATCAGAAATGTAATCAAAAGCCAAATAAGCGGGACTATAAAAGCCAATACGCCGTGCCGATCCCCGATTGTCATTGCGGGAGCGTAAAAAAGCGCGCTGAAAAAAAAGACCCATACGCCGGATCGGTTTTTGGTAAAGCGCGGCGAATATATGCCGATCGTCGCGGCCGGTAGCGAAATGAGCGTGAAAATTACGGCAAGAAGCGCCCAAGTTAGATCTTTAGCGACGCCGCGACTTGTTTTAGCCTTCTGCCAATGCTCGATGATCCCGCCGTATTCCAGCGCGCGCGCCCTACCCGTTTCATTAACCCTCATCAATTCGTAATCCATCTGCCGAACGCTCTCTTTGCTGGTTTCATAACCGCGTCCGTTTTGCAGATTAAGCCGTAAAACCCCGCTATTGTTGCTTACCTTTGCGCTATCGGCTAAAACAAAGATTCTCGCGTCGTTTGAATTGGCGCGCGAATAAAGCGCGACATCTTTATAGCTATCAACCCCGTCCTGCGCTCCAACGAATAGAAGCCAATCGCCGAATTTCTGCCCAAACTCGCTAGCGCGGATATTGATCTGCGCGTCGTCCTGCTTTTCATACAAAAAAGCCTTTTGCAGATACTGCGCTTTTGGCGCGACGATCATACCCAATACAAAAAGCCCGATCGCTAGAACGACGGCAAGAGGAACAAACGGGCGCATAACTCTCCATACGCTCGCTTTCAGACTGAAAAGCACGATCGTTTCCATATCGCCGCTTAAACGCGACAGAGTAGTCGCCAAATCTGCAAAAAAGGTAATGGGCAGAACGTATAAAAAAATCTGCGGCGTTTGCGCCAGATACAAAAAAAACATCTCGGAGAAACTAATCTTCACAACCGCCGTCATCGCCGAAAGCTGAACGAATGAAACCATCGTGGCGATCAAAAAAAGCGCGCCAAAGAGCGGGAAAAAGCCCGTCCATAGTTGCGATAAAAGATAGCTATCCAATAGGGATTTACGTTTCCAAATCATAACTTTGGCATATTAGCAAAAGCTACGTTTGGCATAATGACGTAAATACTTTTGAGGTCTTAAATGAAGATTGCGGAATTTGAAAAAGAGATTGAAGCCTTTCAAAAAAGCGGCGATTACAAAGAACCGTTAGCCTTTGGCATAGCGCGGGTCGATTGCGCCAAAACCGCGCCGGATCGGGTTTTGCAAGCGACGTTTGCCGCTATCAACTATAGGGAAAACTTTAAGAGCGCGGCGGTTTTTCAAAACGCTTTGAAGCTATGCGGCGAAAGCCTTGAAATAAGCGGCGCGGAGCTGATCGCGCCTATTAGCGCCCGCTTTATCAACGAGTCGTTAAACCTTTTCGAGCCGTTTATCGACGAAGCGACGGGCGACGCGCACAAAAACGTTCAGGTTTTGCTCGCTTTGGCGAAGATCGGCGCGGATTCTCTCGCGGATTACCGCGTCGTTTTTTTGTTCGAGGACGTCGCGCCTAAAAGCGTGGAGGCGGTTTATCTGAAACTCTATGCGCTATCGACGGGTAAAGCGGCTTTACGATCTTTGAACTTAGACGGCGCGTTCGGCGTTTTGCCAAACGCCGCGTGGGTTGGAAACGAGCCGATCGAGCTTGATTGGCTGAGGGAAAACGAGATCGAACTAAAACTACGCGGAGAGTTTCCAAAAATCGATTACGTCGATAAGTTTCCGCGCTATTTGCAACATATTATTCCCGCCGACAACACGCGGATTTTGGACGGATCAAAGGTTCGTTTTGGGGCGCATATCGCGGCGGGAACGACGATTATGGCGGGCGCAAGTTACGTCAATTTCAACGCGGGGACGACGGGCGCGTCGATGATCGAAGGGCGGATTAGCTCTAGCGTCGTCGTTGGCGCGGGATCGGACGTGGGCGGCGGCGCGTCGATCTTGGGCGTGCTTAGCGGAACAAGCGGCAAGCCGATAACGATCGGCAAAAATACGCTTTTGGGCGCGAACTCCGTAACGGGTATTCCGCTTGGCGATGGGTGCATAGTCGATGCGGGGATCGCCGTTTTGGAAGGAACGAAAATTGCGATCGACGACAAAGAGGCGATCGAGATCGCAAAGATAAACCCCTCTTTTCACGTTAGCGGCGAAAAAACGCAAATCGTCAAAGGCGGCGATTTGGCGGGTTTGCACGGGATTCACTACCGCGTTAATAGCCAAACGGGACAAGCGCAAGCCTTTAGAAGCAAACGCGAAGTCAAACTGAACGTCGAATTGCATTAACGATCGTTTTGATCCGATTGGGATTTAGCGGCGATCGGTTACAATCCTTATAAAAAAACAAGCGAGTATCTACTTTGGCTTATCGCGCTCTTCGCAACGCTCTTTTCACGCTGCCTCCCGAAGGAGCGCATACGCTCGCGGAGATTGCTTTACGGTTTGCGCGGAAATCCCCGTTTGTTTTACCCGCGATCGCTTCGCGTTGCGTCGTTTATGATCCCGCGTTAAAGCAGACGATTTTAGGTTTGGATTTTCAAAATCCCGTAACGATCGCGGCGGGATTCGACAAAAACGCGACGATGATCGCGCCTCTTGCGGCGCTTGGCTTTGGCGCGATCGAGGTCGGGACGATCACGCCAAAACCGCAAAACGGAAACGCAAAACCGCGATTATGGCGGCATATTGCGCAAAAATCTATGCAAAACGCGATGGGTTTTAATAACGACGGACTGAAAGCGGTCGTCAATCGACTGAGAAAATTAACGCCTTTTGCCGTTCCGATCGGCGTTAATCTAGGTAAAAATAAAACGACTCCGAACGAAAAAGCGCTTGACGATTATCGCGTCGGTTTAGAGGCTACGGCGGAGGTCGCCGATTATCTGGTATTTAACCTTAGCTCGCCCAACACGCCCGCTTTGCGCGATCTGCAAAGCGAAACTTTCGTAGGCGATCTTTTTGATATGGCGCGTTCAAAAACGCAAAAGCCGATATTCTTAAAAATAGCGCCCGATCTAGAGCCGAGCGAGGCGATAAAAATATCGATCAAAGCGGTAGAAAAGGGCGCAAAGGGAATTATCGCCGCAAACACGACAAACGACTATTCGCTAATCGACGCGAGCGCGGCTAACGGCGGCGGATTAAGCGGCGCGGTTTTGAGCGAAAAATCCCGCAAACTTTTCGCGGCGCTTTCGTCCGAACTCTTTGGGAAAACTACGCTGATTAGCTCCGGAGGAATTATGGACGAAAACGAGGCGTGGCAAAGAATTAAGTTGGGGGCGAGTTTGATACAGGTTTTCACGGGTTTTATTTATGGCGGCTACGCTTTTGCGAAAACAATCAACGAAGGCATAATCGAAAAGATGAAAGCCGAAGGTTTTAATCATATCGGCGAGGCGATCGGTAGCGGACGATGAAAAAAATCGTAGCGATGATGATAACAATAGGAGTTTTAATGGCGCATAGTTTGCCGCAGATCGAGATTAGAACGTTAAAAAACGGATTAACGGTAGCAGCCGTTGCAATGAACAACGATACGGGAGTAATTAGCGTCGACGTTTTTTACAAAGTAGGTAGCCGAAACGAGATTATGGGCAAAAGCGGAATCGCGCATATGCTGGAGCATATGAACTTCAAAAGCTCCAAGAACTTAAAGGCGGGCGAGTTTGATAGGATCGTTAAGGGCTTCGGCGGCGTAACCAACGCTTCGACGGGCTTTGATTACACCCATTATTTCATCAAAACGGCGACGCAAAACTTGGATCGATCGTTAGAGCTTTTCGCGGAGTTAATGCAAAATCTAAACCTTAAAAACGAGGAGTTTCAACCTGAAAGAAAGGTCGTATATGAAGAGCGCCGCTGGCGCACGGAAAACTCTCCGATCGGAACGATGTATTTCGAGCTGTTTAATTTAGCCTTTTCGCGCCACCCGTATCACTGGACGCCGATCGGCTTTGCAAGCGATATAGAATCTTGGACTATCGACGATATAAAAGAGTTTCATTCTTTGTGGTATCAACCGCAAAACGCTATATTATTAGTCGCGGGCGATTTCAAGTCGCAGGAGTTATTTAAGCTCGCGGAAAAACGTTTCGGAGGCATTAAGAATAAAAGCGGCGAGATTAAAAAGATAGATATCGTAGAACCGGAACAGCGCGGCGCAAGACGATCGATAATCAATAAAGATAGCGAAGTAGAAACGCTTATGATCGCGTGGAAAATCCCCGCCTTCGATCATGCGGATATACCCGCGTTAAACGCGTTGGCAAGCCTTTTGAGCGACGGTCAAAGCTCGCGTTTGCAAGAAAAGCTGATCGATAAGTTACGTCTTGTCAATTCCGTGAGCGCCTACGCGATGGAGTTAAGCGATCCGGGCTTGTTTGTCGTAGCCGCCGTTTGCAATTCCGGCATTAAAGCCGAAGAAGTTGAAAAAGAGATTTTAGATCAGATTGCCGCGATCGTTAAAAAAGAGCCTTCGCAAAAAGAGGTGGATAAGATTAAAATTATTGCGCGAAGCGAGTTTATACAATCGCTGGAAAGTAGCGATTCTTTAGCGGGAATCTTCGGCGATTATTTAGCGAAGGATAATCTTACGCCGCTTCTTAATTACGAAAAGGAGATCGAAGCGATAAACGCTAAAGCGATCCAATCGGCGGCGTATTATCTTGTAGCCGATCGCTCGACGACGATTATTTTAAGGAGTAAATAAATGTTCAAAGGACTTATTACCGCTACCGTTACTCCGTTTCGTAGCGGCAAGATAGATTTCGAGCGCTACGCGAAGCTTATCGAACGCCAGATCGCAAACGGCGCGAGCGGCGTCGTTCCCGTCGGGACTACTGGCGAAAGCGCCACGTTAAGCCACGCCGAACACAAGGAGTGTATAGAGGCTGCGGCGGCGGTTTGCAAAAACAAAATCAAGGTCGTGGCGGGCGCGGGGAGTAACTCTACGGCGGAGGCTATCGATCTCGCGCTCTTTGCCCAAAAAGCGGGCGCGAACGCGATCTTGTGCGTAACGCCCTACTACAACAAGCCTACGCAAGAGGGGCTTTACCAACACTATAGAGCGATTGCCCTTGCCATCGATATTCCTATCGTTATTTACAACGTGCCTAGCCGAACGGGCGCGGATATTCTGCCGCAGACCGTTTGTCGTTTGGCGGACGATTTTAAGAATATCGTAGCGATCAAGGAGGCTACGGGGATTATGGAAAGGGCGATCGCGATCGGCGCGGCGCGTCCTAATTTTACCGTTCTTAGCGGCGACGACGCGATCAACTATCCGATTATGGCAAATGGCGGCAGGGGAGCGATTAGCGTTACGGGCAATCTGCTTCCCGATCTTGTTAGCGCGTGTTTAGATAGCGCCTTGAAAAATGATTTTGCCGCGTCGAAGGCTTTGAGCGATAAACTTTACGCGATCAACAAGGCGCTCTTTATTGAGAGCAACCCGATTCCCGTCAAAGCGGCTATGTTTGTATGCGGGCTTTTAGATTCGCTCGAATATCGCTTGCCGCTTTGCGCCCCTAGCGCGGCGACGATGGCGGAGCTAGAAATTACGCTAAAAAATTACGAAACGAAAGGTTTTTAATGTCGGAGTTCAAAGGCAAAACTCTTGTTCTAAGCGGAGGTACGCGGGGCATTGGAAAGGCGATCATAACCAAGTTCGCGCAATTCGGGGCGAATATCGCTTTTACGTACAACAACAACGAAGAAGAAGCTAAGGCGATCGTATCGGACTTTGAAACGAATTATCGGATTAAAGCGCGTTGTTACAAACTCGACATTCTTGAGCCCGAAACCTACAAAGGCGTTTTTGAGGAGATCGACAAAGAGTTTTCTTGCGTCGATTACTTTATCTCCAACGCGATCATATCTGGTCGTCCCGTCGTGGGCGGTTTTGCGCCCTTTATGCGCCTTAAGCCAAAAGGGTTGAATAATATCTACACGGCGACGGTTTTAGCCTTTGTGATCGGCTCGCAGGAAGCGGCAAAACGTATGGAAAAAAACGGCGGCGGCGCGATCGTGGCGATCAGCTCTACTGGCAATCAAACGTATATTGAAAATTACGCGGGACACGGCACGAGCAAGGCGGCGCTAGAAATTATGGTCAAATACGCCGCTTACGAGCTTGGCGCGAAAAATATCCGCGTCAACGTTATCTCTGGAGGGCCGATCGACACGGACGCGCTTCGCAAGTTTCCCAATTACGAGGAGATCAAAGCGAGCGCGATCGCCCGCACTCCGTTAGGCAGAATGGGACAGGCGGGCGATCTAGCCGGCGGCGCTCTGTTTTTATGCTCCAAAGATAGCTATTGGATCAACGGACAAACGCTTATCGCCGACGGCGGTAGCTCTTTTTCGTAATGAATCTTCCTAACTCTTTGGCGCTAGCGAGAATAGCCGCCGCGCCGCTTATCTTTTTATTGCTTGTCAATAGGGATATTTTTGGCGCGACGCACGCGACGTGGCTCGATTATTTCGCGGGACTTTTATTTGTTTTCGCGGCGATCACCGATTTTTTTGACGGAATGATCGCAAGGCTTTTTAATCAGGCTACAAAACTAGGCTCGATTCTCGATCCATTAGCCGATAAACTTTTAATGCTTTCCGCGTTTCTGGGCTTAACGATTTTGGGACGGGCGAACGCTTGGGCGGTATTTATCATTTTGGGGCGTGAATTTTTTATCACGGGACTTCGCGTCGTAATCGCCGCCGAAGGAAAAACGGTTAGCGCTTCGCTGCTTGGAAAGTGGAAAACGGGCGCGCAGATCGGCGCGTGTATCGCCCTGATCGTCAATTGGTTTGCCTATGTCGGCGATATTTTATTATGGATCGCGGTCGCTATGACCTTATGGTCTGGAATCGAATACGTTATAGGTTACGCGAAACAGCAATGAAAACATTTTTACTATCGCTGATTTTATTATGCGCGGGCGCGATCGCCGCGCCGCAAGCTCAAAGCGAAATAACCAACATAGAAAAGGCGGACGATCTTTATAAAATTGGAATCGCGGCAAGCAAAAAAGGCGATCAAAAAAAGGCGATTGAAAGTTTTAACCAAGCGTTATATTATGCGAAACTACCCGAAATATATAACGCTAGAGGAATCGCGTATTACGAGCAAAACGATTATAAAAAAGCGATCGAAGATTTTAACGCGGCGCTCAAACTTGACGCTAACTATTCATACGCGCATTACAACCGCGCAAACGCCAATTATCGATCGGGCGACGCGCAAAAGGCGATCGAAGACTATGGCCAAGCGCTAAAAATCGACGCGAAATATCTACACGCCTACGCCAATCGCGCTAACGCATATTTAAGTTTAGGCGATTTGCAAAAAGCGATTGAAGATTTTACCGTAGCGATCAAGCTTGATCCAAACAGCGCTCCCGTATATGCGTCGCGCGGTTTAGCCTACGCGAGTCTAGGCGATCAAAAAAAGGCGATAAGCGATTATGATCAGGCGATCAAACTCGATCCTAAAAACGCCGTAACCTATTATCATCGCGGGATCGCCCGCCATTTTTCCGGTGAAATACAGGCGGCGATAAGCGATTACGATCGGGCGATCAAACTCGATCCTAATCTAGCTCGCGCATATAGCAATAGAGGAAGCGCTTACGGGCAGATAAACGATCTTAAAAACGCCGCGATCAACGCGAAAAAAGCGTGCGATTTAGGCGACTGCAATCTGCTCGGATATATGAAAGAAAACGGGCTTTTACGAGAGTAAGAAAATGATAAAAAAAATAATTTTTTCTCTGCTTGCAATTTCGGCGCTTTTCGCTTGCGACGATTGCGAAGAAACAATCGAGCAAGCGGGGAAAATAATCGCGAAAAATCCAAACGAAACGGGCGCTTACAATAGTCGCGCTATAGCCTATTATAAATTAAAAGAGTATCATAGGGCGATCGAGGACTTTACAAAAGCGATCGAGATAACGCCCGATTTTGCGGCGCTTTACGTCAATCGGGGGCTTACGTTTCTAAATATGGAGTTTTACGATAGGGCGATTGACGATTTTAATCAGGTAATCGCGTTAGAACCGAACGGATCTTCAACGCATTATCACAATAGAGGGCTCGCCTATTTTAGGCTAGGCGAATTAAAAAACGCCGAAAGCGACGCCGAAAAAGCGTGCGAAATGGGTCAATGCTATCTAAAAAATATCATTGAATCATATAAGTTCAAGCAAGCGACGCCGCAAAAATAACTAATTAAAAAAAGGGTAAATAAATGGGAATTATTATCGCGATTTTAATGCTTTCTCTTCTGATATTTTTTCACGAATTGGGGCATTTTATCGCCGCTAGAGCGTTAGGCGTAACGGTGGAAACTTTTTCTATCGGTTTTGGCAAAAAACTATGGTCAAAAAAGATAGGCGACACCGAATACGCGATCGCCGCGATTTGGCTTGGCGGTTACATTAAAATGAAAGGGCAGGACGATAGCGATCCTGCAAAAAGAAGCGGCGAGCCAGACGCTTACGATTCTAAAAAACCTTGGCAGAGAATGATCATATTATTTGCGGGGCCGTTTGCTAACTTTGCGATCGCTTTCGCGCTTTTTTGGGGCGCGGCTCTTATAGGATTTAGCGCGCTTGCGCCTACGATCGGCAAAATTATAGAAGACTCGCCCGCGCAAAAAGCGGGACTTTTAATCGGCGATAAAATTGTTAAAATCGACGATATAGAGATCAGATCGTGGGATCAGATGAGCGAGTTAATAAGAAATAGCCAAAAACCGATTGTTTTGAACGTCGATCGCGCGGGCGAAAATCTTGTTTTAATTCTCGATCCGCAACTTAGCGAAAGCGAAAATATTTTCGGCGAAAAAGAGAAGCGCAAAATGATTGGGGTTAGCCCAAACGGCGAGAGCGTAACGCTTCATTACGGCGTATTTGAAGGCGTTAAGATCGCTTGGGGCAAGACGATCGACGCGAGTACGTTAATTTTTCAAAGCGTTATTAAACTGATCACGGGCGTAGTAGGGTTGGAAAACGTGGGCGGGATCGTAACGATCGTGGATATTACCGCAAAGGCAAGCGCGGTAGGTTTGAGCACTCTGTTAATTTTAAGCGCGTTGATCTCCGTTAATCTGGGCGTGGTTAATCTTTTGCCGATTCCCGCGCTTGATGGCGGGCATATTATCTTTAATATTTACGAACAGATCTTTCGCAGAGCGCCTAGCGAAAAAATCTTATACCGCCTAACCATAGGAGGTTGGGTTATTTTATGCGCGTTAATGCTTTTAGGGCTTTATAACGATATTGTAAGACTGACGCGATGAGCGCCCTGCAAGAGGCGCTCGAAAGAGTAGATAGAGCCAAGCGCGCCCGCGCTCGAACAGAGGATATTAAAATTGTCGCGGCAAGCAAATACGCAAACGCGGATCAGATCGCAAAACTCTATTCGCAAGAACAGTTAGCTTTCGGCGAAAATAAGACGCAAGATTTTGAGTTAAAACTAACCGCTCTTAAAACGCTTGCGATCGAGTGGCATTTTATCGGCGCTCTGCAAACCAACAAGATTAACAAATTGATCGCTTTGCGTCCCGCGCTGATTCATTCGATCGACTCTCTTAAAACCGCGCAAGCCTTTAACGATCGCCTGCTTCGCGCCAATCAAACGCAACGGGCGCTTCTCCAGATTAACGCCGCGAAAGAGCCTACAAAAAGCGGCGTTTTACCCGAAAAAGCGATCGATATTTATAACGAGATCGTTTCGACTTGCTTGGCGCTTAAATTAGAAGGAGTTATGACGATCGGCGCACATACGGACGATCAAAAAACGATTCAAAATAGCTTTGAAATAACGCGCAAAATATACGATCAGATTTCAAACGCAAAAACTATTTCTATGGGTATGAGCGGCGATTTTGAGCTTGCGATCGCGTGCGGCGCGAATATGCTGCGGCTAGGCTCGATTCTTTTTAAGAGATGAAAAACGCGATCGTTTTAACGGGCGGCATAGCTACGGGCAAAAGCTCCGCCCTGAAACTATTAAAAGAACGCGGTTTTAGCGCGATCGACGCGGACGAAATCTCGCGGGAACGTTTCGCGGAGCGTTCAAAAGAGATCGAGGCGGTTTTTGGAACTCTTAACCGCGCCGAGATAGGCGATCATATCTTTGCAAACCCCGATCTTCGCGCCAAATTAGAGACAATTTTGCACCCGCTAATCCGCAAACGCATTTTTGAGGAAAGCGACAAACTAGAGGCGCTAAACCGAACCTATTTTATCGATATTCCGCTTTTTTTTGAAAGACAAAGCGAATATCCGATCGAGCGATCGCTACTGATCTACGCGCCGCGCCAAACGCAAATCGCAAGGCTTGTCGCAAATCGCGGTTTGAGTAACGAGCGCGCTATCGCCAGAGTCGATTCGCAGATTCCCGTCGAAAAAAAACGCGAATTGGCGCGATGGACAATCGAAAACGTTAAAGATTTAGCGCATTTAAGCCGCGAGATCGACCGCTTTTTGAAAACGGCGATCGGTAAAAAATAGAGAAAAATTGTTTGCCCGCAAAAAGGTTGAGGTTTAGTTGGTTACAATCTTAACGATTTTTCGTTTTTAGAGGGATTTTATAGATGATTGCAACTTTGCAAAAACATAGAACGTTTCTCGTCGTGGTCTTAACCGCGACGGTAATAGCCTTTATAGGTTCGTCCGCCGTCGGGGGGGGCAGTTACAGCTACGGTTCGGGCGCGGGCGCGATCGCTGTCGTCGGCGACGAAAAGGTTTCTTACGAGCAGTTCGCGCAAGCCTATCGGCAGATGCGCGATTTTTATAACGGTATGCTTGATCAGCCGTTAAACGCGGCGATGGAGCGCGATCTGCAAAACAACGTCAGAGCGTCGTTGATCCAAGAGGCTTTGCTGATCGCTTACGCCCGCGACGTCGGTTTGCGCGTAAGCGACGAGGAGATTTCGGCTCTGATTATCCGCGATCCGCAGTTTCAAAACAACGGCGTTTTTGACAAAAACCTATATGTCGCCTACCTTAAAAACAACCGCCAAGAGATCAAAAGTTTTGAGGCGCAACTAGAGCGAAGATTGTTAATAAATAAGCTTAACGCGGCGCTTGCGCTACCCGTTACGCAGAGCGAAAAAGAGGCTTTCGGCGCGACGCAATTTGGCACCGATCGCATAACGTATAAAATCGTCGTCGCCCCAAAGAGAGTGAATATAACAAAAGAGGAGGCGCAAGCCTATTACGACTCCAATACTTTGCAATTTATGGGCGAGCCAAATTACGATATTTCCTATATCAAAATCGCGTGGAGCGACCAGAACGCGACGGAAGCTGAAGCGCAAGAGTATTACGAAAAAAATAAGAGCGAGTTTATCGACGATCAAGGCGAGATACCTTCTTACGACGCGGTTAAAGAGGCGGCTTTGCTACGCGCAAAGGCGATCAAGGCGCGGCGAGAGGCGCTGATCGCAAAGAACGCGTGGCGCGACGGTAACGCCACGGTTACGCCCGTCGTCGTAAAAGGTTTAGAGTTTAGAAACAACCTCTTTTCGATCGAGGTTATGCAGAACTTTGAAAACCAAAGCAGTCTAAAAGAGATCGCGGGGCCTATCGAGATTCAGGGCGCTTACGCGTTAGCGAAGATCGACGAAAGACGCGGGGCGCAACCTCTGCCGTTTGAAAAGGCTTATCCCGCCGTAGAAGAGGAGATAAAGAGGCAGAAGATCGCCGAATATCTAAAAGTCGAAAGCGAAAAACAGCTTGAAAGCTTTAAGGGCGAAACGACCGGTTTTATCACTCGCGCCGATTACGATCAGATTAAAGGTTTAAGCGAGATTGAAGCGGAATCTTTTTTAGAGCAGGTTTTTGGTTCCAAAGCGCCCGAAGGAGTCGTTTCGCTCGAGCAAAAAGCGGTTATTTACCGCATTGTGGAACAGAAGTTGTTTGACCAAAATAAGTTATTGGAAAACGACTTGAGATTAAGCGCGGAGATTTCGCAACTAAAGACGGGGTATATTCAACGTTCGCTACTGGAAAATCTACAAAAGCGTTATCCAATTACCGTGTATAATAAAATCGATCAGGGGTTATAATGTCCCATATTCTGGCTATCGACGTAGGCACAAGTAAAGTTTGCGCTCTTATAGCGCAGATCGGCGCGGATAAAAGCGCGAGAATCGTCGGTAGCGGAATTTGCAAGTCGCAAGGATTGGTAAAAGGCGTTATCACCGATATAGCCAAAGCGGCGGCGGCGATCAAAACCGCAACGGACGAGGCGCGCCAACACGCGGGCGTGTCGATTTCGCGGGCGATCGTAAGCGTCAGCGGAGCCTACGCGAAAAGCGTTCAGAGCTCGGGCAAAGCCAATATACCTCTTAAAGACATCGAGTTTAAAGACGTTAATCGCGTTATGCGTCTAGCTTTGGAAAGCGCCGCCGCGCCGTCTCCTCCAGACGAGGAGATTCTCCACGTTTTTCCCTATTCGTTCAAAGTAGACGATCAATCTTACGTGGAAGATCCCGTCGGTATGAGCGGATCGCGACTAGAAACGCAAGTTAATATCATACTCGCGAAAAAGACCGCGCTGGATAATTTGCGTAAAGCGATCGCGGGAGCCGGAATCGAGATTGGCGCTTTGGCTCTTTCCGGCTACGTCGCGTCAATCGCCGTTCTTAACGAGGACGAAAAAAAACTTGGCGCGTGCGTGATCGATATAGGCGCGGCGTCGTTTAACCTTGTCGTCTATCAGGGAAACGCGCCGCGCCATTGCGATTTTTTTGCCGTAGGCGGCGGGCATATCACCTCCGATCTGGCTATTTCGCTTCACACGCCTCAACGCGCGGCGGAAGAGATAAAGATCCAATACGGAAGATTGAACGGCAAGGATAACGGTTCGATCGAAATCCCCGAAATTGGCAATGAAAACGCGGTAAGACGAAGCGTTTCTTGGGAAACAATCGCCAACGTAATCGGCGCGAGAATGGAAGAAACAGTTTTGATCCAAAATGGACTTTTGATTAAAAGCCATTTAAAAAGCGACGCGGCGGCGGGCGTGGTATTTACTGGCGGAGCTTCTAAACTTGTGGGCTTATCAGAAATGGCGGAGCCAATCTTTGGCAATATTCCCATTAGAATTGCGTATCCTAAAGCGCTTGCGGGTATGGCGGACTCTTTACGCGATCCGACATATTCGGTCGCAATCGGTTTGATTCGTTATGGCGCGGGAGAGTTTACCCCTTATGAGATCGATTCGAATAACGTATTAAAAGGTAATCCGCGAGGCGGCGCTCAAAAACCGATAGAACAAGGAGAGGAAATCGATCAGGGCGAAACTAAAATAAAATCGCCGGAAGTCGATTTTCCTCCCGACGGTATAAGCGAGCCAACCTTCTTAAAAAGGTTTTGGAATTGGCTTTCGCAGATATTTTAATAAAAGGCGTAATAGATGAGCGATAATCTTTTCACAATCGAAGAAACAAGACGACATAACGTCGTTAGTATTAAGGTGATCGGCGTGGGCGGCGGCGGCACGAATATGGTGAATCATATGATACGCGAAGGGCTAAAAGGCGTAGATATGATCGCCGCTAACACCGACGCGCAACATTTAGCGACCTCTCTCGCGCCCGTTAAGATTCAGCTTGGCGAAAAGCTCACAAGAGGACTTGGCGCTGGTATGAAACCGGAAGTGGGCAAGCAGGCCGCCGAAGAGAGCTACGATCAGATCAAAGAGGCGCTTAAAGGCGCGGATCTTATATTTATCGCGGCGGGACTTGGCGGCGGCACGGGAACGGGCGCGGGTTCGATTGTGGCGCAAGCGGCAAAAGAAAACGGCGCGCTTACGATCGGCGTTTGCACGCAGCCTTTTAACTTTGAAGCGCCAAAGCGAAGCAGGCTTGCGCAGGAAGGTCTGGAGGCGCTCAAACGCGAATGCGATTCTATGGTGATTATTCCTAACGAAAAGCTACTTTCGATTGTGGATAGAAATATGGGATACGCGGAGAGTTTCGCGTTAGTCGATAACGTTTTGGCTCGCGCGGTTAGAGGTATGAGCTCTATCGTGCTTCCTAACGGTTTACCGGGTATGAACACCGACTTTAACGATCTTAAAACCGTGATGGGACATAAAGGCAAAGCGCTTATGGGTATGGGCGTTTGCGTCGAAGGAAGCGATTCCGCTTACGACGCGCTAAAAGACGCGATCGAATCGCCGCTTTTGGATAACCTCTCTATCAAGGGCGCAATGGGCGTATTGGTGCATTACCAAATCCATCCAAGCTATCCGATTGTGGCGCTCAATCGCGCAATGCAAACCGTATATGACGCGGTTACCGCAGAGTCCGACGTTATTTTTGGCACGTCGCTTGACGATACGCTTAAACCGGAAGAGGTGCGCGTTACGATTATCGCCACAGGCTTTATGTCCAAAGCCGATATAAACGACTCCTCTCCGCAACAACAACCTAACAGTGGCGCTGTTGGCGGCGGCGGTTGGCGCTTTGGTAAAGACGGCGAGATTGTATTTGATCCGAACGACCTTGATCTACCTACCATTAGTCGCAACGCTCACAATAAAGGAGCGGCAAGAAGAGTAGTGGGCGACTTTGACGACGACGGGTTTGATAGGCCCGCTATTCGCCGTCTTCAACGCGACTAAAAGCGCAAAATTGACTAGCGGTATAACGCTGTTGTTATACCGCCCTACCATAGTTAGGTAGTTTCCGCATTTTGTTTTTGTTAGTCCCGCGACTTTTGCGTAGCGCTTCCTTTCCAGTCATCCCCGCTCTTCCTCTCGTTATTCCCGCGAAGCGGAGGAGCGCAGACGCGGAGGGAAGCCGTGCGTATTCAAAACATACAAGCGATCAGCGAAATAGCGTTTTGCGATTAAAGCGCAGACATTCGCGCTACATCGCGGACGTAACGGCGCTTATTGACTTATAAACCAGCGCTACAAAATACCTGTTTAATTCAG
>JAISOU010000050.1 GCA_031275395.1 Helicobacteraceae bacterium | reverse complement strand
GAGTTTAAGCTAACGGTTAGCTTGCTCATTTAGCGTTCCTTGTGAAAATTAGAGAGCGGATTGTAGCGTTTCAACCTTAAACTTTGCTGTTTTTAAGCGGGGATTAAAGAAAGGGGGGGGTTCGGCAAGGCAAAACGCCTCCGCCCGCGCAGATTACGCGGACAGAAGCGCGTTGCGGAGTTTCTCTTTCGTTTTAGGAAGGCGCAAACGACGATCTTGCAATCGAAATCAGACGATATATCCGCCGCCAAGAACCTTATTATCTTCGTAGAAAACAGCCGCTTGTCCGGGCGCGATCGCAAACTCCGGTTCGTCCAAAACGATCTTTGCGTAACCGTTTTCTCCAAGCGAAACCAATCCTTGTTTTTTCTCGTTTCTATAACGCACTTTTATCAAAGCGCGAAACTCTTTTTGCGTAGGCTCGAGAAACAGATTGGTTTTTTCTATATTAAACTCTTTTTTATAAACGCGATCTTTTGTCGTTACGACGATCTTATTGCTCTCGGGTATGATATTTTGCACGTAAAGCGGCTCTTTCGCGCCATTAACCGTAAAGCCGCGCCGTTTGCCGATTGTGTATTGCATATAACCTTTATGCGTTCCGATAGGCGCGCCTTTTTCATCGACGACTTCGCCCTCTTGCTCCACCTGATAGTGTTTGCCGATAATATCGATATAGTCGGTTTCTACAAAGCATATTTCGGCGCTTTCGGCTTGAACGGCTAAAAAGGCTAATTCGGGGATAGCCGCCGCCGTTTTTTTTACCTCCGTTTTATATCGATCGGCAAGCGGAAATATCAGCCTTTTTAACGCCTCTTTTTTAACGTTAAATAAAAAATAACTCTGATCTTTTGTCATATCGTTCGCCTCGTAGAAAAACTGCCCGTCCGTTCGTATGTAATGCCCCGTCGCCAAAAACTCGCAACCTAAACGATCGGCAAAATCCAACAGCGCGCCAAACTTCAAATGGCGGTTGCAAAAAGTGCATGGGTTTGGCGTTTTTCCCTCTTTATAAGTTTCGATAAAGGGTTTATAAACGCGCTCTTTGAACTCCTCGCGCATATCCAAAACGTGATGTTCAAAGCCAAAATAGGCGGCGACTTTGCGCCCCTTTTCGATATTCGCGGCGTGTTTTTCTTCGTGCGGGTGAAGTTTCAGATAGACCCCTTGAGGCTCAAAACCCCGTTCCAAAAGCGCCTTCGCGCTCATCGACGAATCGACGCCGCCGCTCATTGCCACTAATACTTTTTTCCTCTCGCCCACTTCCGCCGCCCTCCGTTTAAGCATATTTCAAGTAATCCGATAGAGATTGTATTTTGTACATTAAGCTATCTTTGCTTAAACTCTGTTTTTGAAATGATTGCAAGGAGGAAATGTGGTTTGTATCTCTTCAAAGGGAGTCTATTCGCTTTCGGCTATGCTCTACTTGGCGCAACAAGGCGACAACCTAGTCCAGATCAGGGATATTGCCGAAGGTAGCAATATTCCGCAGAACTACCTTGAACAGTTGCTAGTCCAACTAAAAAAGGTTGGGTTTGTAGAGAGTATTCGCGGAGCGAAGGGCGGCTACAAAATGGCTCTTAGCCCCGAAAAAATCACCGTTTTGCAGATTCTCTACGCAATGGAAAGCGAGGTGATGTATCCAGAAAAATATGGATTGGAGTCGCCTATATTGGGCGATTTTTGGGAGGAGATGAACAGAAAGATCGAAAATCTCTTCAAAGTTCCCTTACAAGAACTCGTCGATCGCGCCGTTATCTTGAATAACGCCGCCACATATCAAATCTAAATCAAAAAAAGGAAAACAGTGTCAAAAATCGCGACAAACGTAACAGACCTTATCGGCAACACGCCGCTAGTGCATCTTAGCCGTATCGGCAAAGACTACAACATTATCGGCAAAGCCGAGTTTTTCAACCCGACCCATTCCGTCAAGGATCGTATCGGCTTTAGTATGATCGACGACGCGATCAAAAAAGGCGTCGTCGTTCCGGGTAAAACGACGATTGTCGAGCCGACAAGCGGCAACACGGGAATCGCGCTTGCGAGTATCTGCGCGGGGCTTGGCATTTCGCTCACCTTGACTATGCCCGCTTCTATGAGCTTGGAGCGCCGCCAGATTTTGGGCGCTTTTGGCGCGCATTTAGAGCTTACGCCGCCCGAACAGGGAATGAGCGGCGCGGTGCGCAGAGCCGAAGAGATCGTCAAAGAAAATCCCGACGCGATCATACTTCAGCAGTTTGAAAACCCCGCAAATCCCGCTATTCACCGAACGACGACCGCCGAAGAGATTTGGCGCGACACCGATGGCAAGATCGATATTTTCGTCGCGGCGGTAGGCACGGGCGGAACGCTTACGGGCGTGGGTGAAGTTTTGAAGGCAAAAAAGCCCGATCTGGAAATAATCGCGGTAGAACCGCAAGCCTCGCCCGTTCTTAGCGGCGGCAAACCAGGTCCTCATAAGATTCAGGGAATCGGAGCGGGATTTGTGCCGAAAGTTTTGAATACGGGCGTTTATAAAGAGGTGATTCAGGTCGCCAACGAAGCGGCGATCGCTACGGCGCGACAGGTGGCTAAAGAGGAAGGCTTGCTTGTGGGCATATCTTCGGGCGCGAACGTTTTTGCGGCGCTGGAAGTGGCAAAACGCCCGCAAAATAAAGGCAAAACGATCGTTACGATCCTTTGCGACACGGGCGAACGTTACCTTAGCGGCGGCTTTTTCGACTGATAACTTCGCGGGAGGGCAAACTCTCCCGCGCTTAGTCTTTTAGGCTGATCGGTTCGTATCGATCGTCTTCGTATAAAAACGCTCTTATAAATACCGCGCCGCTTTGGCGCAACGCGAAAGCCGCTTCGTCGATCAAGGCGGCTTCTACGCGAATAATATAGGCGCACGACACGCCGAGCGATCGCGGCGTTTTATCCAGCGAGCAGGAAAAACCTTTCGCTTTTAACGCCGTTTCGCCGCGAATTGATTCGCCTATATCTTCAAAGGTAAAAATCAGTTTCAAGCCGTTTTTGCTTTCCTAGAAAAAACTACAAAAACCGTTATTAAAATTAACCCCGCGATCACGGCGATTTTTCCGTTAAGAGGAACGCCCGCGGGCGAAGCCGCAACGCCAAAATTATGAGCGGTTGCGCCAGCCAAAATAAACGCGACGATACAAAGCCCCGCGTTAGAATCGCCCTGCCCCGCTTTGATAAGCTGTCTAAGCGGACAACCGCCTATCAATACTGAGCCGTAACCGACCAGCGCCATAGCCAAAAAGTTCCATAGCGCTTCGCTATGAGCGATCGGCTGTCCTTCAAAACCAAGATTAAACTTGCCTACGATCAGATTGCCGATCAGCGCCGCGACTATGATCGCCGCGTAACCCGCAAACGACCAGCCGTTTTTAAGCAGAACAATATCTCTAAAACCGCCAGAAATACAAAAGCCGCTTTGGTGGCAAAGAGCGCCGATTACGATCGCGATAATTAGCGCGAGAATCGCGGGGGCGTGCGCTACGCCAACTCCCGATTCGCTAAACTTGATAAACGACGGAGCAGCGAAAAGCAAAACCAAAATAATAACTGCGAACGCGGGTATAATCAGCGCGTTTGTCCTACGCGACGCGATCGAACAAGTTTCGTTCGATACGCCAAGACTAAAGCCCTTTTTAAGCGCGAAAGCCGCGCCTCCCGCGCCGACAAAAAAGCCGAGCAAGCCGATAACGGCGTTTAGATCGCCCGCCGCTACGCGAAGCGCCATTCTAAGCGGACAACCTAAGAAAACGAGGCAGCCGAGCATAATAAAAAACGCGATTGTAAAGCGGACGAGAACGCCGCCGCTAGCAGATTGACCAGATTGCGCCCATTCGCGCCGTAAAAACGCCAGAATAAACGCGCCGATCACAAACCCCGCGATTTCGGGGCGAAGATATTGAACCGGCGACGCTCCGTGCAAGCCTAACGCGCCCGCCGTGTCGCGCAGAAAACAGGCGACGCAAACGCCCATATTCGGCGGATTGCCCTGCGCTACGAGAAAAACTCCCGCCGCGCCGATTACGATCCCAGTCGCAACGATCCAAATTTTTTCTTTGAACGCTAACATATTAACCTCCCTGCGAGTGTTGCAAAGCGCAAAATTATATTCAAACTCTTATTTTTTTACGTTAGCGCCATTTTTTAAGCGCCGATAGCGCAAACGATGAAATATCGATTGGTTTAATCGCAAACTCTTTATTTGTTCGGTTTGCCTTTGAACGCGCCGCGCGATCGTAACGCGCTTTTGTTTAATCGGCTACAATAGCGGCGGAGTTTTTTTGCGACTATGAACAATACGATTTTTGAAAACGCGGTTAGAACGATTATAAGCGAGATTGGCGAGGAGCCAAACCGCGAGGGGCTTTTGAAAACGCCGGAGCGCGTGGCGAAAGCCTACGCGGCGATGACGGAGGGTTATTTTCAAGATCCGTCGCAAGTTTTGGGCGACGCGCTATTTGAAAGCCAAAGCTCGCAGATGGTTTTGGCGCGGGATATAGGATTCTATTCGCTGTGCGAACACCATCTTATGCCCTTTTTCGGGTTGGCTAATTTGGCGTATATCCCAAACGGCAAGGTTGTCGGTTTAAGCAAGATTCCAAGAATGATCGATATTTTTGCCCGCCGTTTGCAGATTCAAGAGCGGCTTACCGAGCAGATTGCGGAGGCGTTTATGGAAACGATCAAGCCAAAGGGCGTAGCCGTTTTGATCACCGCCAGACACCTTTGTATGGAGATGAGAGGCGTTCAAAAGCAGGGCGCGGTAACGACCACGTCGGCTCTGCGCGGCGCGTTTTTGAAAGACATAAAGACGCGCGAGGAGTTTATGAGCATTGTCGGTTCCGCTCCAAAAGAGCGGTTTTAAGCGGAAGGAAAGTTGAAATGCCGCTAACTCAACTGCGCGATCGTCTAAGATCGACGAATCTTAGCGTTCCGTTTGGGCGCGCGCTTAAAATCACCTCGACGCATATTGTCGGTTCGGGCTTAAAAGTTGGGATTGGCGATATGGTGCGCGTGGAAGGCGGAGGCCACAACAGTCTCGCTTACGGAATGATCACGGCGATCGAAGAGAATCGATTTATCGTTACGCCCTTTGGCTTTGTCGAGGGATTGAAAACGGGCGATTCGATCTACAAACAAGAGCAAGGTATGGGAATCGGCGTCGGGAAAGCTATGCTTGGGCGGGCGTTAAATCCTTTCGGCGCGCCGATCGACGGCAAAGAGGAGATCGCCTTTAGCGAATGGCGACCGATGTTGCGCGCGCCGATCGTGCCTATGAAACGCAGGGCGATCAGCGAGATTCTCGAAACCAACGTCCGCTCGATCGACTCTTTTTTAACGATCGGCAAGGGACAAAAAACGGGGATTTTCGCAGGGTCGGGCGTGGGTAAATCGACCCTGATGGGCTTGATCGTGCGCGGTAGCCGCGCCGCGATCAAAGTCATAGCGTTAATCGGCGAGCGCGGACGCGAGGTGCCGGAGTTTATCGAGGAGTCGTTGCGCGGCGATCTGACGGATACGGTCGTGATCGCGGCGACAAGCGACGATAGCCCGCTTATGCGCAAGTTCGGCGCGTTTGCCGCGATGAGCGTCGCGGAGTATTTCAAAGATTTGGGCTACGACGTGCTATTTATGATGGACAGCGTTACGCGCTTTGCGATGGCGCAAAGAGAGATCGGGCTTGCTTTGGGCGAACCGCCGACAAGCAAAGGCTATCCGCCGAGCGTCTTTAGCCTTCTGCCGCAACTGATGGAGAGGGCTGGCGCGGAAAAGGGTAAAGGGAGCATTACGGCGTTTTTCACCGTGCTTGTCGAAGGCGACGATATGAACGATCCGATAGCCGATCAGTCGCGGTCGATCTTGGACGGGCATATCGTTTTAAGCCGTCGCTTAAACGATCAGGGTTTGTATCCGCCAATCGACGTTCTTTCTTCCGCTTCGCGTTTAATGTATAATTTGATAAACGACGATCATAAAGAGGCGGCGCGTTTGACGCGGCGGATTTTGTCGCTACTGCGCGATAACGAAACGTTGGTTAGAATAGGCGCTTATACGCCCGGAAGCGACAAGGAGCTTGACGCGGCTTTGAAAATTAGGCCGATTTTGGAGCAATTTATGTCCCAAAACGAACCCGATACGAAAAGTTTCGACGATCGTATAGCCGAAATGATAGCGATCGTCTATCCCGATAGACAAAAAGGAGGCGCAAAAAATGGGTAAAAGAGCACTTATGCCGCTTGCAAACGGATTTGAAGAGATAGAGGCGGTTACGATCATAGATATTTTGCGAAGAGGCGGCGTAGAGGTTGTGATCGCGGGGCTTGGGCGCTACGAAATTTTAGGCGCTCACGGCATAGCGATCGGCGCGGAAACGACGATAGAGGACGCGGAAGGCGAAGAGTTTGATCTGATCGTTCTTGCGGGCGGACACGAAAACGCGATGAGCCTATCCGCCGACGCGCCTACGCAACAAACGATCCGCAAAATGCGCGATAAAGGCAAGCTGATCGCCGCTATTTGCGCCGCGCCGATCGCTTTGGCGCAAGCGGGCGTTATTTCCGGCGACTTTACCTGCTACGGCGGTTACGAAGGAGGAATAGAGGGAAATTACAAAAACGCGAGAGTCGTCGAAGACGACGGGGTGATCACCTCGCAAGGGCCAGGTACGGCGGCGGATTTTGCCTTTACGCTCGTAACGCGGTTAATCGGCGAAGAGATGACCTTGCAACTTAAACGCGCGATGTATTTTTAACCGCCGTCGCAAAAAAGGGTTTCATACGGGATACATAAACGAAAAGATTATCTACGGCAATTCATCTATTCTCTCGTTATTCTCGCTTTTATCAGGCATAAACGCTCTTTGCGGCTAAACCGTTGCGCGCCAAAGAGTGATTTACAATTCTTAATATAAAAAATTATAAATAATTCTTTAGTTAAAAATTAACTAATACGCGTTTTAATTAAATCGTAATCTTTTAAGCCTCACTTCGCAAAAAAAGCGGTATAATTTTCAGAATAGGAGGCAATCGTTATGAGAGCTACTATATGGTTTGGTTTTACGACGTTTGGTTTTATAGTTCTGGGCTTTATCTTTTTAACGTCCTGCGGTAATAAGGGAAGCGGCGATAATAGCGCCCCTCCTCCAAGCATTTCTTCCTCCTCTATTTTTTCGGCTTTCGACAACGCAATAAGCGGCGGCAATAATATCGCCTTTTTTACGGCGACTTAAACGCTCGCGTTCCCGTTGCCGCAACCTATTTCGCCGCCGCCTTCGCCAAAAGAAATATACCCATATTTCTTCAATTACAGGTTGGAAAGCTTCGCTCCAAACAAAGGTTCGCCCTCGCTTAGCCCTCTTTATATAGACACACACCTCTCTGACGACGAAGTCGCCGGCGTTACCGTAGATTATTACGGCGATCAAACTTCCGGTATGTTAGTCGGCTATGGACAAACCCATCACAACATACTATACGATCGAGGAAGCGTCGCCGCCGATCGGCATGGAGCGGTTCGCGCTTTGGAAGCTACCCCTAGCCCAAACACGGAAGTCGCCTATAACTCATTTCGCCGTATCCGCCAGCGAGGCATAGACCAAAGAACGTGTTATTCGGAGTCTTGCAGCTTTTTTGTGCATGATAACGAACTCTACGTCGATTCTTTTGCCGTCAATAGTTTTGTTATAGGAGTTGGGGATAACGCCGTAATAACGAATAACAAAATTTTCGGTATGGGCGATAGCCCCATAGGAATAGGTTGGGGAAATAATATCCGCGTAGCCGATAACTTTATCATGCGCTGCTTCTCTCCCGAAAAACGTTTTGAGGAATACGAGCGCAAATCGAGCGTGGCGGGTATGCGCGTTACGGATTATGGCGGCGGCTTAAAAAATTTGTGTTTCGAGCGCAATACCATAGCGTTGAAAGCCGAAGATCATTGCTCTTTTGCTCGCGGCATTTGGACGATAAACGGCGTTAAGAGCCAGAACATCGTTTATAGAGATAATATCGTAAAGGTCGAGGCGATGCCCGAGAATTTCGATCCGAATTACGGCAAACACGCCGGAGATTTTTATAACGGAAACGTAGAAAACGCGGTTACGCCCGTGAGCGTAAACGGACAGCCTCTTGATATTCCTTCCGAAGAAGCGCCAACGTCGCTACTATTTGAAGACAACCATCTTATAACTAACGTGAATCATATAACGTTGGGCGAAGGTTACGGCATAGCTAACGGCGCTAGATTCTACCGCACGACTTTAGAAAAGATACCGCACGACTCCGAGCATAAGTTTTACGCTCCCGTCCGTATCGGTTTTTGGTATCTTAATTCGATGAAAAACCGCCTGATCGACACAAAGCTGATCGGCGTTACCCAAGAGGAACTGGATACGCCGTATTTCTACGGAAGTAGCGGTAAAATGGAGATTTTTACGGCATAGAGAAAACGCCGACCTTTAACGGCGGCGCTCAACCAGTCGCGAATCAAACGATCAGGGTAAATATCCGGACGGCAATACGCAAGACCTGACAACGGACGAAAACGGAGTCTCGACATTCGATCTTTTGAATACGCGACATTACAAATGGGGGAGGGATAGTCAAGACGGCGGCGTATCGGGCGAACCATTAAGCGAGGATTATAAGGATTATACTTTCAAAGCAAGCGGCTGGAAGGACTACGCCGTTTCCATAGACGAATTGAAAGCGGCTGAATCGATAACCCTGCAAAGACCTTAAAACGCGCTCGCGGTAGAGCGCGAAACGAAAAACCTCCCGAAAACGCTTCATAGTAATTCGTTATTTACGCTAAAATCATGCGTGAGCGACCCGAAAATCGCGCTTTATATGGCGCTTTGCGATTATTATAATCATAATTTTTGCTACGATTGCAACGCGAATTAAGTTCAGGAAAGTAGGAAAAGGTATGAAGTGGAAGGATTTTTGGTATTACCCTCACAGGCTCTTAGCGATCGTTCAAGGCGGATTTGCGAAAAAGGGCTTTTGGTTCCAGATACACTGGTTTTTAGGCGCGGTTTTTGGCGTAATTATCGCCATCGTCGGCGTTACGGGCGCGGCTCTTTCTTTTAGGAGCGAGATAACAGGCTTGCTCAACAAAGAGATCGTCTATGTCGAATCGAACGGACGAGAGTCGCTCGGCGTAAGCGAGATTTTAGAAAAGGCGAACGCGGCTCTGCCAATGTCGCGTATAAACTCCATCACGCTTGACGCGTCGCCCGATAAGACCGTAAGATTTAGCGCGAGCGACGCAAACTCGACTAATATGCGGGGCAGAATGCGCTATATCAATCAATATAGCGGCGAGGTTATGGACGCCGAGATGAAAGGCGAAGAGTTTTTCGCTCTTATGGTTAGATGGCACAGATGGCTAGGCGACGCGGCGAGCGGCTGGGGAAAACAGACCGTCGCTATCGCTACTGTGGCGTTGATAATTTTGTCGCTTTCGGGGCTTTATATCTATTTTCCGTTTATGAGGAATAAGTTTTTAACCTCTCTAAAGGTCGATTTTAAACAGAAGGGAAGGATATTTCTTTATAGGTTGCACTCGGCTTTTGGAGTATGGACGCTGATCTTTGTTCTTTTTATGTCTTTTACGGGGCTTTGGTGGTCTTACGGTTGGTATAGAACGGGGCTTTATTGGCTAGCCGGCGTAGAGCCTCCCGCGCCAAGAACGATGGCGACGGGCAACCCTGCGGGAGGAGCGCCAAACGAGGCGAATCAAACGCGGACGATCGGCGGGGAAAACTCCGCTAGAACGCCAATCGCGGCAAATCAGAGGGAAACAGGCGGAAGAGAGAACGTTATAAGAACGTCGGGCGAGAGAGAAAGCGCGGCAAGAACCGCAAGCGGAAGAGAGAACGTCGGACGAGGAGGCGAAAACGCTTCGATCGAAGTCGCTAATAACGCTCCTTCAAGAGCAAACGAGGGGGCGCAGACAAACGCGGATTATCTGGCGGCGGCGAAAGCTTTTGATCTGTTCAAAAAAGAGATCGGTAGCGATTACTCTACCGTTACTATTTCGCTTCCTCAACGCGCAAGCAAGGTTTTGAACGTTAGCTATTACGCCCTTAAACCGGCTCATAGCAGAGCGTCTAACCAGCTTCAAATAGACGTTGAAAAGGACGAAATCGTCAAACATACCAAATACGACGATAAAACGCTTGGCGAGAAGTTTATAAGCAGTATCTTTCCTTTGCATAGCGGCGATTTTTTCGGAGTCGTAGGACTAACGCTATTTTGCGTTTCAAGTTTGGCTATGGCGCTGTTTGCCATTACGGGCTATATGCTCTACTTTGAGCGATTTGCCAGAAACAGGCGTAGGGCAAAAAAAGAAAAGTTAAATTAGCCGCTCTCGCTTTAAGTCCGATCGTCATTCCTACGCAATGAAATAACAGACTTGCGCAGGAATAACGGCGGTTGTAGGCTTTGCTTTGTTTTAAGATAGTTTTCTGAATGCGACGATCCAATTTGGGGCGGATTGTAGTCAAAGACGTAGTATGATTCGCATTTAGAAATAAGCTTTGTTAATAAGGAGCGGCTATGGCAAAAGCTATAAAGACGTTTTTATGGATCGGTTGCGCGGCGGCGTTTTTGGGTTGCGCTACGACAAGACCTGCGGGTATCGACGTTGGACAGACTAATCAAAGCGCCGTCGCTAAGCGGATAGATCCGAATAAACCCGCTCAAAATAAGGTCGTTTGGGAGCGTCAGAATTACGACGTATATAATCCTACCGATACGCCCGCTTTGCAAACTTTTACGGGGCATAGCGACCGGGTTCATTCCGTCGCTTTTAGCGATGACGGCAGATACGTTCTTTCGGGAAGCCGCGATAAAACCGTTAGGCTATGGGATATCAATACGGGCAAGGAGATTCGCCAATTTACGGGGCATAGCAACTGGGTTCGTTCCGTCGCTTTTAGCGATGACGGCAGATACGCCCTTTCGGGAAGCGACGATCAAACCGTTAGGCTTTGGGATATCAATACGGGTAATGAGATTCGCCGATTTACGGGGCATAGCGACTGGGTTAATTCCGTCGCTTTTAGCGATGACGGCAGATACGTTCTTTCGGGAAGCGGCGATAAAACCGTTAGGCTTTGGGATATCAATACGGGCAAGGAGATTCGCCAATTTACGGGGCATAGCTCATTTGTTAATTCCGTCGCTTTTAGCGATGACGGCAGATACGCTCTTTCGGGGAACGCCGATAAAACCGTCAAGTTGTGGAGTACGCAGACGGGCGATAAAATGGCGCTAATCGCTAAAAATGTACAGGATCGGCTCAGGACGGGTTACGCCGCTCTTACAGATATTCCCCCGCCTAGCCTCCCCGAAGCGCCCGTTCTTACAAAAAGCCAATTTGAAACCAAAGCCGAGTTTCAAGAGCGTATCGACAGGGCGGCGGCAGAGCGAGAAAAACAGATCGAGCAGGTTCAAGAGCGCTACCGCAAAGCGGTCGAAGCGCGCAATCTTGAACGCCAAACATATATACAAACGCTACCGCAACTACGCGAAGCTTTATTGAGCGAAGAGATGGCAAAAGAGTTTGGCGATCCCGCTCTGCGCGATTTTATTTATGACGCGGAAAGGCGGATCGCCTACGTTACGCTTTACGCCGATCGCGGCGGCTTTGAACAAAGAGTAGAGTTTGCAATTGCCCCAAAAGAGGCGCAAGATATGTTTAATCGGTTAGACGAGGTCGAAGCGCTGGTAACATTTGCGATCAAAAACGACGCGATGGAGCTTTCGGATATACGGTTGCGCTATGGGTCTTTTAGCGAAGCCGTCGCTTCCGTAAGCAGAAGCAATTTCAAGAGCGAGCCGATCAAGGTCGCGCTAAAAGACGAAAAGATCAACTTTGACGCTCCCGTTTTGCAAAATCCAAATCTAATCGATCGCTTCGCGGTAAAAGCGTTGCGCTTTCAAGGAGACGAACAGGACGATCTCTCGCCGTTAATAGCACAGGCAAAACAAGCGCCGATCGATCCCAAAAAATGGCTCTTTGTCGTAGCGGTAGAACATTACGACGAAACGGACGATGTGATCTACGCAAAAAACAGCGCCGAAGCGTTTGTAAAAGCGGCGCAAAAAAAGCTCGGAATAGACGATCGCCATACCTATTCGTTTATCGACGATCGCGCCACCGCTTCCGTATTTGACGATCACTTAAAACGCTTTTTGGCAAACGTGCAAAAAGGCGATTCTATCTACTTTTACTATTCGGGACACGGAATACCAAATCCAAGCGGCGGCGAGGCGTATTTTTTGCCCAAAGATAAGGTTGTCGATTACGTAACAAAAGAGCAAAATCTAATGGCTACGGAGGTATATAACCGCCTGTCTAACAGCGGGGCAAAACAGGTAATAGCTTTTGTGGATAGCTGCTTTAGCGGACGCACCGATAATATATCAAACTTCAAAGGCGTGGCGGCGGGATTATTCAAAATCAAGCGCCCCGAATTCGATCGTAGTAAAATGGCGGTGATTACGGCGGGAACAAGCGCGCAATTTAGCTCCGCGCACCCTCAAAAACCGCATAGATTATTTACCTATTATTTGACGCGATCGCTATTGGAAAACGACAAACTCGATCTCGATCTACTCTATAAAAAGACCGCTTCGGAGGTGAAAAAGGTATCGTGGCAAAAAGGCGACATATATCTTCAAGAACCTACGATCGAAGGTAATAATAAGTTAGAGCTATGAGGATTGCGTCGTTTGTGATATGCGCGGTTTTGCTTTTGGGTTGCGGCGAAAAACAAAAACAGGTCAAACCCGCGTGGTTTGGCAAACCTTCGACCAGTCAATATATCGTCGTGGGTTACGGGGAAGGCGCGGATACGCAATCGGCGAGAAACGCGGCGCTGGCGCAAATATCCAATACGCTAAAAGCGCAGGTAAAATCGGAGTTTTTAGAACAAACGACGCTCGATCGCAATAGTTACGAACAAAGCGCGACAAGAAATCTGAGCGTTTATAGCGAAACGAAGTTAAGCGGCGTAGAAACGATTTATGAAACGTCGGTAGGCGAGCGTTTTTTCGCGGCTCTTAGTTATGATATTCGTCCGTTTGAAGAGCGTTTAACCGAAAAGATCGGCAAGCCAAAATGCGCGCAAGAAAGCGGCTTTCTAAACGCCTCTTTTACGGGACAGCGATTAAAAGAGATTTTAGGGTGCGATATAGCGCTAAAGGTATATATTCAAAACGGCGTTTGGCTAGTAGGAACAAACAGCGCCGTTTTGGCGTGGAACGAGGAAAGTTTAGAGCGGTTGTATCCCGAAAGAATCGATCCGCGAATAACGATTAGCGCGAGTAAAGAGCGCTTAAAAGAGGGAGAATCTTTTTATTTATATTTGACGGCGGAATCCGACGGATTTGTATCGCTTTTTAATCTATACGATAGCGGTCAAACGGCGTTAATGGCGGGCAACTTGGCGCTAAAAGCGTTTAAGCGCGTAACAATTCCGCAAAGTATCGATCCGACGCTAGATTTAGTAGCCTCTACAAACGGCAAAGAGTTTGCGAAAGATTTTTATATCGCGATCTATTCGCAAAAACCGCTTGCGCTCTCTCGTTTTGAGCAAACAGGCGCGTATGCGTTGCAATCGGGACGCGGAGATAGCCTCGAAGAGCTGATCGCGCTACTGGAAGGCGACGTATGGAGCGCGATTTCAATTAGCGTTAGCAGGTTTTGAAAAGATGCAAAACCGCCCCCAAACCCCTATATTTTTTTGCGTAAACGCCCTTTCATCGTCCCCCGCGAAGCGCTCGCTCAAGAGCGAAGAAAGCGCCAATCCGCGATCATTAAACCATTCGGTAGAATACAAAAAACAAAAGGAGTTTAATGCCGCGCTATGAAGTCGCCCATTCGCCCGACGCGGACGATATTTTTATGTTTTACGCGATCGCTTTTGGTTGGATCGATTGCGGCGATATTACGATCGAGCATACGGCGGCGGATATAGAAACGCTTAATCTCGCCGCGATCGAAGGCAAATACGACGCGACGGCGATTAGCTTCGCGCTCTATCCTTTTATATACGGCGAGCAGGCGCTTTTGCGATCGGCGGCTAGTTTTGGGCGCGGCTACGGGCCAAGGCTGATTCGGCGTAAAGATAAACCTTTGAAACGCAATTTTAAGGTAGCTTTGAGCGGCGCTCATACGACAAACGCCTTTTTGTTTCGTATAGCCTATCCGCAAGCGCGGGTAATCTACAAAAACTTCCTAGAGATCGAAAACGCCGTTTTAAGCGACGAATGCGACGCGGGCGTATTGATTCACGAATCGATTTTGAACTTTAGCGAAGAGCTGATCGTCGAAGCCGAAATATGGGATATATGGCGCGAGCTTGCAAAGGGCGATCCGCCTTTGCCGCTTGGCGGTATGTGTTTGAGGCGGAGTTTGCCGCTAAACCGCGCGATCGAAATGGAAGAGATTTTGACCAAAGCGGTGCGCGTAGCCGTAGATCATAAAGCTACGCTTGCGAAAATGCTACTCGAACGCAATCTGATCCGCGTCGATGAAACAAAGCTGGATAAATACCTTTCGCTTTACGCCAACGAAGATTCTACGGAGTTTAGCGATTCTTGCAAAATAGGTATTGAAACGCTATTTAGAATTGGCTACGATCGCGGCGTTTATAAAGAGTTTATCGCGCTCGAAAAGGCGCTGCTTCCCGTAGAATACGCGCAGTTAAGGAGCAAATAATGGAAGGACAGCTTGTCGCGCTCGCGTCGGACACGTTTAAGATCGCGCTTATGATCGCCGCGCCTATGTTGCTCGGCGGACTTCTTGCGGGTTTGTTGATCAGCGTTTTTCAGGCGACGACGCAGATCAACGAAATGACGCTTAGTTTTGTGCCGAAAATACTTGTCGTCGCGACGATAATGATTTTAGCTATGCCTTGGATGATGAACGTTATGATCGACTTTACAATCAGAACCTTTCAAATGATCCCAGAGCTTCCCTCAAACGGCTAACCGTTTCGCCCTTCCTAAAAAATACGCCGCGCAAATACCGCGCAAGCCGCTAAACCACAATCATTTTTTCCAGACGGTTTTAGCGTTTAAAATCGCGCCGATCGCGGAATCGTAGCTGATCTCTTCGGGTTTTAAGACGACGTTATTATTTAAGGTTTGCGGTAATTCGCCCTCGTAATTTACAAGCGCGTAGCCGTCGATCTCGTAGCCCTCCTTTGCGCGGCGAGCGGCGCTGATCCTATAAAGCGCGACGCCGCCTTTAACGGTCTTTTCGCGCGAAAATCCGCTAGGGATAATACATTTTCCTTGCGGATCGTATCTGCTTAGTTCGCCCTTTGATCGCGTCAAAAAGGCGTAATCGGAGGCAAAGTCAGAACCGCACGCGCCTTTAATCTTGCGATATTCGCCCAGCGCGGCGGAAGACGATACCCCGTTACCAATCAAAAACCGAACGATCCGATCGGGTTGCAACCCCGCGTTTCTGTAGCCTTTAGCCGTTTGCGCGTTTTTTGTTAGCGCCCGCCACTTATGCGCTTCGGCGGGGCTAAACGACGCGCCTTTCCACGTCGCCATTTCGCTTACCGAAAGAAAATCGGCGTTAAAGGTTCTAATCCAGTTTCGCGCCTCGTCGAGCGAAAATCTGCGCTTAATAAACGCGACGGTACTTTTGTCGTCAAACTTCGCGGCGACCCACGGTTTAACCTTCGCGGGGGTTAGCTTCGCGTCGATGAAGATTTTAGGGGTCGTCCGCGTGCATTTCACGCCCGCGTCGTGCCACGCTTTCGCCTCTTTGACCGCAAGCCCTCTGTTAATGCAGTAGTTCCAGTCCCCTTCCGGCACGCCCGTAGCCTTGATCGCCGCATAGACGCTCGGCGAATAGCCGTCTTTTTGCGCGCCGATCGCCTCTTGCGCGTCCGTAATCCCCGCTTTTGCCCACGAGATCGTTTCGGCTTGAGTAAATCCTGCGTTTCGCCACTCGTCGATTCGGGCGCACGAAAGCTTTAACTCTAGCAACGCTTTGATCGAAGAAAAACCGTATTTTTCGCCGTCGTCCGGATCAAGGCAGTAGCGCCACTCTTCGGGCGGAACGCCGATCGAGCGCAACCCTTTGAAAGCGTTGGGCGAAACCGATCGAATCCGCGAAGAGGGAATAGCGCTTCTTAACGCCCGCCCCATTTCGTTTTGGCTAAAACCGTTTTGCGTCCAGACGTTTGGCGCGTAGCCAAATATCTTATTGTCGGGCATATTTTTCGCCAGCTTAGTCCGATCGCTGCCGCTATCGACGTAACTCGGCGTAAAACCCGCCCGCTCCCAAGCAAAAGCGTTTTGGGGCGTTACCTCCAGCGCCGCCCACGCTTTAGTGCGGTCGTAATCTTCTGCCGTAAAACCCGCGTCCAGCCACGTCTTATCGATCAGCATAGCCGCGCAACCAAGAAATAGAAACGCCGAAACCAAAATCGCGCAAATGGTCTTCATCGGTTTGCTCCTTTGGCGTTATCAAATATTCAATTATTGCAAACTTTCGTTATTCTTTTGCGTTTTAAGGAGCGTAAAAGGAGATGAAACGGCTATATTACGGCTACGCGGCGTTTATCGACGACGTTAAAGCGCTTGCGGATAGCTTAAAAAACGAAAAGTTCGACTGTTTGATCGCCGTTAGTCGCGGCGGATTGACCTTTGCGCATTTTTTGGCGAGCGCGCTAAATATGCGCTCGATCGCGCTGATTCGCGCCGTTAGCTACGACGATCGCCAAAAACTCGCCGCGCCCAAAATCGCAACCGCGCCAGATCTAAACGGCGCGAAAAAAGCTCTGATTATCGACGAGATTGTCGATAGCGGCGAAACCCTGCAAGCCGTTTTGCGCGCTCTGCAAAAAAGCTCTCCAAAAACAGCGTTCAAAAGCGTCGCGCTGTTTCAAAAACCCTCCGCGTCGATCCGCGCCGATTTTTTCGCCAAAGAAAGCGCCGATTGGATCGACTTTTTTTGGGAGGTCGATCCTCGGATATGATAAAGTTTCGCTATGAAAACTTCGTTATTACTCGCTTTAACTCTTTTATTTTTAGGTTGCGCCTCGAAACAAAAGGTCGAAACGCCGATCGCCGAAGTCGTCGAAACGGCTAAATCGGAGCCAAAACTGATTTGGACGAGCGGAGCAGATAGCGCGATCGCGGTTCTTGGCGCTCCTTCGCAATATAGCGCGATCGCCCTCGCGCCCGATCGCGCGAGCTTCGTTAGCGGCGATTGGGATAAGCGCGTTTTGCTTTGGGAGTTTGAAAGCGGCGCGCTCTTAAAAGAGTTTGCGGGGCATACGGATAAGATCGTCGCGGCGGCGTTTAGCGCGGACGGCAAAACCCTTTTTAGCGCCAGCCTCGACAAAACGATTCGCGCTTGGGATATAGCGAGCGGAAAACAGATTCGGACTTTTTTTGTTCGCGGCGTAACTTTTAACGTGATCGCAACCGACGGCGCACGGCTAATCGGCGCGGGCGACGACAGCGTTATTCGCGTTTGGAACGTTAAAAACGGCAAGTTAATACGCCAGATCAAAGATCGCCGCGTTTTTATAAGCTCGATCGCGATCGCTAAAAATAAAATTATTCGCGGCGGATATGATAAACTGATCAAAATCTACGATATAAAAAGCGGTAAGCTTTTGCGATCGTTTAAGGGACATAACGAGCCTATTTACGCGATCGCCGCGCAAAACGAAACGTTATATTCCAGCGGCGGCGACAAAACGATTCGCGTTTGGAACATCGCAAAGGCAAAGTTGCTTAAAACGATCAAAACTCCAGAAACGGCGATCGCGATCTCGGTCGATAAAGATCGGCTCGCAAGCGGCGGCGAGAACGGCGCGGCGCGTTTATTCGACATAGCGAGCGGCAAAGAGATAAGAAGTTTTACGCAAGCGCCGATCGGTTCGATCGCGTTATTTAATAATTACGCGCTTGTCGGATCGGAAAATCTGCGATTTTTTAGCGCGATCGATCCTAACAAAATCGGTTTTGACGAAATCCTAAAAAAAGCGGATCAAACGTTAATAAAAGAGTATGAAGCCATAGCCGCCGAAGGCGACGCCGCCAACTTAGAAAGCTTTGTTCAAAATATCGACGAAAGAAGGTTGAGTATTTTACAAAAAACGCTCGCGATTTATTGGGGCGATCCGCGTTTAAGCGAACTAACGTATAACGAGGAAAACCAAACAGCGATCGGTTTTATCAAATCGCTACGCGACGGTTTTTCGCGTAAGATCGCATTTACGATCGCGCCCGACGAAGCGCTTGAGCTTTTCTTTAATCCCACAAACGAACCGTATTTGACTTTTACGTTGAAAGAGGGCGCGCTTTTACTAGAAAATATCGCGATTAAAGACGCTTGGGGCGAGTATATAAAAGCCGATCTGATCGACGAAAATCAAACGATCTTATCATTTAGCGTTCCGCCGTTAGATTTCAACCTTACGAATTAACAATCCCCCCGAAGGGGGAAAGCTGAAAGTAAACCATACTTTTCTTTAAGACAAGCGCTAAGAGGAAACTCTTAGTAGGTGAAGACCGCCGCTACGCGAAGCGAAGTGTAATCGGTATCTTCATAGGCTTTATCGCCGCCGAAGTTAGCGACTACAATACCGTTTAGAGCGAACCAATCGTTAAACGAATAGCTTGCGATTAGATCAAGCTCGCTAATCGAACCCTTGCCGCCTTTATCGCCCGTATTGAAAAGACCGTATAACGCGCTAACGCTAAAGGCGTCCGCTTCGTAGCCCGCGCCGACATAGATTGTCGTCGTGTCTTGATTGAAGAAATTATCGCCGTCTTCAAAGGGATTAACGTTTTCGCCGACTAGAGCGCCCAAAAGACCCGAACCGCCCTTTTCGTCGGTTGCGGCAAAGCCCGCAAAGACGTTTAGCCCTTCGGCGGGGGTAAAGCCCGCCGTAACGTGAATAACCGCGCCGTCCTCAAAGCCTTTGGTGTATTTTTCGTCGAGTTGCGCAAGGGTGTAAGCCGCGCTTACGTTAAACGCGTCGTTTTCAAACGCGACTTTACCGCCAAACCAGTTTGCCGCGTCGGGAACTAAGTAAAACCAAGGCTCGATCGATAAACCTTCTACGGGAGCGATAATCGCTTCAACTACGTAAGCGCCTTGTTTGTTGTTTGGAATTACGTCCGCAAAGCCGTTGTAGTAGCCGTCGTAATCGGACTCTGCGTATTTGCCAGTATAGCCCGCGATAATCGTTACTTGCTCGGCGGGCTTCACAATGCCTACGATCGCTTCGTGGTAGTCGCCCAGCCACTCCAGCGCAATCTCTTGACGACCAGCCACAACCGTTACTATGTCGTTAGAATAGGCTAGGTTTGCCGTATGGAAAACCGTGCCCTCAAAATTGGTATCGCCCCAATCGCCGCGCTCTTTTTCAAAGAGTTTGCGATTGCCGCGCGCGCCCAAGTTAAAGCTCAAGCCGTTAGCAACTTCGCCCGAAGAAAAGCCGACGTTAACCGATCCGTTTAAGAACAGGCTTTGCTTTTCGCCGTTGGCCTGTTTTTCCTTGTGGCTAGTTAAGTCGCCATAGACGACGCCCTCGATCAAGGTTTTGCTTTCCGCGACAAGCGCGGAAGCCGAAAGCAGGGCTACCGCCGCCGCTAAACTGATTTTGTTCATTCAGAACTCCTTCTTTTGATAATGAAACTCATATCATAGCGTTTTATTTCTTAACTGCGTATTATTTGGCGCTTATTTTTTAGCCTTTTGCGCTTTTTTTGCAATTTTCGCCCCGCAAAGCGAAGCCAAAACTTATGTCAAGAGCTGGCAGGGATTACCCTCAAACAGGCTTTTACACGAAGGTTTTCTTCCGCGAAAAATGCGTGAGGTTCATCGCGATGGCAAATAATATCGACAGCCAAAACCGCAAAAGCGGCAAGTTAGCGCCGTTCATCAATATTGTGAGTGGTATTTGCGCGACGCAACCCGCAAGGTGAAATCAGCGTTTAAGTCGCGGTACGACCCAAAAACTGCCGCCGATGAAAGAGTGGAAAAAGAAACTCGCGGAAAAACTTGCCGAAAGGCAAGAGTTGTATGTCGGTTACTACGCACTGAATAGAGAAAGTCAAAAACGCAGAAACAATACGCCGAGCAAGTTATGCGCGAGGTTGAACCGAGGGGGCGGACGCGGTCGCACGATAATGAACATTAAAATTGGGGGTTGTAAGATTACGGATTGCGGAGGGAATTTACCCCTCCGCAATAATTATGAACCTGAAAGAGTACCAAACAATTTAATCCACCTTTCGATGATGCTCTCGCTAATTTCAGTTTTTTCTTTTAACAGTTGAGTCTTAACACTCTTCGCCATTGATACTTTCCAGCCGACCTCTAAATCAACACTATTATTCCTTGCAAACTCTTCTATTTGAGGAAGTATTGCTTTATCACTTGTGGGTTTAAATTCATCATCAAGATGCGAAAACAGCTTAGCGAGGTACGGAACGAATAAAAAGCTCGGCATCAAATCCTCAATCTCACTGTCCTCAAAGCCAACAACACTATCGACCTCAACTATATTATTTTGTGCGCCTTTGTAAAGGTCGTCGGCAAGCGATTTAGCAGCTTTTTTGCCAATCTTGTCGGAATCCAATATGATGCAAGGTAATTCTCCGTTGCGACCACAAACAAGGCTCGCAATAGCATTAACAGCCTTGTTTGTGCAACCTCCAGACGGCATAAAAACAATCTCCTTGCTTGGAGTTAGTTTGCCGTTCCGAATCAAAAACAACTTTATTGCGTTAAGATAATACTGGTCACTCACACCTTCAACAATGATTGGTTGACAACCGTTAAGCAAAATATCGGATACACTCAACCCCAAGGCTGCGTGAACTGCGTAGACTGATTTTTCATTTAGTCTATCATCCGACTCGCGAAGATTAGCCGAACATACTGTCAGTCCATTGTTGTCACTGTAAACGACCTTAACCCTATCAATATTGGCGGTATTGATAAGGAACGGAGAGTGTGTCGTATGGATAATCTGATTATTCATAGCCAGTCCATCAAAAAATTCAACGAGATTTTTTTGCGCTAAAGGGTGAAGCGTCAGTCCGGCCTCATCCAAAAGCAAGATTGCTCCCTTGTGTGTATTCTTACTCTCAACAAGGAAAACCAAAAAGAAACTCAAAAACCATTGAAGTCCCGTACTTCTCAACTCAAGTGCGATTTCTTCTGGTCTTTTATCATCAGATACGAGAATCCTGAAATAATCGCCATCTGCGTGTAGACGAAATTTATACGAGCCTTGTTTCCACCATTCGGCAAACTCTCTTGTCAACCGCGATGATGCCGATTGAAGCATAATTTCGCGCTCTTCTTTTTTCGAAGCAAAGTCCTCAATTTCGGTAGCTGTTGGTTCAATCATCTGAGGTTGCCGTGTTTGCGGATTAGTTCCCTGAGTAGGTTCCGGATTTTTCCCCAGATCGTATACTTCGATAGGGCTAAGATTCACAAACTCAAACAATACTTTTAGCGTTCTTACTTTTGCGGCATTGTCAAATCCCGGAACAGATTCTCCGTTTACCAACTTCACCGCGTGCGGAAGATATATCTGTGCGTCAAGATTCCCATAATTTGAATAGTAAACAAAAGAAGGCATTTCTTTAAACACCAAGTCAAAAACCCCCTCAGCATCTTTTGGATTAGGCGCGTCAAACACCTTAAATTCTTCCTCAATGTCACTAATAGCTGTTTCAAACACAGGGGAGATTTCGGATTTTGCTGCCGCTTTAACGTTAACTTGCAATTTCTCTGTAATGTCGGCAGAGTCACCTCTCGTGAGTTCCGTTTTCCCCGCGATTAGTTGTTCAGCAGCTGTCAATGCTTGTATGGACTGCTCCTTGATACCCGCTTCGCCCTGCGTCCGTTCTTCAAGCACGTTAATCTTTTTGAGAGCCGAGGAAAGAATATCGACCACGCCTTTTGACTGAATGGCTGTGACATCAGCAACATTAGGAAATTCAATAGAATACTCACCGTCAAAATAACGCGTAATGATAACATTGGAAACAACGCCAGGCGAACACTTGGCAATACCCGCTATCTTTGCAGATAAAGAATTTTCAATCTGAAAACACGCAGTAATAAACTCGTATTTGCCGGGATTTTTGCGCCACGCGGTATACTCCTTAGTTGGCATATCGTGGAGCAAGTCAATATCGCCCTCACGCGCAGGGTTTAGCTTCCAAAGGGCAAGGATAAGGTTGGATTTGCCAGCCTCGTTTATCCCTACAAGAGTAGTGACATCTTCACAGCCAATCCACCCGCTATCCATTACGGAACGAAAGTTCGTAACTCGAAACTTTTCAAGGGTCATCATTTTGAATCCTCCAGCTATTGTTGATAAAATTAAATTCCGTTGTAGTTATCTCACTGCGTATTAATTAAAGTTTGCGCCGACGGACACACTCTATATCACGCACCCAATGCCGTACCCCACTCGCGGATTTTACTGTTGATATGCCCTGTCCAAGCCGTGGAATCGGTCAGTTCCGAAATGTCAACACAGTCATCGTACAACCGCCGCAAATCGTCCTTGCTGAAAGGCTTTCGCGCTGCCTTGACGTTGCGTACCGCACCGAGAATATCAATCATTCCTGTTATCGTAATCGGTACAATCTTTTGCCGCCGCCCTTCGTACTCATATTTCACAGCGTTCCAAAAAGTGTTTATGGTGTCTGTGTGTAAACGCGGCGCAACAAACAGGCAGTAGTTTTCGTTTGCGCTATTAGCTTGTTCAAACGAACGCAAGTGCCGCATTACGGGTTGCCCCCCCTCGTTATACCACTGGTCGCGTCCGGTGAGCATCGTCACTTCACACACCGCGCCGAAACCGTCATAATAACACTCAATATCCGGCACACCCGACGGAGCGGTGAATGTTGGTTCGTTATCGTCGCCGAGCGGCGCGTTCGGTTGTATCTTCACGGCGTCATCTAAAACGTTCAGCGCGATATTCGTCCATTTTTCCAATGCGATTGAGGGTTTTGTATCAATCGCGCGTATGTTTTCGAGCGCGTGAATCACTTCATCAATTCGCTCTGCCTCTTGATAGTTACGCCGCAAAACGAGATTTTGAAGTTCCAACCGCCGCTCGCGTAATTCTGCAATTTGCGCTCTCAACACATCTGCTGTGTCTGCGATTGCAATCGATTCAAGTCGTTCGCCCAATTCAGCGGAAAGCGTGTTGATTTCCGCAAGCGCTCCGGTAACAATCTCACGGAGTTGCGCCGGAGTTTCAAACGGCAATTCATAAGCGCGATAATCGCCGATATATTGCGTGTATTCGTTAAGTGTAAACTCCCTTGCCGCGCCGTTATCGTGTTCAAGAATAGCGTTAATCTCAACCATTCTGCGCGGCTCTAAATCCACATAGTAACCACCGCCGCGAATATAAATGTACCGCGTCAAGCGCAAGTATCGAATAATGTTGTCGGTGTATTCTCTTGTGTTCTTGTGAGGATTTGGAAAATTTACAAGATACTCCGAAATGAAAGCATCAACATACGATTTTCGTTCTTCATCATTGGCGCAACGAGATTTTTCATTTCGGAAAACCAACAATTTCTCCGCAACGCGGTCAATATCGCGGTATGATTTGAGCGATAAAACGAATATTCCAAACTCCTCTTTTGAAATACCTTTCGCGTTTTCCCCACGCTCGGCGCAAAGCTCATTGACGCGCCGAATAAGCCGCAAAGTTCCTATAAACGGCTTGATATTGTAGTCTCGCCTGTCACGGGAAAGCGGATTCGGGAACTGCGTTTTCAGCAAACTTGTAAATACCATTTCGCCGAGGTCTATTGCTCCACTTAAAAAGAGGTTGCCGAAGTCCGTCACTCGGATAATCTGCGCTCCGTTTTCGTCAACATCAAGCGCAACAAGGCCCAACTTCTCTAACGGGTCAAACGATGTACGCCCACGCATATCCGGGTCAACATAGTTCTTGCTGTCAAAAATATCTCCCGCTTCCCTATATGTCATTTGGTGTGTATAATCACGCAAAACAGCAATTTGAGAAGGGGATAAGCGGTCATCAGTCGGCGTATAAAAGCGATTCTTTATAAGCAACACTTGATATTTTATCTGCGTCTCGTCGTTCCAGACCTCGCCCTCAATTTCCTTCGCCGTTTGGAGAAATGAAAGCGTCCGTTCCGGATTTCGCATTGTTGTTGATGCGCTCCATAACATATCCACGGTATCATTCCTCCCCATAGTTAGTTATCAGCACTTCGTCTTCAACGCCGGAACGGTCTTTGCGCTGATAATTCGAGTTCGAGTATTTGTAATCCAAGTGAATCGCGCGATACTGATTACGGCGCAACCACTCCGCAAGTATTTCATTAGTCTTGCCCTTACTGCTCAACACGTTGGATAGCGCGAACTTAATACCGCGCTCATTCAGACCATCGAGGAACGCAAGCAAATCACGCTCGCTCTGCTCGTTCCACCCGTCCTGCTCATTGTAAGTAGCGCAGGTAATCAGATACGGCGGGTCGCAATAAACTAAGCTGTTCTCCGTCAGTGCGGAGGTATCTAATTCACGAAAATCTTTGCACAGAAAACGGTATTCGTTTTCTTGAAGTCTATCAATGAACGCGCTCAATTTTGACTTCATCTTATCGTTGAAGTCGCGTTTACCGACGGGTAAATTGAACTCGCCCTTTGAATTAAAGCGTATCTGATTATTGAACGCATAAACGATAAGGACATACAGCATCGCGTAATAGCCGTAATCCTCGTTCTTTTTATTGAAGTCCTCGCGCAAACGGAGGAATGGCTCTCGGTTAAAGCTACCAAGCCCAGCCGAACTCTCGCAATCGTAATGAGCATAGCCGTATTCGGTAGAGCGCGATAATCCATACTTAGTGATAATATCGTCAATCATATCGAGAACCGCCGTTTTGCCGAGGTTCTTAAACGTGTTGTACAAATAAAGCAGTTTCGGGCTGTTGTCGTTGAATATCACGGTGTCGGCATTGACATTTATCCCAACATTGCATCCACCGCAAAACAGGTCAACAAACGTGTCAATCCGTTTCGGGAAGTGCGGCAATATCTGTTCGAGCAGCTTGAATTTCCCGCCCGTGTAGTTTAGCGGAGACTGAATAATCGGACGCTCTTTTGTCTTGCACACGCAGAGGAACAACCGTTCCTCGTGTTCGTCAATATCAGATTTGCCCGCCGAAAACGGCTTGTAATCCTGCGTAAAAACCTTAACCTCGCCCTTAGCAGAGAGGACACGCATAATATCCGAATCGCTGATTTTAGCATTGGAACGACCGTTGCCCTTTTGCGCCATATTGTTGTACGAGAGCAGTATGTAGCGAGCGTTGATATTTTGAATCAAATGCTCAAACGCTGCCGCCGCCTTATTCGTGCAGTAATCACTTTTTAGGCTCGTCCTGTCCATCTTCCGCGCTACGCCGGAAACTTTCGGCTTTTCCCACCGCGCGATGTTCTCCAAGAGGTGATAAGCATCGCAATATTGCCGCGAATTGTACGGCGGGTCGATATATGTCAAGTCAGTCGAAATTCGCTTGACAAGCTCATTTGCATCCTCGTTGTAGCAAGCGTTATCGGCATTAAGCGTTTTGTTCGGCAATGGCACGGAAAGCTCAATTGAACGCTCAAACTCAACACCTTGACGATAAGCGTCGTAGTGTCCGCAAGTGTTCGCGATTTTATCGGCGGCATAAAGTAGCGATGTGATAAGCAACGCCCGCTCGCGTTCGTTTATTTCGTCGCGAGAAAAGCGCGTTTCAATATCCTCGCGGATAAAGCCGATTTTCCGGCAATCGTCCAAACTAAAAAATGTGTCCGCAAAGCTCTCGCTCACATAGTTATCGGTCGCTACGCGAAGCTCATTATAATAGGCTATAAGACGCTCTATCTTATCGCTAGAATATACCTGTGGACTGAACCACGCGAGATGGCTAACATAATTGCTGTATAAGTTATCGTTCGTAATGAGTTGCTTATCGGCGAATGCCGACGCTACCGCACCTGTTCCGGCAAAAATGTCCGCAACAGAGTTTACGTCCTCACAATTCTCGGCAACCACGCTCGTAATGAACGGAAGCAATTTGTACTTGTTGCCGAGATAGCGGCGATTGTTGATATATGTTGTTTTTAACTTGGGTTCGGATTTCACTTCAAGCACAATCGGCTCGTATGAAACCACTCGTTCTGCCACCTGCAATACGCCACCTCCGTTCATTTAGTGTACTTGCTCCCGCTCAATTTCCATAATGTCTGCAATGTTGCAATTAAACACATTGCAAATTTTAACAGCATGTCCGTCGTGACGTTCTTGCCCTTACCAAGTTTGGCGATGACCGCCGTGCTAATCCCCGCCGACAATCGCAAGTCCTTCTTGTTCATCTTCTTATCAATCAGCATTTTCTAGAGCTTATTATAGTTAATAACAGCCATCTCATCACCTCGACACTATATAGCATAGCACAGCGCATCTGAAAGCGAAAGTCAACTCTAAATTTACGAAACAACAACAAAATTTTCGATTGACGTCGTTTCGTTTGAAAAAATCATTTTACCCCTTGACAACCTGCGTTCTGAAATGACTATGTATGCGAGATTTGTTTTGTTATAAGGTAGTTTTCCAAACGCTTTGCTCGTTTGTTTGTTTAGCAAGGCCCGCAACCGCGTCATACCCGCAAAGCCGCCCGCCCATTAGCGCTAGAGGAGTGATCAGATTTACGCGCGATCATGGATCGGCGTTCCGCTGGAATGTCTGCAAATGTAGGATTTACTGAAAATGCGCAAGTTTTCGGAATCTGTTAATTATTTAGATTTAATTCCAATTCTGATCGCTTCGTCCATACTTGTTACTCCTTCGGCGACGAGGGAGATAAGCTGATGTTGTAAAGTCCGCATACCTTTTTTAATAGCTAGATCGCGAATCGCGTGTTCTTCGATCGTTTCTTTGAAAAGCGCGATCGCTTCGTCGTCGGGAATAAATAGCTCCCCGATCGCTCTTCTGCCTTTGTAGCCCGTATGGTTACATTCGAGACAACCGCTAGCTTTGTAGATTTTTGTTCCGCGTTTTATGCCAAACTCCGTTTCGTAGCTTTCGGCTAACTCGTCTTCGATCTTGCATTTTTCGCATAACTTCCGCGCCAATCGCTGCGCCAAAACTCCCAAAAGCGACGAACTGACCAAAAACCGCTCCACTCCCATATCGACAAGCCGCGTGATCGCGCCCGTAGAGGTGTTGGTGTGCAAAGTGGAAAAGACAAGGTGTCCCGTCAAAGCGGCTTGAATGGCGATCGACGCCGTTTCGCCGTCGCGTATTTCTCCGATCATCACCACGTCGGGATCTTGGCGCAAGATTGATCTTAAGCCCGCCGCAAAGGTAAGCCCCACTTTGGCGTTTGCCTGAACCTGATTGATATTGTCCGCTTTATATTCTACGGGGTCCTCTACGGTAATCACGTTCTTTTGCGGCGTGGCGATCTGTTGCAAGAAACTATGAAGCGTAGTAGATTTGCCGCTTCCGGTAGGACCCGTAACGAGAATGATCCCGTGCGAATGTTCTAGCAACGTCGCTAAACGCGCAATTAGACTCGGCTCGAAGCCAAGCTGTTGCAGATGCGGAATCTCCGCGCTTTCCATCAATATCCGCATAACGACGCGTTCGCCGTAATATGTCGGCAACACGGAAACGCGAATATCCAAAGCGCGTTTAGCGATATTGACCTGCGTGCGCCCGTCTTGAGCCAGACGCTTTTCGGATATATCGAGGTTACTGATGACCTTTATGCGGCTGATCACAAGATTGATAATGCGCAGATCCAGATCGACGTATTTAACCAAAGCGCCGTCGATCCTAAAACGCACCTCGCCTTTGCGTTCGTGCGCTTCGATATGAATGTCGCTCGCGCCCTTTTTGATTGCCTGATAAAAGAGCGCATTGACAAAACGAATAATCGGGGCGGCTTCCTCGCTGTTAAGCAGATCGGCTTTGTTGCGCAAAAACTCGGCAAGGCTAAAGCCCTCTTCCTCTTCGGCGACCTCGTTTATTCGGTTATCCGCGCCGCCAATCGCGCTTAATTCTTTATCCGTGCGCTGTTCTAAAAATCGGTTATAGAGGCGATCGAAGCTCTCCTGATCGAGTAAGTAGATCGGCGCTTCAGGCGCGTATTTACTAAGAAAGCCTAACGATTCGGCTAGGTACGGTTCGCCAAGACAGATCGCGACTTCGCCGCCGACCTTCGCGAAAAGCGCGTAGTATTTTAGCGCCAGCGCGGAGTCGATCCCTTCAAAATAGGACGGCTCTAAATCGTGGCGGCTAAGTCTTTGAAACTCAACGTTTGCGACTATCGACATGCTTGATAATCTCTTTGGCGTATTGCAAACGGATCGCCTCCAATTGGCTTAAACGCGCTCTTAAAGAGGATAGATCCTCGCTTTTTTCCACAATATAGGGCGTTACGATCACGACCAAACTCGTTTTATTGATACCCTCTTGCGTGTTACGAAAGAGATTGCCCACAAAGGGGATCGCCGAAACGAACGGCACTTTTGTTTCCGTTTTGATCTCTTCGTTTTTGATCAGCCCGCCCAAAATCACGGGTTCGCCGTCGCTAACGATCGCGCTTGTTAAAACGCGCCGTTTGGTCGTCGTGGGTTGCGCGCTTCCATCTACGCCTACGATCCCTTCTAGCTGGGCTTCGATCGTGAGCGCGACTTTTTTATTGGTCGAAAGACGCGGTTTGACTTTTAGCGTTAAACCGATGTCCTGACGGGCGTAGTTTCTTGTGGGAATACCCGCGCTTGTCGTCGTTTCCGACGTTAGAATCGATCGCGTTTCGCCTACGTAAATCGTGGATTCTTTGTTATTGACGCAGAGAATCGACGGCTCGGATAGCACTTCGGCGGCTTGGTTGCTGGTAAGCAAGTTTAATCCCACGCCCACCGCCAACGCGGTCGCGCTTTCAACTTTGACGTTGCCGTTCGCGTCGGTTTTTTGCAACTGGCTTAAAATAGCCCCGCTTACCGCCGCAGGAACGCTTCCCGTAAGCGAAGCGCCTAAGGTGTATATGCCGTTGCCGCCTACAGCCGCGCCGTCCACGCCGTAGGTTATGCCGATCTGATCGGCTAGGCTGTCGCTGATTTCTACGATCGTCGCCTGAACATAGACCTGTTGGCGCGGCAGATCGAGAGATTTAACCAGCGTCTTGATCGACGCTACGTCTTCGGGCATTCCTACCGCGATTATCACGTTCATCTCTTCGTCGGCGCTAAGGGTGGGTTTTATCTTTTGATCGGCGGGATTGGCTACGGTTTTATCTAAAACGCCGGTAAGGATTTTGACAAGCGCGGTCGCCTCGGAGTTTTGCAGAAATATAACCTCCGCCGAAGGCGTGGCTTTGTTGTTTTCCACGTCAAGACGCTTGATAATCGATTTAATCATAGCGATATGCTTCGGTCTGCCCGTAACGAGGATCGCGTTGGAAGCGTCGTCCTTTAGGATTTGAACCTCGTTATCGACGACTCGCGGGTTTAACACGCCCTTGACGATCTGTTGTAAAGAGGTTACGATCGACGCGGCTTTGACGTTTTTAAGCGCGATAAACTCGACGGTCAAAGCGCGTTTATCGACAAGATCGCCGATCACCTGCCGAATCGTGTTGATATTGGACGGATAGTCGCTCACCACCATAGAATTGGACTCTTTCATCGTTACGAGTTTGGCGGCGGGCGAAAGCAGATGGCGGATTTTTTGGACGATAATATCTACGTTCTCCTCTTCGATACGAATCGTCTGCGTTACCATAAGAGAGCCGCTCGCCGTTCCGCTGACGACGGGGATATTCTCCTGCGCGGCTTCGGCTAAACGCACCACCTTGTAGTAGCTTCCCTCCTCGACGAGCGTCAAACCCCGCGTGGCTAAAACGCTCAAGGCAAGCCGCAAAATATCATCCTTATAAACCTCGCTGGCGCTGATAAAATCGACGTTTCCGGCGACTCGCTGCGCAAGAAGCAGATTTTTGCCCATAATCCTAGAAGTCATCTTCAAAAACTCTTCAATCGGCAGATCGGTAAAGTTTATTTCGACGGTCTGCCGAGCGTTCTGCGGCGGCGCGGCAAAACATAAGTAAAATAACGTCAAAACGACGCTAACGAATCTCATAGGCAAGCTCTTTTATTTGGTTATTTCTGATAATCGTCATACGAAAGCTATCCATTTTATCGATCTCCGCATAAAGGCGCAGAGCCGCCGCGTATCCGTCCAGTTCGATTCCGTTCGCGCTTTTAAGCGCGTCGCCCGCCTGCAATCCCAATTCGCTAAAAACCGAGTTTTTCGCTACGAAGGTTACGCGAAACTCTTTAAACTTCCCGTTTTCCGAGATTGGCGCGATTCCGATATTATCCCAAATCAGGCGGGGGTTTTGGCGGTATTTCGCAAGCTCGTCGCGCCCGACGACGCTTTTTGTTTGCGGCGCGTTGATCGCGCTTTGCGCCGCGCTTCTCGCGCCCGATCCTATCCGCGCTTCGCGGGTTTTATCCTCGAGGTTTAGCGCGTAGCTTGCCCCGTCTTTCAAAAAGATCGCCTTTTTCGACTCGACCGCGTTAAGCGTGTAGCCCCGCAGGTTTTCGCCGATACCGACAAAGGTTAGCGTTTTGCCGTCGTCGATCACTACGAAGCCGTTTTTGTCGCCTTCGGCGTAGATCGCCTTTAGCTTTAGCCCGTCGAGCGACAGGGCGATTGGAGTCGAGGCGGTAGCGGAGCCGTTTTGCGCGATCGCCGCGTCGCCGATTCCTAAAGCGCGTTCTAGCGGATAGGAGCGCGCAAAGTTAAAGGGCGCGGAAAAGGTCTTTTCGATCGAGCTATCGGGCAGAAAAAGTCTTGCGATCGCCGCGGCTAACGCGAACGAAGCGCAGAGAAACCCAAAGGCGGCAAACCTAGTCTGCCACTCTGGAGAAAGCCTGTCAATAATCATACGCATAGACAAATCCTTCTGGCGTTTTCTCCAACCTAGCAAAAATCTGTCCATATTTTTGTTGAATTTGCGACGGCGCGTTAATTGCGAGGATTATTTTGCGGGAAAATAGGTCGATCGAGCCTGAAAACGCGCCAAATTCGCCTTCGCCGCTTAAAAAAATCTTATGCGGAACAAAAATCGTATGCCGCGCCTCTAAAAAATCTACCCTCGCGGGAACCGCCGCCGCAAGCTCGTTTGAAAGGTTAAACGAAGCGATCGAAAGGCGGTTGTAAAAGATTGTCGTTAAAAAAGAGATTTTTTCGTTCTCGGCGGCGTTCATTTTGTCATATACGATCGAACCGCCTTTAAGCGAAAAGAGCCAGCCAAAATCCGACGCGTCTTCGCCGTTAATAACGATATTCAGCGGTTCTAAATAGCGCTCGCCTAAAAAATATAGCTCTCTTTTGGGCAGAAAAAATACGAGCGTTTCCAAAACGACGATCGTCCAGATCAGACCCGCTACGATCTTTTTTACCATACGATTTCCAAGCTAACGTCGGCGGATTGATCCCCCTTGCGCTCCGCCGAAAAGCTCTTTAGAGGAATTGGCGATTCCAACAGCGTCCGCGTCAAACGGCTTAACGCCGTCGCGTCGAGGTTTCTATACTCCGCTTTGATCCCCTGCGCGTTCTGTTGGGCGTTTCCGCGCTGTTTTAACGCTTCGTCGTTAAAGAGCGTTTGCGCCTTTGACTTTACCGCCTGAGAGCTTTCCCACTCCGATCGGAGTTTGACGATTCGCTCCGCCGTTTGCGCGATTTTTTGGTTTTCTTGCCTCGCTTCGATCAGCGCGTTTTTCGCGGATACGCGCCAGAGCAACAGAATAAAGAGCGCCGCGCAAAGCGCCGCCAAAATATGCCAGAGCTTAACTCTTACCATTTGATCGCCGCCCAGACGATATTGTCTTGAATACGCGCTTCCGCGTCTGGCAGAGCGCTTTTTAGGCGATCGATAATCGCTTGAGCGCCGTTCTCTTCCAACGGGGCGAAACGCGCCGCGATCGTCCGCCCTTCAAAATCCAGCTTTTCCAGCCTTGCGCTTTGCGAAAGCGAAAACAGTTTAGCCAGAGTTTCTCTAAGCCCCCGTTGCGCGGCGGCGATCTGATTTAATCTGCGCTCTATGCTCTCTAACTGCATCTGCGTCGCGGGCAGTTTAGAGCGCTCCAAGATTGCCGCGCGTTCGTTATTAAGGGCGTTTGCGGCTCTTGTCATTCTGAAAGTATCGATCGCGATCGAACCTATCAAAAGCAGTAGAAACGAAGCCGCCGTCCAAAAACGTTTTTGCGGTATATCGCCCGCCTCTTCCGATCGCGAAAGAGCGAAACTCGGCGCGTTCAAAACGCGGGGCGTTTCGTCGAATCGTTTCGCGTTCGCGGCGAATTTTATCGGCAGCGTTACCCAAGCGCCCTCGATGAAACTAAGCGCGAAGTTATTTGAAAGCCCGATTGGCGAGTCGATCGGATCGAGCGCGCTTTGGGCAAAATAGACCCGCGAAATCTGCAATAGATCAAGCCCCTGCTCGTTTAACCTCCGCGCTATATCGCTTGGATCGCAGGCGATAAATCCCCAGCCATTTTCCTCGCGAAAAGCAAAATAGCGATAGTCGCCTTCGGGAATCCAGCCAAAAAAGATCGACGCGGCGAAACGTTTGGCGGCGCGGCGGCTCTTAAAGGGCGCGTCGGAGCGCTTATACCAGTAGTAGGCGGGCGAAAGCACGACGCTAATTTTGCTCTGCGCGCTGAAAAACCGCAGATCGGGGTGCGCCAAAATAAGCGGGGTTTTGGCGCGATCGAATAGCGATTTCGCGCTTTTCAAAAGCGTTTCTTTTGAAAAGGTTACGCGTTCTCGCGGCGCGGTTAGCGGCATCGATCGCTTTTTGGGCGTTTTTTCTTTTTCTGGCTTTTTTAGCGGCGGCGTTTTTTCTTTCGCCGCCCGTTTAACGAAGGTAAAAGGTAGCGATCCAGCAATCAGGATCGCCGCGCCCGCGCCGAAAAATATCGCGCACAGAGCGCGATCGGAGATAAAAACAAGCCCCGCGAAAAACGCGCCGCAAGCCGCGCCAAGAGCGATCGGGATCAGTTTGCGCCCCTGCGAAAACGCCTTAGCCAAAAAGAGAATCCACGCAAGCGCGTAGATCGCCGCCGCGCCTTTTGGAACGCCCAAAACCGCGTCGCCAAAGCCGTATTCAAGCGTAGCCGCCGCGCCGATCGCGTAGGGGCTTACGCTTAGTAAGACGATCAAAAACAGCGCAATCGCCGCGCACAAAAGCCGCAAAATCCCCTCGGCAGACCAGATCGGACGTTCGCTAAAAAACGCCATTCCGAGATTGACGATCGGAAGCAGATACCAGCCGAGCGCTTTAACGCACTCTAAAGCGGCGTTTTCAATTCGCCCGCCGACGATCAGCCAAAAGAGCGCGATCGCAAAAAACGCGGCGCAGGCGATCGACGACTTCTGCAAAACCGCCCCGAAAATGATCGCAATCGCAAGGGCGATCGCCGCGCAGAAGACCGCCAAATCGGGCGCGATCGGAGTAACGCCGATTGCGTGAGAGTATGCGAGCGTCGCGCTTAAAACGGCGATCAGAAGCGGAGGTATAAACGATATAAAGATATGTTTTAGCGCGCTCAACGCAATCCTTGCGAAACGATAATAATTGGCTTAGATTTTAGCCAAATGCGCCTCAACGCGTAAGCGCGGCGACGCTATTTAGGCTTTGACAAGGCAAAAACCGCCGTATTCCGTTATGATTGCGCCATAGAGCGCATAATAGCCTCTTTTTTAGCCTTATAAAGGATCGGACTGGAATAATGCCGATAACGAAAGCGAAGCGCCGCAAACTAATTTTGGGAAGTTTTGATGAATAGCAATCGATTTTTTTTGTTATGCGTATTGTTGATAACGCTATATTTAATGTTTCGACTATATCTGCCGTTTTTAATAGATATTACGATCGCTTCTTTGCTTGCGATCGCTATGTCTAGCGTGAATCTTTATATCAAGAAAATCGTTAAGTATTCGTTTTTTTCCTCTATACTGACTACGACGATTTTACTTCTGTTGTTTTTCGCGCCGATTAGCTATGTCGTAACGACGGCGACAAACCTAATTCACTTTGACGCGAATCCGATAGAAAAAATCGTTCAGTATATATCCGCGATCGATCTATCGCTACCAGAATCGATGGATTTCATAAAACCGAATATCAAAGAGTATTTGGACGAAGCGAAAATCTCCTCGGCTTTTGTCTCTTTTGCGAGAGCTATGGGAGAAAAAAGCGCGGGTTTTATAAAAGATATGGCATTAATAGTTATATTCTTCTTTTTCGCCACCTATTACGGTAAAAATCTCGCGATTTATTTTCAGAGCGTTTTGCCTATGAATAAAAAAGAGGCGAGCGATATATTCTTTGAAGTGGCAAACGTTATGAGCGTCGTACTTTATTCGATCATATTAACGGCTGTATTGGAAGGCATACTCTTTTCTCTTATCGGCGCGGCTTATGGATACGATCCGCTTTTACTGGGGATTTTATACGGGTTTGCCTCTTTAGTTCCCGTCGTCGGAGGCGCGCTTATATGGGCGCCTATAGCTTTAATAGAGCTTTCTAACGGAAATACGGTTTCCGCCGTAATTATAGCGGTTTATTCGTTTATCGGCATCGGATTGGTCGATAACTTTGTTAAACCGATCATTATTAAATACGTTAATCGGCTTTTACTCAAAACCCCCGTCTATTTTAACGAGCTTTTGATCTTTTTTTCGATTATAGCGGGGCTTGCCTCGTTCGGTTTTTGGGGTATGATATTAGGACCTGCAATCACGACGTTTTTCATCTCTTTATTAAAACTCTACCGATCGATAAAAGAAAACTCGTTAAAAACGATCGGGCAAAACGAGAAGAAATAATCTAAATAGACTTTACCGTTTGGCGCAAAGGCTATTTGGACGAATAGATCGCGCTTTGGAGCTATCCGCCAAAGCGCGCTAGGGCGCTACCCCAAGTCAGCCCGCCGCCAAAAGCGTCGAGTAGCATTAGATCGCCCGTTTTTAGGCGACCTTCCTCATAAACGTCGTTGATCGCCATAGGAATCGACGCGGCGCTTGTGTTGCCGTAACGATCGATTGTCAAAACGACCTGATCGTCGCTTAAACCGAGAGATTCGCCGACCGCTTTTATAATGCGCAGATTGGCTTGGTGAGGAATAAAATGGACAATTTGCGAGGCTTTAAGATTGTTGCGCGCCAAAATCTCGATTACGTCGTTTGTCAAAGCGCGAACGGCGAGCTTAAAGGTTTCGTTGCCTTTCATTTGCATAAAGGGCTTGTGCGGCTTGCCTTCGCGGATCGGATTTTTGCTGCCGCCCTCTATAAAAAGGTTGTCCCAGCCCGTTCCGTCGCTAGAGATTTTAACGTCGACAATCGCCCTAGAGGGATCGTCCGTCGCGCCTATAACCGCCGCGCCCGCGCCGTCGCCAAAAAGCACGCATACGGAGCGATCGGAGTAGTCCATAAAGCGGCTGGAGGCTTCCGCGCCGACGATTAAAACGTTGCTTGCCATACCCGATTCGACGTAGGCTTTGGCGGACGAGAGCGCGTAGATAAAACCGCTACAAGCCGCCAAAACGTCGAAAGCGGGGATATTTTTCATACCCAGTTTGCCCGCTAAAACCGCCGCCGTAGAGGGCATAAAGAGAAAATCGCCGGAGAGCGTCGCGACGATAAGCATATCGATATCGCTAGCGTTCAGCCCCGCGCGCTCGATTGCCTTTTTCGCCGCGACGACGCCCAAATCGCTTGCCGCTTCGTTCTCCGCCGCGATACGCCGCTCTTTAATTCCTGTGCGTTTGACGATCCACTCTTCGCTCGTATCGACCATCTTTTCAAGATCGGCGTTGGTCAGTCGCTTTTGCGGCGAATACGCGCCGATCGATAACATCGAGGCGTATATTTTGCTCAATCGCCGCCTTTTGGAGAGAAGCGATCGAGATTTTGCAAGATCAGCGAATTAACGTCCGATTCGATATAGCGAATCGCGTTTAAGCAGGCGTTTTTAATCGCCTTCGGAGTGCTTTTGCCGTGGCTGATAAACGCCGATCCATTCACGCCGACCAGAGGCGCGCCGCCGTATTCGTCGTAATCCATACTTTTTTTAAGCGTTTTGAAGGCTGGTTTCAAAAGCAAGCCGCCAAACTTACGCAAAAGCGTCTTTTTCGCGTTTTCTTTGATCACCTCGACAATCGCTTTGGCTAAACCTTCGCTGGTTTTCAAAAGCGCGTTGCCTACGAAACCGTCGCACACGATCACGTCGAAATGCCCGCTAAAAATATCGCCGCCCTCCGCGTTGCCCGCGAAGTTAAAGCCCTTTTCGCGGGCGGCTTTGAGTAGCGCGAAACTGCCTTTGACGAGCTTATCGCCCTTGCTATCCTCTTCGCCGTTTGACAAAAGCGCGACTCTCGGATTGTCAATTTTAAGCAGGTTTTTGGCGTACGCGTGCCCCATAATCGCCGATTGAAATAGATGTTTTGGTTCAGAATCCACATTTGCGCCCACGTCAAGCACAAGCGTATGCTTGCCTTCGATCGCGGTAGGCATAAGCGTGGCGATCGCGGGACGCGAAACGCCTTTAAGCCGTCCGATCTTCAGCGTGGCTAGGCTCATCGTCGCGCCGCTATGCCCCGCGGAAACGACCGCGTCGGCCTCTTTTTTTGCGACGAGCTCCACCGCTTTATAGATCGAGCTTTCTTTGCGTTTAAGCGCGTCCGTAGCTTGATCGCCCATTGCGATCGCCTCGCTTGTTTCGACGATCTTGACCTTGTTATGTAGCCTATGCGGCAATTCGGCTAGTATCGCGGCGCGATCGCCAACCAAAATCGCCTCAAAATCGGCGACTCCTAAAGCCTGCGCCGCGCCCGTCACGATCGGCGGAGCGCCAAAATCGCCGCCGATAGCGTCGATTGCGACCCTGACCTTGCCCACAGACTTACGACTTTTTAAGTTCGCAAGATGGGCAGAGATGATGCGGGAGCTTATACGCGCCGCATTTTTTACATTTAACGGGCGCGCTAAGCGCGATTTTATAGTGCGTCCGCCGTTTAGCGGCGCGAGTATGGGAAACTCTTCTCTTTGGAACTGCCATTTTAATCTCCTTTTTAGTTGTTCGCCTTACAGCGTTCGCAACGGTGATAATCGCATTTGATCGACGCGATCTCGCCGCGTAAAATCTCTTCGCAATCGATTGCGTCCTCGCACTCGATTATCGCCTCTTCTATCTTTTCGCTCTCGCCGTCAAAAACGCCTTCGCACAGAGCTAACTTAATCTCTTCATCTAAATTGCAATCATACTCTTCCGCGCATAGATCGCAGTTTAATTTAACTTTTCCCGTAAGCCTGCCCGAAAAAAAGGCAAGTTCTTTCGTCCCTCTTTTTAACTCGCCCTCTAAAAGCGTTTCGTCGATCGCGGCTTTAACGGCGATCGGCGCGGAGCCGAGTCTTGAGAAAGGGACGCGCATTATAAAATTTCAAACGACCCAAAAAGTTGCGCGATTTCAATCCGCGCGTTTTCTACGCTGTCGCTACCATGAACGGCGTTAGCGTCGATCGAATCGGCGAAATCGGCGCGAATCGTGCCGCTTTTAGCCTCTTTCGGGTTGGTCGCGCCCATCAGTTCGCGGTTTTTGGCGACGGCGTTTTCGCCCTCCAAAACTATCGCGACGATCGGCGCGCTCGTCATAAACTCGACCAAATCTTTGAAAAACGGACGGCTTTTATGAATCGCGTAAAACGCTTCGGCGTTTTGGCGCGAAAGCCAAACCTTTTTTAGCGCCGCGATTCTTAGCCCGTTTGATTCAAAACGATCAATAATCTTGCCTATAACGCCTTTTTTTACCGCGTCCGGTTTGATGATCGACAGGGTTTTTTCCATTTTATTGCAAGCTCGCTTCCGATTGAAAATAGGGGCGCGACTTTACCAAAAAGACGCTTAACAAGCGCAATCGGTTTAGAAAATCGCGTTTATAAAGAGGCAAAGAGGTTCAAATCGCCCCGCGTTTGAATTAAACGCGGGTTAAACCGCGCAAGAAACTTTCGGCGTTTCTCGCGCGTATATTGGGCTTTTGCAAAATAAGCGTTCGCGCGTCGAAAGCTTTTCGCCTCCTTCGCGTGGCGCTTACCCCTCTGAAACGCGATCTTCAAACGCCCGCCGCGTTCATACGCAAAACGGATTAAACTACGGGAGTTCCCGCCGGCTTACCCTTTTTGTTGCCCTTAGCCCACACGATACAGGCTTCCGTAGGACAAGCGTTCGCGCACGCGGGAGATTTATGATGCCCGTCGCACTCCACGCATTTATCCTCGAAAACGTAGTAGATACCGTTGCCCTCTGGATTGTCGCCGTCGTCTACGATCGCCCCCACAGGACATTCGTCGATGCAACCGCCGCAAGCAATGCAACTATCCGTAATTTTAACCGCCATTTTCACCTTTCCATTAGAAATTGCCCGCAAACTCTACCCAACATACTCTTAACATAAACTTAAATAATCGATCCAAAAAGGGTTTTTAGGGTTTTTATAACGCGCCGCCGCTCCAAATCCCGTCAAAACGGAGCGAAAGCGCGGTTTTACGACGCGCCGAAGCTCCGCGCTCGCCTCCAAAACGATCTTTTTGGCTTGGCGCTTTAGCGTATAGACCAGCGGATTGTTTCTTTTGCGCACATAGGAATAAAGCCGTTAATATCCTCTTGCACGACAAAAGGTTTTTTGATTAACGAAATTGTTTTGCGCGGAAGTTTTATATCGTATATCTTTTGCGCGTTATCGCTTACAAAACTTTGCAAATAATCCAGCGCCGAGTTCTCCTCGAATAGCTCTACAAGTTTAGGCAGCAAAACGGGAGCGGAAAAGATACCGGCAGCGCCGAAGCGCTCTTTAGCCGATCGTATATGCGGAGCGCTATCCGATCCAAACGAAACCTTTGAATGAGCGCCAAAGGCAAGGCGGCGCAGAGCGGCGCGATCGGCGGGGGTTTTTACGATCGGTTTGCAAAAAAGATGAGGATTTAATTTAGAGCCTAACAGATCGTCTAGCGTGTAAAGCAGATGATGAAGCGTGATCGTCGCAAAAAGATTTTCGTATCTATCTAGCAGTTTGGCAAGAGCCGCAGAGCTGATATGTTCCATAATGATTTTTAGTCGGGGAAAACGTTTAGCCAGAGATTCGTAGATCGTCGCAAACCGCGCTTCTCGATCCAGAACAAAATCGTTTGTTTCGCCGTGTACGCTTAAGATCGTCCCCGCCTCCTGCATAGCCGCAAAAAGGCGATCGTATTGATCGATATTTTTAACGCCGTTTTCCGATCCCGTCGTAACGCCGCTTGGATAAAGTTTTACAATCTTAACCAGATCCAAAACCTCCCCTTTTAGCGTATCCGTAAGATAGATCGCTACGATCGGCTCGAAGGGCTTTTGACAAAAACTCAAAATCCGCGCTTTGTAATCTTGGGCGGCCTCGATCGAATCGATTGGCGGCGTTAGATTTGGCATAACGATCGCGCCCGCAAAGGTTTCGCAGGCAAGCGGCGCGGTCGTTTTAAGCGCGTCGCTATCTCTTAAATGCAGGTGCGAATCAAAAGGCGAAACAAGCTCGATCGCGTCCATATTTTCTCCAAAATAACCGCGAGTTTAACAGAAAAACGCATACGGCTAACCGAAGCGTTTCATATTTTATCTTTTGGCGCTATACTATGTTTTTTTACAAAGAGGTAGTCAATTTGAACGAGGTGGAGCGGTTAAAAGAGTTTTTGGCGCTGATTAGCGTGGCGCATCATATACCCGGTCGCGCAAGGTTAAAACTTAACGGCGAGCTTCCGTCGTGGCTCTTGGCAAGTCCGGTTGGCGAAAGATTTAAGGCGATCAAAGGGGTTACAAACGTCAGCGTTAATCCTTTTAGTATGTCGGCGGTCGTCAATTACGATCAAAACGAGTTGCCGCCGTCGCTATTCGAAGCGCTTGGCCGCGGCGATTGCGAACCGATTTTAGAGCGAGTAAGGAGCGCGTTATGATTCGTTTTTTTATAGGCGCGGCGATTAGCGCCGCAGTGATAGGCGCGGCAAATAGCCGCAGATTCAAGCAGTTTATCGGCGAAAGCGGACGCGAAGCTAAAAAGAAGTTTGATTACGCGAAAGATTACGTTGCGGCGATCGACGAATGCGTAAAAGAGAAAATTGGCAAGAAAACTAAAGCGCGAAAAGGCGCGGGCAATGACAAGTAGCCTTTTTACAAACGCTCTTTGCGCCCAGTCGCTCTTGTCGATCAGGGCGCGCAAAAAAACCGTCGCGTCAAAGGCGATCTACGCGACGCAGGGCGTGATCGCTCTTGTTTGCGCGGCGGGAGTCGCCAAAGAGATTGGCGCGAGCAAAGCGCTAAAGGCGATTACTTACGCGGCGTTGGGCGCAATTACGATCGCGGCGTTAAATAAATTGGAGGATAACAATGGCGGACAATGACGAAACAAAAACGACGGGAACGATTCTATCGGATATAGCTAAAGCGGTTTTTGGCGGCGAACCAAAAGAGCAATTTATAAAAGGCGCTTTATTAGGCGGCGCGGTCGCGTTTCTTTTGACCAATAAAGCGGCGCAAGAGGCGATTTTCAAGACGATCGTGCGATTGGGCGCGGCTAGCGCAGAAGCCTTCGAGGAGATGAAAGATCGTTTCGAGGAGGCAAAAGCGCAGGTTGAAGCCGAACAAACCAAAGAGGGTTGATGGGGCTTTTCTCGTCGGACGGCAAAGGGGCGATCAAACGCGCCGCCGTAGCGCTCGTCGTCGCGCCGTTTTTGCCGCCGCCGCTTAAACTCGCGCTTACTTTAGTAGCCTCGTTTGGCGCGTTAAAGCGCGGAGTTAAATCGATCAAAAAAGAGGGCGTAACGGGCGAAACGATGGAGGCGGCGGCGATCGCTATTTCGATCGCGCGCGGCAACTTCGCGTCGGCAAACGCGACAAATCTGCTGATCGCGATCTCTCAAAACGTAGAAAACGCGATCGTGCGGCGAAGCGACGATCTACTACTTTCGCTAAATCGCCCTTCTAGCGGGCTTGTTTGGGTCAAACGCGGCGATCAGGAAACGCGTATCAAGGCAGACGAAGCGAGGATCGGCGACATAATCGTCGCTTACGCGGGCGATACGATCGAGGTAGACGGGATCGTTTTAAGCGGGACGGCGGCGGTAAATGAAGCGGCGATGACGGGCGAATCGCTTTCCGTTAGAAAAGAGCGCGGCGCAAAGGCTATGAGCGGAACGATCGTCGAGAAAGGGCGTATCGAGATATACGCCGAAGCGGTTGGCGGCGATCGCGCTACGGCTAGGATCGCCAAAGTCGTCGCCGAGTCGCTTAGCTCCAGATCGCAATCGCAATATCGCGCAAATCGGTTAGCCGATCGGCTGATCCCTTTTTCGCTTGGGCTAACCGCCGCGACTTTTCTTTTGAGCCGCGATCTGACGAAGGTCGAAGCGCTCTTGCAGACCGATTACTCTTGCGCGCTTAGGCTGACCGTCCCTGTCGCTTTCAAAGCGGCGATGTATCGGGCGGGCAAAACCGGCTTGCTCGTAAAGTCCGCCGAATCGCTTGAGAAGCTGGCGAGGGCAAGCGTTTTTATCTTTGACAAAACGGGGACGATCACAAGCGGCGAATTAGAGGTGGTCGAAATCATATCGTTAAACGACGCTTGGAGCAAAGATCAGATTCTCGCGTTAGCCGCGTCGATCGAGGAGCATTATTTTCACCCCATTGCGCAGGCGATCGTCGAAGCCGCGCGAAAAGATGGCGATATGCGCCATTTTCAGCACTCCTCCGTCGAGTTTATCGTGGCGCACGGCGTTTTTGCGTTCGTGGAGGGCAAAAAGGTCGTTATCGGTTCGCGCCATTTTTTAGAGGAGGACGAAGGGGTTGATTTTTCATCGTATAAAAGGATCGCCGCGCAGTTTAACGACGCGAATCTAACGCCGCTTTATATCGGCTTTGACGGCGCGTTGCTTGGCGTAGTGTGGCTTAAAGACGAGCCGCGCAAAGAGAGTAAAGCGGCGCTTTTGGCTTTGCGAAAACTAGGCGTAAAAAAGTGCGTTATGCTAACGGGCGATTCCAAAGAAAAGGCGATCGCGCTCTCGAACGAGCTTGGCTTTGACGAGCGCTACTACGAGTTAAAGCCCGACGAAAAGGCGAAAATCGCCAAAAAGTTTGGCAAAAACGGACTGGTATGCGCCTTTGTCGGCGACGGCATAAACGACGCGCCCGCGTTGCTCTCAGCCGACGTTGGAATCGCTATGCAAAAGGGCGCGGATATCGCTAAGATCAGCGCCGATATTACGCTTCTTAAAGACGATATTTTTCTGCTTGCCGACGCAAAATCGATCGCCGAGCAAACGCTTTCGCGGGTAAATAGCGGATCGAAAACGATGATCGCCATTAATACCGCTATTTTATGTTTTGCGGCGGTAGGCGTTCTTTCGCCGATTAGCACGGCGTTTCTGCACAACGGATCGACAATCGCCACCCTCGCTATCTCCGCTTTAAGAGGTTTTAAGAATATCGAAAGACCGTCGTAACCCCGAATAGAAAAAGCCTAGCTCTTTTCTCCCTCGCCGTCCTTTTATCGCCTTTGTTATTCCCGCCCTGTAACGCCATTCGAGCGCCGCTATTTTGCCGAGTTGAGGAGGAAGCGCAAAAGAAGTTTTTACGCGGCGTCGTTCAATCGTCTTAAATTAGACAAAACTAGTCCAATAAAGGCTTTATTGGCAAGCGTTAATAGCTTTCATTAACTTAGGTTGAAAAACCAAACGTTCTTAACCAACGCCAAACAGCCGTCAACGTAGGAGTTGAAAATGTTCTACGCTAACACCCTTCAATTCCCCAATTTTCTTCTCCATAAAACGCTTAATAAAATAAGCGGAAACGCGCTCAAATTACTGCTAATAATAATGTGCAAAACACGTGGATTTAGCGGTAATGCCGAAGCGATCAGTTTGACGCAATTCAAAGATATAACGTCATTGTCTCGTTCGACAATAGTCTTGGCGATCGCGGAGCTTGAACGTCTAAAATTGATCGAAGTCGCTCGAAGCAAATCCGATAATGCGCGTAACGCCTCGCAATATCGGCTTTCATCTGCCATATTCGGCGAATATGCTCGCCCTGCCCCCGTCGAATCTGGGGGTAGTCCGAAAATTGAACCACCCTAATAAAGAAACGCCCGCACGCGATCAGGCGCCCGCGCCCGTAGATAGCGATCTAGATAGCGAGAAGAGAAGAAAGGACTTTTTTGAAATTTTCCTCAAAGCTCAAACTCAAAGCTCCAAAATCCGCGATCGCCGAAAATACGTCGCTACGCTTCGCACTCGCTACGCCAAAAACCACGCTATCACTCTCGCGGTATTCGACGAATGGCTACAAGACTACGAAGCCGAACATAAAGCCTTTGAAGCCTTCCGCGATCGCTGGCTATACCAAAGAATCTTTATCCTAACCGACGACAAAAGCCGCGTAACCTATGTCCAAAGCATCGAAAAAACCAAAGACGGCGACATAATCGCGCGTCTATCAGACGACGAATCGACTATCAAAATAACCGAACGCTCGATCGACGATCTAGAAAGCTTCCTTTCGCTCCATACTAACCCTAGCCTCGCGCCGCACATCAAACAATCCAAAATCGATTACGTCGATCGAATTGCCGCCGAAGCCAGAGCAAAAGATCGCCCTACTCTCGCTATTCCGATCGCCGAAGCTCTCAATCGCCCTGCCCTATCCCATTCCGAAAGGATTTCTTGCAAAGGATAAAATTGACGATATTGGTAAATGTCGGCGATTTTTGACCGAAAAACTGCGAATTTGGGTGTAGGTCGGCGATTTTTGGCTGTAGGCGGCTTTTTTGATCGCGCTAAAGAAATAAGCCGGAGAGCTCTCGCCAAACGACGCGGCGCATAAAGAGATCGCAACGCTTGTAAAAGAAGTTAAAGCATCGTTAAAATAATGCTATAGAACGCTATAATACGTTCAAACACCATTAACGAAAGGTAAAGTATGGGCAAAAGTAAATTAAGCGAGATCGCCGAAACCGACGAAGCGCTAAAAGGCGCGGCGCTGAAAGCCGCAACAGCCGAGCCGCAAGAGGAGAAGTATAAAAGCTACACGGTTTACAGAATACCCGAATCTTGGGTAAAGGCTATTAAATCCGACGGGTTACAAGTGGCTACGTTCGCTAGGCTTGCGATCATTGAGAAGCTACGCCGCGAAGGTAAAATATGATTTTATAATGGCGAAATCAACTAAAACAACGATGTTTTAAGTTTATTTAAGGTTAAATCAACTTAACGCTAATGTAAGGCTAGGCTTGCGCCTAGCCATCAAATCAAGTCGTCGATTCGTTTTTGTGTTTCGCTTGATAATTTGCGGAGGCAATGCCAAAAGCTCCAACCGCAATAACAAGCAACAACGCCGCCGTCCAGACAATCATTTGCTCTCCTTTTCCACTTTTAGCGTTAGCCAATAACTAACCGCTCCAGATATTATCGAAACAATTATACCCATAAACCCAACCAAAGCGGTTTGCGCTTGAAATACGCCGATCGCTAACGTAGCGACGCTTGTTTTTTCAAGCCAATCCGCGATCCGCTTTAATCCCGCCGGTGATTTAGTAAGCCAATCGGCTAACTTCATTGTACCTCCTTTTTTCATATTCGTATTATACCACTTTAACCTTAAAACAAACTAAAGTAGTTATATTTTAATATAAAATAGCAATATTTTATATTAAATTAACGCTACACGCGATCGCCGAAGCTCTCGTCGCTTCGCTCCGCGCTCATCGCATAGCTCTGTCATTGTTTCGATTGCGGCAAAGATCGCGCCTAGATTTTGCTTGTCAAGAGCAAGGCGCAAGGCGTAGCGCGAGAGGGATAAATCTTGCTCCTTTTGCTCTACGGCTTGCCGTAGCAAGCAAAAGCGCAAGGTTTTATGCTCGCGCATTGGAGCGTAGCGGAAACTCTTGATTAACAAAATCTAGCGTAGGAATAATGCCGCTAGAGAAACAATGAGAGGAACAAAACCAAACAAAACCGCTATAGATCAAAAAGCGATTGAAGCGGAAGCGGCGCAAAGCGCCTTTTTAAGCGTAAAGCGCGGTCGTTAGCAATTTTGCAAAATCAAAAAAAATTATTATATGATCACGATGGCGGAAAGAGATTTTGATGTTTATAACCAATGTTTTCCTCTTACCGACCGTTGCGGTAGATAAATTGCTTAGCGAGATCAGCGGCGACGCTCTAAAGGTCTTGTTGGTTGTTTTTCGACGTACTCGCGGTTTTAGCGATAACTATGCGTCTGTAAACATTGAGTTTCTACAGGAGGCTACGGGTTTGTCAAGAAAAGAAGTCTTGGAGGCGTGCGCGCTCAAGACAATGGCGCTATTACCACAAGCACAGGTAACAACCAGCTTGCCAACCGCAACACCTTTGTGGGCATAGCGGGCGGATTCGGTACTTTTGTGATTGGAAACCACGACACCCCGTATAAGATCGTAGCTCGCGGCGCGGGCGCCGTTTCTAGCGCGGATACCGTAGCCGATCTACGCCTGAACGTCGATCGCCGTCTGCAAGGCGCGATTGCGTATATCGCTCCAGCCGAAGCGCTTGGCGGCGTTACTGTGGCGGTAGCCGTTGTTCCCGTCAAAGGCGAAAAAGCCGCAGACAGCGCAGGCAAAGTGAAAAACAACGACGGTTTTCACTATTCGCTTGGCGTATTAGCTCCAATTGGCGACGTCGGCTTAACGGTCGGCGCAGGTTATGAAAGCGCGTTTGTTCCCTTGCTTGACGACACGATCGACAGTTTCTTTCTTGGCGTTAACTTCAAGCAGGATATTTTCAGCGTAGGCTTGGCGTTTGAAAATACGGCGGTAGGCGATAAAATTAGCAAATATGCGGGAATTAAAGACATTGGTTACAACACCTTTCTATTACCCGTATCAGTTAGTCTCGGCGACGGCTTATTTGTCAATGTAGCCTATAAGCTGACGCAGTTTGAGAAGCCTGATCTGTTAGACTCAGCCGCTCTGCTTAGTAATGGCAGTTATGTCATCGATGCATTTACTGCAACTTCGCTTCAAAATGGCATACAGGTTGATTTGGACGAAAGCGTCAATCAGTTTAGCTTAAGCGTCGGCAAAAACTGGGGCAAAGACCTTACCGCTTACGCAGGCGTTAAAAACACCTCTGCGGGAGAGAAAATCTACGGCGGCAAAAAATCTGCCGCCGATTTTGGCGTAGGTCTTCGCGTTAGCTTTAACTAAGCTAAACGTTTAAGCGCAATCTATCGGTTAATTCGGTAGATTGGCGGTTAGGGGGCGATCGAATTAAGTTAATTCGATCGTCCCTTTTTTATTGTTTAACCCCTCGCGATCCAATTTCCCGCCATTCTTTCTTGCCATTCCTGTACAAGTCAATCATTTCGTTCGTTCAGCAAATCCGCCGCGCGCGGTCATTCCCGCAACGCATTTCTAAACCCGCTTTTAACGCGACAAATCCGCCGTACGCCGTCATTCCCGCGTAGGCGGGAATCCAAACCAAACCTTACGGCGTTCAAATAAGCGATCGAATTATGATAATACAAAATACGGCACGCTTCGCGTATTTGGATTCCCGCCTACGCGGGAATGACGGCGTTTGTAGGGTTTATTGAAAATGCGCA
>JAISOU010000078.1 GCA_031275395.1 Helicobacteraceae bacterium | reverse complement strand
GGTTGATAAAAAATTTTCCCGTGAAGGTGCCCCCCCCCCCCCCCCGTTAGCGTCCGTCCAACGTTGAGGATTATTGTCCAAAAATCCGATTACGTCGTATTTTTCCGACACGATTGGCAAGATATTATTTGCGGTCGAACCCGAACCGAACATAAACGCCTTTTGCTTCATCTAAAGCTCCTTGTTAAGATGGCGCATAATAACGAAGCGGGGCTTAAGTTTAATATACGGCGACGATACGATTACGGAGCGATAAATTGCGTTTCGCCCGCCTTAACTTCCACAAAAACTTCGCGGATAATTTCGTTTATTTCAAGATAGATCGATTCGCCGCTTAAAGCGCCGTTGATCTGCGCGGTAAAGCTAACGCCGTCGGTGATTGTGATCGGCAGTTCGCCCGCGCTTCGCGTCGTTTCGTTTGCGTATAAACGCCCCGAAAACCTCCCTGAAACGGCGAAACTATCGGCGCTTGATAATTCGCCTACGGGCGTTTCGCTTTGGCGCTCGTTTAATCTCGTATCGCCGCACCCCGCAAATAGAAGCGCGATTAAAAATAACAATAATCTCATTTTAAGCGTTCCAAACGGTAAAACTCCCCAACCTGATAATTATTTGCCTCTAAACCGTCAAAATCAAACAAACGGCAGTCGTTTGGAAGCATCAAAGGCGCGTATTCGCCTTCGCTAACGCCGACATAACGCGCATCTTTAAGCCATATTGGGCTTTGCGGCGTAACAAACGCTTCGATCGTCGTATCCTGCGCGGCGAGCAACTGATACGTTTGCCCCGAATGTAACCTGTGAAGGCGATTAAGCGACTTCGGCAGACGGCTGTCGTATTGCGCCCAAAGCGCGTTTTGATTCTCTTCCGCCGTTTCGATTACCTTCGTTACGCCTGAAAGCAAATCTAGCGCCAAATCTCCGTTTGGAACAAAAGGATTCCAACCGGATCGAAGAAAAATCGTCGCTTTGCGCGGGGCGATCGGTTTTGCCTCAAAGCTCTCGCCGCCGTATTCCAGCGCGGTCTTTTCGCCCCATTTCGCGCGCAAAAAAACCGCGCTTTCGTCGATCGCGCTTAGGCGCAAAAGCTCCCCTTCGTCGTCCTCGCCGTAAATCCAACCAAAGGGCAAAAAACGATCTTCGCTAGTTAAAACGGCGCCCGCAAAAAAACCTTGCGCGTCTAGTTTCGCCTCGCTACCGGAGGGCAAAAGCGGATAGGCTAGATCGCCGCTTGCAAGACGAACGCCGTAACGATCGGCATATAAAGAGCCGCGCCCGATTTTTGCCTCGATCGCGCCGCCGCTAAGAATTACCACATTTGATGGCGCGGCGACGGATATTTGGCTTCCGCTTACGTTTCCTTTAACCTCCGCGTTATTTTCTATCGCCAAAGTAACGCTTCCGTAATCTACGATAAATCCGCGCTCGCGCTCTACGACTCTCGAACTAGGCGGCGCTACCAAAGAGAGCAAAAGCCTGTTCTGCCTATCGTAAAACTCTATATTCGCGCCGCCGTTTTCGTTAGTCTTGATCGTCTGTTTTACGCCGTCGCGAACTTTTGAATACGGCGTTTTTACCCCAATTGTTTCAGCGTTTAAGATTCGTATAGGAAGCGTAATCGGCTTTGCGCCGTTATAGGGGATAAACGCCAACCTATCGTAGCCCTCCGCGTTTTCGTTCGCTAAAAAGACAATCCCTTTTTCGTCGATCGTCGCTTCGCCCTTTTCGGGATCGAGGACAATCGCGGGATTTAATTTGAACGCCGCTTCTATAGGCGATTTTGCCGCTTCGCCCGCCCTTGCCTCCAAAATCGCGTCGAGGACGATCAGCCCGCTATCGGTAACCGCGATCTGCTTTTTCGCAAGCGTTTTGTCCTTCGCGGCATAAACGGCAAAAAAAACGCCCTGCGTTTCGCCCGAATAGAAAACCGTATCGCCATTAACGCTTAACGTTCCAAACGGCGGTTCGGTTAAAACGGGCGGAGCGCCTTTTGTCAAATTACCGATCTTCCAAGCAAAAGCGTCCGCTTTGGGACGATCGGACACGATAAAAACGATAAAACGGCTTTCGCCGCCGTTCGTCGGCGCGATCTCCACGACGCCCTCCCCGCTTTTTTTCAGCGCTTTGGCGTCGATATAGTTTTTTTCTTCGTTAATGGTTATATCGATTAGATCCGGCGTGTGGTTGATAACTATGCGCTTGTCGAGAAAAACCCTTACGCGCTCGCTCGCGCCGTCGGCGCCAAGCCGTCTGCGATCGAACTCTTCGCCGTATGCGAGCGAAACGATAAAGAGTAAAAAAAACATAATTCGTAAAACTTGCCGCATTGTGATGGTATTTTAACCGCGAATCCCTAAAAACCGCGAAAACTTAGGCGACTATCTAGATTTTTACGTTATTTAATGCGGTTTTGGATTGACGTTGTTTAATTTAAGGGTCAAAACTACTTCGTCTGGAGTAGTTTTTAGCTCTCTTGCGATCTCGTTTATATTGTAGCCCGAATTGTAAAGCGAAATAGCCCTAGTTGGATCGAGATTAACGTGAGAGGACGGAGGGCTTAGATATTCGCTAATTCGTTCCTCTAAACGATCGATTCTTAACGCTCTCGTATCGTTTTCAATCTGCATATCGCGCAACTCGTTTTTGATCTCTTTGATACGTTCGATTAAGATTGTTTCACCCTGTTTCTTGATCGCGTCGAGCGAGTTTTGCTGCGTTACTTTTAGGTCGTGTTCAAGCTCCGCTCGCGCCCTTTTTGCTATCGATAAAGCCGCCTCTATTCGTTGCGCCTGTTTTGAAGCGCTAAACTCTTTAACGATCATAAATAGCGCCATTAACAGCATACAACCGGCAAGAACGTAAATTAACAATAACGTTTCGCCGGTACTCATTGGCGCTCTTTCATTTGGCGGATCATCGTACGTTCTCTCGACGCGACGTAACTATCCCACGCCTTCTGATCGCGCTCGTGCATTAACGCGATTTCGCCTACGCGAGCGCTTTTTGCTATAAAATAAAATCCGACGTCGCGGGTTGGAAAAATTGGCATAGCGATTCTGGCGTAGTAACGTTCGTCTGGGATTAGCGCGTCCTCCGCAAGGAGAAAATGCGCGTAATTAACGCCGTCTATCGCCGCGCTGCGTTTTAATTCTACGCGCGTTTTTTTCTCGCCTTTTACAAAACGGGTTAGATCGTCGATCTTACGATTTAATTCTATTAACAGAGCTAACGTTACCGGATCGCCCTCTTTTGTTTCGCCTCTTGCGCGGGCGAGTTTCAGCCATTCGCTTAACGGATCGTCGTCGCTTTCGGAAAGCTTTTCAAACTCAAACCTAAAACCTTTGCTGTTGCCGTTTTCAAGCGAAAACTCCGCCGTTAGCGGCGCGGTTATCCAACGCATTTCGTTTATATCGTCCATATTGAGTCCAACACGATAAACGCAAAAAATACGACGCTAAGCCACGCATTAACGGTGAAGAAAGCGCGATTGATATTTTCCATACCGTCGGCGGCGATTCTGTGTTCTATTACCAACATATATCCGCTTAAAACCGCGCCGATCCACGCAAAGCCGCCAAGCTCGGCTAAAACGCAGAAAAATATCCACGATAAAAGCGCCAAGGAGTGAAAAATCCTAGCGATTATCAGCGTCGTATTAACGCCGAAACGAGAGGGGATCGAAAAAAGCCCGTTTTTTTGGTCAAACTCGCGATCTTGAAGCGAATAAAGCAAATCAAAGCCCGCTACCCATAGCGTAACGCCAATAGAAAGCGCGATTGCCCACGAGCTGATTTCTCCTTGCGCCGCCACCGCGCCCGCAATCGGCGCTAAACCAAGCGAAATACCCAAAACCAAATGCGCCGTCCAACTAAAACGTTTGATAAACGAATAGCTTGCCATAATCGCCAAAAAGGGCGCGGAAAGCGCGAAGGCAAGCGGATTTATAAATTTGCAAACGACGATAAAAGCGATAGCGTTGATCGCCGTAAAGGCGACCATAGAGGGGACGCTAAGCCTGCCGTCTATGCTTGGGCGTTTTGCCGTGCGCGGATTTAGAGCGTCGTAACGGCGATCGACAATACGATTAAAGCTCATAGCGAAGTTTCTCGCGCAGATAGCCGCCAACAAGCCCAAACCAAGCAACTCCCAGCCAAACCAACCGCGTTTGGCGACGATCATGGCGATAAAAATAAACGGCAGAGAAAATAACGTATGCTCAAAAACGACAAGCTCTCCAAAATGACGGATTTTTTTAACGATATTCATAGCGCGATTTTAACACAACTTGGATTCCCCTCTTCCTCGCGGGATAACATAGTTCGATCTCTATCAAGATTGCGCTTTTCTACGAAAGGGTTTATACCGCTTTACCTCGCCCTCAAAAGCCCTTTGGGTAGCCGCTTGGGTACATAATTTGATACTTTTCCCTTCAATACGCCATTTTTTGATTTATCATAATTCCTCAATAAAGCCTTATGGCAAGGCTATTCGCAGGGTTTTAAGTAATTTAGCGGATTTTATTTTCGTTTATGTTATCCCGCCTTCCTCCGCGATTAACGGCTGGAGACAGCCTATCGCTTCGTCGCGGGAATGTCAGGAGGGGCGGGAACGACGGGAGAGAAGCGCCGATTTTATTGATTTTTGCGGCGTTTGCGAAGGCGTTTGGCGGGGATTTGTTGGAATTGGTTAAAAAGCGAGTTAATTTTTAATTAAGGAGCGCTATAACTCGCCGTTTGAATTTGAAATTAGGCAAGGGGTTAGGCTATGACGACGCAAGCAAAGGTTTCGCAAAGCGTTTTTGAAGCCTAAGGCTTCAGTTTCTCTCTCGGTAGTCCGCTAGTTTTTTATTGTTTCTCAACTTGGCTTTACCCGCAAGCGTTTAATCCTAACATAACGCAAACAAACATAATAGGAGGACAACTATGAAAGCGTTATTTGACAATAGGCTTGAAATCGTCGCAAAAGCGTTAATCGCTTTTTGCTTAACGTCGGCTTTTGCCTTTGGCGCAAGCGTCGCCGATAAAACGCTTGATCGCGGTTTGACGGCATACGATCGCGGCGATCCGCAAAGGATCGATCAAACAATATACGGAAGCGATTAAGATCGATCCGAACTATGCAGAGGCTACGTCGGACGCGGAAGCGCGTACGATGATTTAGGCGACTACAATAAAGCGGTCGCGGACTTTGCGCAAGCGATTGCGCTCAATCCGAAAGACGGGGACGTTTACATCTATCGCGGAAACGTTTGCTTTGCTTTAGGCGATTACGGCAAAACGGTCGCGGACTTTGCGCAAGCCGTTAAGATCGATCCAGAAGATTCAGAATACGCGCCTGCTTACTACAATCGCGCGATTGCCATACGCCACGTTAAACGATCTAAAAAGCGCCGCGACGACGCTCGTAAGGCGCGCGAACTAGGCGATCGCGGAGGGTTGCGGTATTTGGGCAGAATAAACTATTGCGCGATTTATAAGTTTCGTTTTATAAAGAGCGGCGCTCGCTACGAAAGCGACAACATCGGATCGGACAAATAAGCCGATCCGATTTCGCCAAACGCCGTCGGTTGATCGGCGGCGGCGCAAACGCCTTACGCTAAGTTAATCATTCCGTCGTATTGAATGCGGCGCGCCGTCTGAGACAAAAAACGAGGGCGCTTTGGCTTTTGATTTTGTAAATTCGTAAATTTTCCATTATTTTAACTATGAAACTAATTACTAATTCAGAAAAGTACGCTATGATCCATTTAAGGTATTGATTGTGAATGCCTAAATTAATTATAGGGGGGTTTCAACATGAGAGGGATCTCAACGTCGGTTGGCGCGATTGCGCTTGGTTTAGCCGTTATAGGTTTCGCAACGCTTAGCTGCGACTTAACGGGGGGGGGGGGGGGGCG
>JAISOU010000052.1 GCA_031275395.1 Helicobacteraceae bacterium | reverse complement strand
CTGGCATTTTGAGCGTCCCCTTTCTTTTTGGACTGATTTAGTTGCTAGACGTATATCGGAAGGAAACGAAAAAGATCAAGAGGATTCGCAATAAAAGCGCCGACAACGTAAATGGCGCTGAAGCGGGAACGGCTGGAGAAGGAAGCGCTATAACCCTTCTCTGACGATTGGTAGATCGATAAAAAAGCGGGCGCCGTATTTGACGTTACTAACGCCGATTTTGCCTTTCATACTATCTTCGATAATCATTTTGCACATATACAGTCCAATTCCCGATCCCTTTTTGGGCGCTTTCGTGGTGAAATACGGCTCGAATATGCGATCGATAATATCGTTTGGAATGCCGCCGCCGTTGTCCTCTACCTCTAGCTGCGCCTCGTCTTCGTTTCGCGTCAAGCGAATCGTGATTTTGCGTTCGCGCTTTTTGGCGGCGGTTACCGCGTCCCTCGCGTTGGTAATTAAGTTCAAAACCGTCTGTCCAAACTCGTTTTCATATCCATCGCACCACAGAGGCTCGCACGGAATCTCGAAAACGACGTTAATCTCGCTCTTTCTTAGCTGCGTGAAAACAAGCGAGATAGCGTTACGCACGGCTTTTGACAGGTCGAATACCTCTTTCTTTTTATCGGGTCGAAAAAAGTTGCTAAAATCGTCGATCGTCGCGCTCATAAACTTCAACTGCCACATCGTTTTTTCTACGGAGCTTGTCAGATACTCCTCGTTTAACGCGCCAAAGCGGTACGCGTCGAGCAAGTCCTGAATATAAAGCCCGATCGAGTTAAGCGGTTGTCGCCACTGATGGGCGATCGCGCCGATCATCTCGCCCATTGCCGCCATTTTTGCTTGCTGGATAAGAATCCTCTCGTGTTCGAGTTTGGTTTTTTCCGCGTTTTCGACTCTGTGTTCTAGAGCTAATTTGCCGCTTCGCTCTTTATTTATAGCCACGTTCTCTTCGTTCAGCAAGATCCGCGATATTTTCCAATTCGTATAGGCTAAAATCAGCCAAATAACGAAAAACCCGATAAAAATCGGCGTTAAGCGTTCGTATAGATTGTAATACGACGTAGAGCAACTCATAAACATATTGTACGCTTCGATCGGCGCAAAGGAGACGATCCTAGTTTCATCGCCGGAGCCAATTACGGCGAATCGTTTTTCAGGATTCGACCTATGAGGCATAAACTCTTCAGGAAGCCGCCACCCAAAATCGCCCCGATCTTTGAAAGCCCGCGCTATTACCGCGCCTTTTTTAGAAAATAGCGCGATTTCGCTCGCGTTGATACTCGTTAGCTGTTGGTATCTATCCGCGATCGTTCTTAGATTAAACTCGGTTATGGCGTAACCGCTAACTTCGCCGTCTTTGCCAAAAAAAGCTCTGGAAAAACAGAGCGCCCATTCGCCGTCGGCGCGTTGAAACGGTTCGCTGATCCGAATACCGTTTATGGAGGTCGGCGCGGTTAGAAAAGAGTCGATCGTCTCCCGATCGTAGCCTTTCTCCTGTACACTAAACAGTATGTTTCTATGGCTATCGAGCAAGGTCGCGTTTTCAAGCAACGGATCGTCTTTTTGTCTGCCATGCCAGATCCCTTCTATTATGCTAGTTCCAAAAGTGTTTATCGGATCAAAAAAAGACCCCCCGGCGCGATCGATCATATCGTTTATATCCGCGAACATCGACTCGGTATAGACCGTATAAACCGCTAGCAAGCGATCGTGCGTGGCGTAAATCTTGTCGCGCTCTTGAAAAAATAACAAAAAGCCGAAGAGTAAAAAAAACAGCCCAAGAAGAACGGCTTCGCCTATACAGCGTAAGTAATGTTTGCGTTTCGGGGTTAAAGCGCTTATGATAAACATTGCGAAACCTCCATCTATAGAAACGCATTTTAACCAAAGCTATGGAATAATCAGCGCTTTTAAGGAAAGAAAATATGTTCAAATTAAATAGCGATTATGCGGCGGCGGGCGATCAGCCTCAAGCCATAGAAAAACTCGTTCGATCGATAGAGAGCAAAAACCGCTATCAGACGCTTTTAGGCGTTACTGGTAGCGGCAAAACCTTTACGATGGCGAGCGTGATTGCAAAGCTACAAATGCCCACTTTGATAATGACGCATAACAAGACGCTTGCCGCGCAGCTATACCACGAGTTCAAGGCTTTTTTTCCCGAAAACCGCGTGGAGTATTTCATCAGCTACTACGACTATTATCAGCCAGAAGCCTATCTGCCGCGCCAAGACCTCTTTATCGAAAAGGATTCGTCGATCAACGACGAGCTTGAACGTATGCGCTTAGGCGCGACGGCGAGTTTGATGAATAGCGACGACGTTATCGTCGTTGCGAGCGTTTCGGCAAACTACGGATTGGGTAGCCCCGACGAGTATAAGCAGATGGTCAGCCGCGTCAAAGTCGGGCAGGAGATCGACAGGCGCAAATGGCTTTTAGAGCTTATCGATATGGGCTATAAGCGCGAAGATTCCTATTTTGATCGCAGGCGTATTCGCGTTCAGGGCGAAAGCGTCGATATTTTCCCGGGTTATTCGGAGACGGAGGCGGTTCGTTTTGAGTTTTTTGGCGACGAGGTGGAGAAAATCTACCACTTTAACCCATTCACGGGCGAGATCGGCGAAAGCGTCGATCATATTTCGATCTACGCGGCGAGCAACTTCGCCGTTACTACCGAACGGCTAAACAGAGCGATTGGCACGATTGAAGCCGAGCTAGAATCGCGGCTTGCGGAGTTTGAAAAAGCGGGAAAGGTCGCAGAGTATCAGCGGCTTAAACAGCGCGTCGAGTTTGATATAGAGATGTTAAAAGCGACTGGCGTTTGCAAAGGGGTGGAGAACTATTCGCGCCACTTTACGCTTAAACAAGAGGGCGAAACGCCATATACGATGATGGATTACTTCGAGATCAAAAACAAGCCGTATTTGGTGATCGTCGATGAAAGCCACGTTAGTCTGCCGCAGTTTCGCGGTATGTTCGCCGGCGATCGTAGCCGTAAAGAGGTTTTGGTCGATTACGGCTTTCGTCTGCCTTCCGCGCTCGATAACCGCCCGCTAAAGTTTGACGAGTTTATTGCTAAAGCCCCGCATTATCTGTTTGTTAGCGCTACGCCCGCCGCGTGGGAGCTGGAACATAGCGCGATCGTCGCCGAACAGGTAGTTCGCCCGACGGGTCTTTTAGATCCGATCGTGGAGCTGCGCGATAGCGATAATCAGGTCGCGATTCTCTACGACGAGGCGAAAAAGACGATCGGGCGCGGCGATCGGGCGCTGGTTACGACGCTGACGAAAAAGATGGCGGAGGAGCTGCAAAAACACTATCTGGAGCTTGGTTTAAGGGCGAAGTATATGCACAGCGACGTCGACGCGATCGAGCGTAACGAGATTATCCGCTCTTTTAGGATTGGCGAGTTTGATATGTTGATTGGCATTAACCTGTTGCGCGAAGGGCTAGATCTGCCCGAAGTGGCGCTGGTGGCGATTTTGGACGCTGACAAAGAGGGATTTTTGCGTAGCGAAACCTCTTTGATTCAGACGATGGGCAGAGCGGCGCGAAATCTAAACGGCAGGGTTTTGATGTTTTGCAAAAAGATAAGCGAGGCGATGAAAGCGGCAATCGAAACGACGCAAAAGCGGCGCGAAAAGCAGATCGCTTTCAACGAGGCGCATAATATAACGCCGCGAAGCGTGGCGCGAAAGCTAGACGAAACTTTGCATTTGGAAGATCGCCAAAAGCTGCTCGATCTAAAGCGCGAGAGTTTGCTGAAAATGCCCGCTTCCGAGAAGCAAAAACTGGTCAAAGAATTAAGCAAAAAGATGCAAGAGGCGGCGAAACTACTGGAGTTTGAAGAGGCGGCGCGCCTACGCGACGAAATCGCGAAAATCAGAACGCTTTAAAGCCGCCTCTACGTTCGCGGACGCTTCATTTCGCCTTCGCGTTTTATTTTAGCTTCTTAATATCCGCTTGAATATCCTTGATCCGCCGTTCGTCCGAAGGGTGGGTCGATAGAAACTCCGGCGTTTTTCCGCCTCCTTGCTCCGACATCTTTTGCCAAAACTTTACCGCTTCGTTTGGGTTGTAGCCCGCCTTATACATCAGAGTAACTCCGATCGTATCGGCTTCGCTTTCGTGCTTTCTGCTATAGGGCAACATCAGCGCCAGATTCGACGTAGCGCCATAAGCCGTTTGGTATGCCGCTTGATACTTCGTAGGAATCTTAAGCGCGATGGAAAGAAGCTCGCCGCCCAAGTTTGAAAGCTGCTGCTGGCTCATACGCTCCGCGCCGTGCCGCGCAAGAACGTGGGCGATCTCGTGTCCCATTACGCAGGCGATCTGATCGTCGTTAGCCATTAGTTTCAAAATACCCGTATAGAAAAAAACCTTACCGCCGGGCAAAGCGAAGGCGTTGATCGTCGGATCTTCCAGAACGTAAAAATCCCACGTATAGGCTTTTGCGTCGCTTGAAACCGCGACAATTTTTTTGCCTACATTAACGACGCGGGCGGTTAGTGCCGCGTCTGTCGATTGCTTGGAGGTTTTTAATATCTCGTCCGCCGCGTCAAGTCCTAGCTGTTTCTCTTCGTCCGCTCCGATCAGCATAAGCTGCCGCCGTTCGGTTACGGGCGCCTTATTTGTCAGAGCGGAGCAACCGCCAAAAAATAGCGCCGCCGCCAAAACGATCGGTAACGATTTCATCGCGTCTCCTTTTTGATTTAGTATTCTAACGCGTTTCTAAAGATCGGGCGGGAATAACGAGAAAACGGCGAGGTCTTAAAAGGTTTAAGAGAGAAAGCGCGGGGATTCGGAGGCGTTTTCTTTTTCGCGCAGTTTAGCCAGCAAAACTCTAGCGCGATCGTCCATTCCGACAAAGGGCGCGGCGTTTTCTATAAAGCGGTAGGCGATTTCAATGTAGCCGCCGTCGATTAGCCGCTCCACAAAATCAAACCAATCGTTTTTGCCGGAGATATAGACGTTGGTCGATCGGGTTATCTTTTCAAAAAGATCGGTAAAGCTGTGGTTATCGAGAAGCGTTAAAAACTCTTTATATTCGATTCCGTTTTGGGCGCTTAAGAATTGTTCTGTGGCGGCGCTTTTTTCGCTCTCTTTGGCTTCGATCGCCTCGATCAAACCCAAAACGACGGATTTTGCGTTAGGCGAGTCAAACGCGCTTACCGCGCTATAAAGCTCGCAAATATGTTGCGCGAACTCGCCGCGTTTAACGCAAAAATCGGCGATCAGCAAGCCGTCGATCGCCCGTTTGTTTTCTGGTTCTATAGCGATCGCGCGATTAAAATATACGAACGCCGCGCTAAAGTCGGCTCGGATCAGCGCTTTTTCGCCTTTGCGAATAAGAGAGTTAGACTGCGCGCTCAACCGCGTCCTCGTTGATAACGCGCATTTCGGGGTGAATGTTCGCTCTGATCGCGCGCTCGACAATCCGTTTAAGCGTGTCTGAGCTGGAATCGCAACTCGCGCACGCGCCTTTAAGACGCACAAAAACCTCCTTTTGACGGACGCGCAAAAGCTCTATGTCGCCTCCGTCGTTTTGCAGAGAGCGGCGAACGCCGTTTATAGCGCGTTCGACCGCAGGAAACAGCTCCTCGTCGCTGAAAGGAAACCGCATTGCGCTTAAATAAGCGCGATAATCGCCATAGGCGCCGCATCGCCTAATCTAACGCCGCTTTTTTGGATCGACACGTAACCGCCCTTGCGATCAACGTATTTGGGCGCGATCTCTACGACTAGTTTATGCGTCGTTTCTTTATCTTGCAGATGGCTAAATACGGCGCGGTGCGCGTTTGAATCGCCTTTGCGCGCTCTTGTGATTAGCTTTTCAAAGTAGCTCTTAAGCTCCTTGGCTTTCGGTTCCGTCGTTTCGATTTTGCCCGCTTTGATCAGCGCGATACTTAGATTTTTAAGCAACGCTTTGCGGTGCGTCGAAGTGCGCCCTAGCTTGCGGTGCGCTTTTAAGTGTCTCATATTGATGTTCCCTTTAATTCCGATATTCGCGCTCTAAGTTTTTGGGCGAGATCTTCGGGCAAGCGCTCCGTAACGGGATAGCCTAGCTGGGCTAGTCTTTCTTTAATCTCGTCGAGCGATTTTTTGCCTAGATTTTTTAGCCTGCTTAGTTGCGATTCGTCCATCAGGGCGACTTCGCCTAGATAAACGATCTTGCTGTTAAACAAACAGTTATAGCTCCTTGTGGAAAATCCTACGTCTTCAACCTTTGAAAGGAGCGTTTTAAGCCGTTCGTCCGCCTCTTCGCCCTTTATGCCAAACGACGATTCGTTCGCCACGCCAAGCGCCGACGAGAGAATCTCCGTCTGCTTGAAAAGCGTCGCTACGCCGCTTCTAAAGACCTCTTTTGGATCGATCTGTCCGTAAGTGGCGATCTCAAAAACGATCTTTTCAAAGTTCGGATTGTCCTCGACAAGCATCTTTTCAATCGAATAGTTTGCTTTCCTGACAGGTCCAAATATGCCGTCAAGCGGCAGATATCCTTCCGGCGCGAGATCGCGTAGCTCCTCGCTGGGTATATAGCCCATACCCTTTTCCAATATGATCGAGATCTTTAACTCGCCGTCTTCGTTGATCGACGCAAAATGCGCGTCCGGCGTAACGACCTCTACGCCTTCCGCCGCCAGATCCGCGCCTTTGACCTCTTTGGGTCCTCTAAAAGAGGCGACAAGCTCGATCCTATTTTCGCCGTTCGTAATCTTAAAACGAATGTTTTTGAGATTGACGATCAGGCGCGCAACGTCTTCAACCACGCCGCGAACGCTGTCAAACTCGTGCGCCGCGCCTTCAATTTTAACGGCGATCGGCGCGCTTCCTATCGCGCTGGATAAGATCAATCGCTTGATCGGGTGCGCGAGAGTGATCGCGTAGCCCGGTTCAAAAGGGTAGATTTCGAATACGGCGCGATCGTTTTCGCTTTTTGTTACGATAAACTCGGTGGGCGCATATGGCGCCGTTTTGATTTTTTTCATCTTCTTCGCCGCTTTTTAGGTTTATTTAGAATACAACTCGATAATCAGGCGCTCTTCGATCGGAATGCCAAGCTCGCCTCGATCGGGAACGCGGGTGAAAATACCTTCAAACTTCTCTCTATCCACATCAACCCAAGGGGCAATGCCCGTTTGATTGGTAAGTTCGATAGAGCGACGGATCTGCGGGTTGCTTTTCATCTTCTCTTTTACCGCTATTTTCGCGCCCGCTTTTACGATGATCGACGGCACGTTGGCGACCTCGCCATTGACGAGAATATGCCCGTGCGAAACAATCTGCCGCGCTAAACGGCGCGTAGAAGCGAAGCCCATACGATAAACGACGTTATCTAGGCGACATTCGAGCAGTTTTATAAAGTTCTCGCCCGTGTTGCCCTGCGCTCGGCTCGCCTCTTTGTAAGCTCTCGCGCACTGCTTTTCGCTAACGCCGTACATATAACGCGCCTTTTGCTTTTCGCGCAGTTGCAAGCCGTATTCGCTGATTTTAGTTCGTCTTTGTCCGTGCTGACCGGGCGGAAACGGACGTTTTTCAAGCGCGCTCTTACCCGCCAAACGACGTTCGCCTTTAAGGTTCAAACTGACGCCTAGTCTTCTTTCGATCTTCTCTACGGGACCTCTGTATCTTGCCATCGTTAATCCTTACACTCTTCTTCTTTTGGGCGGTCGGCAACCGTTGTGCGGTAGAGGCGTTACGTCTTTGAGAGAGGTAACCTTGATTCCATCGACCGCGCCTACGCTTTTTATAGCCGTTTCGCGTCCGCCGCCCGGACCTTGAACGCGAATTGAAACCTCCTTTAAGCCCGCCTCTTTGGCTTTTGCAAGCGCGTTATCGACCGCCTGTTGCGCGGCGTATGGCGTAGATTTCTTACTGCCTTTGAAATTCAAACTACCCGCAGTCGTCCAACAGATCACGTTGCCGACTTCGTCGGTTACGGTGATGTTGGTATTGTTAAAGGTCGCGGCGATATGCACGATCCCTTTTCCGATTGTCTTTCTGATCCTCTTGCGCGGCGCTCTTTGTTGTTTTGGCGTTGTTGCTGCCATTTAACTTACTCCTTGATTTTTGGCGTTTTTACGCTTCTTTTGGCTTAGAACCTACGGTTTTGCGCTTGCCTTTACGCGTGCGAGCGTTTGTCTTGGTTCTCTGTCCGCGAACGGGCAACCCTTTTCTGTGGCGAATGCCTCTGATCGACTTAATGTCGATAAGATTTTTGACGTCCATAGCGACGCGCTTACGCAGATCGCCTTCGATCGTATGGTTGCGAAGCTCTTTAGAAAGAGCCGCTACGTCGTCTTCGCTTAAATCCGCGACGCGCTTATCAAGGCTAATGCCCGTAGCCGCCAACACTTTAAGCGACGTGGTATGCCCTACGCCGTAAATATAGGTCAAACCGTATTCTATTCGTTTTTTTTTGGGCAGATCGACGCCCGCAATCCGTGCCATTGCTTATCCTTGTCTTTGTTTATGTTTGGGATTGACGCAGATAACGCGCGCGACCCCTTTGCGCTTAATGACTTTACACTTATCGCACATCTTTTTAACGCTTGCTCTGACTTTCATATTCTTCCTTTATTGGTTCGCCGACAATGAAGGGCGGGATTTTACCATTTTTAACATTAAAAACTACTTATAGCGGTAGGTAATTCTACCCTTATCAAGGCTATAAGGGGTCAATTCGACCTTCACCCGATCGCCCGGCAGTATGCGGATATAGTGCATACGCATCTTGCCCGCAATATGACAGAGAATCACGTGTTTGTCAAGCTCTACGCGCTTATTATCAAGCTCTACGCGAAAAGTCGCGTTGGGAAGAGATTCAACCACAATCCCGTCAATTTCGATTACGTCGTCTTTTGCCAATTAACTTCCTTACGCTAGAGATAAAATCTCGGCTTTACCGCCGATAATGGTGACCGTGTGTTCGTAATGACTGCCGTTAAGCCCGTCTTCGCTCACAACCGACCACCTATCGGCAAGCGTTTTGAACTTGCCGCTCTTTTGGCAGATCATCGGCTCGATGCAGAAAACCATACCCTCCTTGATCTTTGGTCCTTGATTAACCGCGCCCTCGACATAGTTTAGGATCGACGGCTCTTCGTGCGGCTTGCGCCCGATCCCGTGTCCGCAATAGCCGCGAAGAGGCGTAAAACCTCTTGTTACGATCGCGTTTTCCAAAACGGCGCTTAACTCTTTGAAGCGCATTCCGACTTTGATCGCGTCGATCGCTTCGTAGAGCGTATCTTTCGCGCAAGCAATTAGCTTTTCGTCTTTTTGGCTGATCTTGCCTACGGGCAGGGTTACCGCCGCGTCGCCGTACCAACCGTTTAACTCCGCGCCAAAATCAAGACCGACAATATCGCCTTCTTTAAGAGGCGTTTCGTCGGGAACGCCGTGAATGATCACCTCGTTTTTCGACGCGCAAAGTCCTGCGGGAAACGGAGGGGTATAAAGCCCCTTAAACGAAGGGCGAGCGCCGTTTGAAACCAAAAATCGCTCCGCTTCGTCGGAAATCTCTTTTGTCGTAACGCCCGCCTTAACCATACTCGCCATTAACTCCAACGATCGCGCCACTAACCGATTCGCGGCTCTGATAGCCTCGATCTCGTTTTTATTGCGAAGCGCGATCGCCATAGGCTATAAACCTACCGCGCTTAGAGTTTGAAAGCGGCTCATATAGATCTGAGCCTCGATCTTGCGCATCGTGTCAAGCGCGACCTGAACGACGATTAAAACCGCCGTGCCGCCGAAATAAAACGGCACGCCCATACTTTTTACCAACACCCAAGGCAGCGTGGAGATGATCGCTAGATAGATCGCGCCCGTAAGAGTCAAACGACTCGCGATCTCGCTAAGATACTCCGAGCTGTGCTGACCCGGGCGAACGCCCGGTATAAAGCCGCCCTGCCTTTTTAGGTTTTCCGCTATATCTTTAGGATTAAAGACGATCGAAGCGTAAAAATAGGCAAAAAAGATCACTAGAAAAAAGGTAACCGCGTTATAAACGTAGCCGTTTGGATTGAGAAAATCAAGAACCGTTGTAACGTATTGATTCTGGCTTCCCTGTAAAACCGTTAGCGGAAACATCAAGATCGCGCTGGCGAAAATAGGCGGAATAACGCCGCTAAGATTGATCTTGATTGGAATGTAGTTCATCACCCGCTTGTTTTGACTCTCGATCTGAACCTTGCGCGAATAGCTAATCGGCACGCGTCTTTCGGCAAGCTCGACATAGATAATCGCGGCTACCGTGGCTAAGATCACGAGGAGGATCATAATCAATACGAGAAAGTTCATCTGATTCGTATTAACGCCGCTAATCACCGAACCGATCGCGTTTGGAATCGACGCGACGATACCGCCAAAGATGATCAAACTTGTGCCGTTGCCCACGCCGCGTTGCGTGATCTGCTCGCCAATCCATAGCAAGATCATCGTTCCGGCGGTCATAGAAACAGCCGCCAAAGCGACAAACGTCGTCATATCCAACATAATCGCCGATCGTCCGTCGGTAGGAGCGATCATACTATTCAAACCGATCGCCACGCCAATCGATTGTATAAGCGCTATGCCGACCGTCAAATAGCGGACGATCTGCATATATCTCTGCATACCGTCGCGCTCTTTTTTCATCTTGCCAAGCTCGGGAACGGTCGCCGCCATAAGCTCCATAATGATTGCCGCCGTAATATAGGGCATAATCCCCAAACTAATAATACTAAAGCGCTCGACCGCGTTGCCGCTAAACATACTAAACATACTAAATAGCCCGCCGCCTTCGCTATCTTTAAGAGCGTTAAAGACCTCTTTAACCGCGTCGACGTCAATACCTGGCGTAGGAACGTAGGCAAGCACGCGGAAAATCAGCAAAAATCCTAGCGTGATCAGAATTTTATTAACTAGAGTTTTATCCATCGCTTATTTCTTGCCGCCTGAAAAGGCGATCGCTTCGTCTTTGATCTTCGCTTCTAGCGTCTTTGCCTCCGCTCCGATCAGTTTAACGCGCTTTGCCGATTTGGGCGCGAGTTTCGCTTCGATCAGAGTTGCGAGCGTGATCTCTTTAAGCTCTTTTACCGCCGGAAAACGATCGACGCTAATCGCGTAAGGCTTCTCTACGCGAGAGGTAAAGCCCACCTTCGGCAACCGTCGATACAAAGGCTGTTGTCCGCCCTCGAAGCCCGCTTTATAGCCGCTGCCCGTTCTAGCGTGCTGTCCTTTGTTGCCGCGACCGGCCGTTTTGCCGTGTCCGCTGCCCTGACCGCGACCGATCCTTTTAATTTTTCGCGTCGATCCGGTAGCGGGATTAAGATTTTCAAGCATATCGCCTCCTTATTTTTTGAGTTGCGTTAGCGCTAGACAAGTAGCGCGAACCACGTTGGCGGCGTTGTTGCTTCTGAGGGATTTAGTCAAAATATCCTTCACGCCCGCCAATTCCAAAACGGGGCGCACCGCGCCGCCCGCGATCAAACCCGAACCTTCCGCCGCAGGTTTCAGAAGTACGACGCTGGCGTTGAACTTCGCCTGAACGTCGTGAGAGATCGTCGTCTTTTTGAGATCGACTACGATCATATTCTTAAAGGCGTCGTCGACCGCTTTGCGTACCGCGTCGGGAATCTCTTTGGCTTTGCCGACCCCGTAACCTACGCGCCCTTTTTTGTCGCCCACGACGACTAACGCGCTAAAGCGGAAGCGGCGACCGCCTTTAACCACTTTGGTTACGCGCCCGATATTGACGATCACCTCTTCGAAATCTTCGCGGTTTAACGCTCTTAATTCGCTTTGTTGCATAGTTGCCCTTATAGTTTAATCGCGTTTTCGCGTAGCGCGTCCGCAAACGCCGCCACAACGCCGTGATATAGATAGCCGTTGCGATCGAAGACGATCTCCTCGATCTTTTTTTCCTTCAAAAGCGCGGCGAATATCTTGCCCGCGTTTGCCGCGCCCTCTTTATTGCTCCGCGCGTTATGGCTTTTGCCGTTAAACGACGCTAAAGTAATCCCTTTGGTATCGTCGATCGCCTGCGCGTAGATGTAGCGGTTGCTTCTAAAAACGCTAACTCGCGGCTTAATCGCGTCGCCGCTTAACTTGGCTCTAATTCGCGCTTTGCGTTGAAAGCGAGCCGCTATTTTTTGTTTCAAGCTCTTTTCGGTCATTTAATCAAACCCCTTACTTTTTGGCGGTCTTGCCGGCTTTTCTTAGGATCGTTTCGTTTGAGTAACGAACGCCCTTGCCTTTATAAGGCTCCGGTCCTCTAAACTCGCGGATCACCGCCGCGACCTGACCGACCTGTTGTTTATCCGCGCCCTTAATCGAAACGCTCACATTCTTATCGACCGTAATCTCTACTCCATCGGGAATAGCGAAGTTGATCGGGTGCGAAAAACCTAACAGAAGTTCTAACGTTCTGCCTTTGACGGCGGCGCGATAACCGACGCCGCTAATCTCCAGATTTTTTTCAAACCCTTTTGTTAGACCGGAAACGATATTGTTCGCCAAAGCGCGGTAGGTTCCCCAAAAAGCCCGCGCCTGTTTGCTTTCGTCTTTTGGCTTGAAGAACAGTTTATCCCCTTCTAACGAAAAAAGCACGTTACCCAAAGTATCGAGCGTTTTGGTATGCTTCGCGCCGTTAAACTCTAATACGTCGCCGTTAATTTTTACCTCTACGCCCTTTGGCAGAACGACGGGTAATTTTCCTACTCTTGACATCTTTTAATCCTTACCAAACCGTGCAAAGCGCTTCGCCGCCCACGTTTTGCTTGTGGGCTTCGTCGTTGCTTAACACGCCTTTTGACGTAGAGATAATAATAGAGCCAAAGCCGTTTTTAAACTTCTTGACGTCCCTTGCGGCTCTATACACTCTGCGACCGGGTTTGCTGACGCGCTTGATCTCGGTGATCGCGCTTCTACCGTCGTCGTATTTCAAAAAAACGTCGATATAACGTTTAACCTCCGATTCGTCCGTTTTGAACGAATCGATATAACCTTTAGATTGCAAAACGTTCAAGATCGACTCGACCGTTTTGGAATAGAGCAGTTTAGTCGCGTCTTGGCGGCGCAAAGCGGCGTTACGAATACGGGTGATTGAATCCGCGATAATATCGTTCATCTTTGATCCTTACCAACTTGCTTTACGAACGCCGGGCAAAAGCCCTTCGTTTGCCATTTTGCGCAGACACACGCGGCATATCCCAAAATCTCTATAAACCGATTTAGGACGACCGCAAATCTGGCAGCGCGTATAACCGCGAACGGAAAACTTCGGCTTGCGCGCCGCTCTGACCACAATAGATTTTTTTGCCATTTCTTACCTCGCCTTACTTTTTCGCGAACGGAAAGCCAAGACTCGTAAGAAGCGCCAAAGCCTCTTTATCGCTCCTAGCCGTCGTAACGATCGTAACGTTCATGCCGTGAATCTTTACCACGTCGTCGTAATTAACTTCGGGAAAGATCAGTTGCTCCGACAATCCAAAATTATAGTTGCCCGCGCCGTCGAAACCGCTTCTGGGCAGACCTCTAAAGTCCTTAATACGCGGCGCGGCGATCGATATAAACTTTTCAAGAAAGTTATACATCTGATTTCCGCGAAGCGTTACGCGAACGCCCACGTTCATACCTTGCCTGATCTTAAAGGTCGCGACCGATTTTTTCGCCTTTGAAATTACCGCTCTTTGACCCGCGATCAGACTGATCGTATCGGCGATATTCTGCATAAGTTTCTGATCTTTACTGCCGTCGCCGCTTCCTACGCTAATAACAATTTTATCGAGCTTGGGCAAAAGCATAGGATTGGTTACGCCCAACTCTTTTGCAAGCTCCGTCTTTAGGGCGGCGTATTTAGCTTTTAGTTGAAACATAAATTAGCCCTCGACTTTCTTCACGTTAGAGATATGGATCGGTTTTTCTTTAGCGATAAACCCGCCCTCTTTATTCTTTTCGCTAGGCTTGACCGCTTTTTTAACGACCTTCGCGCCCTCTACGATCACAAGCGAATCTTTGGGAAATACGCGCAACACCTTGCCCTCTTTGCCCCGATCGTCGCCCGCGATTACCAAGACCTTGTCGCCTTTTTTTATAGAAAACTTTGGCATTACAAAACCTCCGGCGCGAGCGAAACGATCTTCATAAAGTTCGCGTAGCGCACTTCGCGTCCAACAGGCCCGAAAATCCGCGTGCCGATCGGCTCTTTTTTCGCGTCTATAATCACCGCCGCGTTATCGTCGAAGCGGATCAAACTGCCGTTTTCGCGGTGCGTTTCTTTGCTTGTGCGCACGATCACCGCTTTCACAACCTGTCCCTTTTTTACTTTAGAGTTTGGGACGGCTTTTTTCACGCTCGCCACGATCACGTCGCCGAGTCCCGCATAGCGGCGGCGGCTTCCGCCGAGCGCCTTAATGCACATAATCTCTTTCGCGCCGCTGTTATCCGCGACGTTTAGTCGCGTAAAACTTTGTATCATACAAGCGCCTCCGGTCTAATATAGGACTTAAGCCTAAAGTTTTTGGTTTTGCTGATCGGACTTGTTTCGATCGCTACAACCTTATCGCCGATCTGCAATTCGTTCTTTTCGTCATGCACCACGAAAGCGCTAAAACGCTTGACGATCTTGCGGTATCGGGGATGCAAAACGCGTCTTTCGACGCGAATCTTCGCGCTCTTATCGCCGCTTTTGGAAACGACGATACCCTGTATTTCGCGTTTATGCGGAGTAGTTTTTTCGCTCATACGCTCTCCCTTGCCTTAGCGCTTAACGCGGTTTGAATCCGCGCTATCTCTATGCGTTTGCTCCCGATTTCGCTTGGGGAACTTAGTTGCATCGTCTTTAGCTTCAATCTTAAAGAAAACAGTTGAGTTTTTTTCTCTTTAAGCTCTTTAATCAGATCCTCTTTGCTTTTGGCTCTAAGATCGACGTTAATTTTCTGCCGCTTGCTTAAAGCGGTTTTCTTTTCAGTATAGCTCATTTTCAGCTCCCGCGCTTACGATTTTGGTTCTTAGCGGCAGTTTGCTCGCGGCTATGGTAAGCGCCTCTTTTGCTAGGCCCTCTTCGATCCCCGCGATCTCGTATAAAACGCGCCCGCGCTGAATGTTCATCACCCAATCCTCGACTCCGCCTTTACCTTTACCCATACGGGTTTCCAAAGGCTTTTTGGTGAGCGGCTTGTCGGGAAAGATTCTGATCCATACGCGTCCCTGCCGTTTGATATGTCTTGTCATCGCGACCCGCGCCGCTTCGATCTGACGAGAGTTGATTCTGCCGTTTTCCAACGCTTTCAACCCTAGATCGCCGTTTGCGAGCTCGGTTCCACGATTGGCTTGCCCGCGATTGCGACCTTTCATCATCTTGCGATATTTAGTTTTTTTGGGCATTAACATAACGGTTATTCCCCTTTATCTTCTGTTTTTCTGCGTCTTGGAGCGCGAGGTTTCTTTTCGCCCCGATCTTCTCTTGCTCCGCGATCGCCTCTTTGCTCGACGCTCGAATCGATCTCTTGCTGAATGCCTTTAGACAACACTTCGCCCTTAAAGATCCACGTTTTAATTCCGATCACGCCGTATGTCGTATGCGCTTCGGCGAAACCGTAATCAACCTTAGCGCGAAGCGTATGAAGCGGCACTCTGCCCTCTAAATACCATTCGCGCCTTGCGATCTCCGCGCCGCCTAAACGACCGCTGACCTGAATACGAATACCTTTCGCGCCGCCTTTTAAGGCCGCCTGCATAACCTTCTTCATAGCGCGGCGAAACGCGACGCGATTTTCAAGTTGCGTCCCGACGTTCTCCGCGGCTAGTTGCGCCGAAAGCTGCGGTCGGCGCTCCTCTTTAATGTTAAGGATCACCTCTTTGTTATTGACGAGTTTAGAAACGTCGTTCTTGAGCTTTTCGATCTCTTCGCCCTTTTTGCCAATCACGGCTCCGGGTTTAGCGACGACAAGCGTAACCTTGAGTTTTTTGATCGTGCGTTCGATAATAATATCGCCTACGCCCGCTTTGTAGAGCTTCTCTTTCAAAAAGCCGCGAACCTTATAATCCTCGCCTACGTTAGCAACGCGAGAGCTTTTGCCCGGAAACCAGCGCGATTTCCAGTTGGTGTTGATTCCAAGTCTAAGACCAATCGGATTAGTTTTCTGCCCCATTATTTATCGCCCTCTTTTTCGACTTCTATCAAGATATGCGAGCTTGGCTTTCGGATCGGCGTGGCGCGTCCTCTTGCGCGAGGCGTAAAACGTTTTAACGCGGCGGCTTTATCGACGCGCGCGCTTTTTACGATCGCCTTATTCGCGTCCAAACCGGAGTTGGCTACCGCGCTTGCCAATACCTTATAGATCGCGCGCGCCGCTTTGTTGGGCGTAAATTGCAGGCTCGCAAGCGCCCTCTCGGCGTTCAAACCCTGAATCTCCTTAGCGATCAGACGCGCTTTGATCGGCGATAAACGAACAAATTTTAATAACGCTATACTCATCTTACTTTCCTATCTTCTTTTGGACGCTACCCTTATGCCCGTGAAAGGTGCGGGTAGGAACAAATTCGCCTAACTTGTAGCCGATATGGTTTTCTGTGATGTACACGGCGACGTGATCGCGACCGTTATGCACCAAAAAAGTCAGTCCGACAAAATCGGGGCTGATCGTGCTACGGCGCGACCACGTTTTAATCGGTTTGCCCGAGTTTTCTTTTTTTGCCTTCAACGCCTTTGCGAGAAGGTGCGAGTCTATAAAAGGCCCCTTTTTAGTTGATCTTGCCATTATCTCACGCCTTTCTTGCGTCTAGTGATGATATAACGGTTGCTTGCTTTCGTCTTTTTACGAGTCTTCAAGCCTTTGCACTGCTGTCCCCAAGGGGAAACAGGCGGTCTATGACCGTTTGATTTGCCTTCGCCGCCGCCGTGCGGGTGGTCGATGGGGTTCATCGCCGATCCGCGCGTTTGCGGACGAACGCCTAAATGCCGATTGCGTCCCGCTTTGCCGATCACGCGATTTGCGAACTCCGCCGCGCCGACCGCGCCGATCGTCGCCATACATTCGCTTAGAATGTAGCGCGTTTCGCCGCTAGGAATACGAACAATCGCGTATTTGCCTTCGCGTCCCATAAGCTGCGCGAAACCGCCCGCCGATCGCGCTAATTGCGCCCCTTTACCCGGTTTAAGCTCGATATTGTGAATGATCGTGCCGACGGGGATCGATTTTAGCTTCATCGCGTTGCCGATCACAATATCCAATCCCGCTTCCGCCGCTTCGATCGAATCGTCTACCTTTAAGCCTTCGGGCTGAATGATATAGTGCTTGTCGCCGTCTTTATACGAGATCAACGCGATTCGACAGTTGCGGTTCGGATCGTATTCGATCGCCGCTACTCTGCCCGATACGCCGAACTTGTCGCGTTTGAAATCGATAACGCGGTAGAGCTTTTTCGCGCCGCCTTCTTTGTGGCGCGAGGTGATCCGCCCGTTGTTGTTGCGACCTGCGGTAACGGGCAGTTTGACGAGGAGCTTTCGCACGTCCGCCTTGCCCGTAATATCCTTGTTGTCCAATCCCGACATATAACGACGGGAAGGGGTGTAAGGTTTGTATGTTTTCAAAGCCATCGTTTTTTCCTTACGCCGTTAGCGCTTCGATCGCCGCGCCTTCTGGCAGGGTTACGAAGAACTTTTTAAGATCGTTGCGTTTTCCGACGACGCCGCGAAAACGTTTTGTTTTACCGCGAACGGCGGTCGAGTTGATCTTCTTGGGCAAAACGCCGAAATAGACGCGGAAAAGCTCTTTAAGAGAGTTTTTCGTGATCTTTGGCGAGGTTTGCACGACGACTACGCCCCGTTCTTGCAGACCGAGAGTTTTTTCCGTATAGAGAATGGATTTAATATCGGTGATGTCCGCCATCTCAGTCCTCTCTTGTAATTTGTTCCAGCGCCGCTTTTTCGATCGCGATTACGCGATAGCTAGCGGCGATATAGGCGTTAAGCTCCGACGCTTCGACCAAATAGTGCGAAGGTAGGTTTCTAAACGCCAAATAGTTTTTATCGTTTAAAGCGGAAACGACAAACAGACCGTCCCTAGGCGCGATCTTGTTTGCGATTTTAGCCGCGTCTTTCGTCTTGCCGCTTTCAACGTCGATACGATCGACGACGAAAAGCGCGCCCTCGTTCGCCTTTTTGTTCAACGCGTAAAGAAGCGCCAAGCGTTTTTGCTTTTTGTTGATCTTTTGGTTGTAATTGCGCGTATTTTTAGGGCCAAAAGCCGCGCCGCCGCCTACAAAGGTAGGACCTTTAAGCGAACCCTGTCTAGCGCGTCCGCCGCCTTTTTGCGCAAAAGGCTTTTTATCTGTTCCGCTGACGTTCGCGCGCGTTTTTGTATGCGCGCCGTTCTGTCGAATGGAGCTTAAAAAAGATTTTGCGTATAGATAGAGATTCTGCGCGGCGATCTCTTCGTATTTTTCAGGTAGAGCGAGCTCTCCCTCTTTTTCAAATTGCGCGTTTAATATAGTAGCTTTACTCATTTGACCGCCTTTATACGGCCCAAAGCGCCGTTTGGACCAGGAATGCTCCCTTTAACGACGAGGATTTTGCTATCCGGATCGAAACTCAAAACTTCGCTTTTAAGCGTTACTTTCTCGTTGCCGTAGCGACCCGCCATTTTGCGCCCTTTATGAACGCGACCGGGTTCGTCGCGATTGCCGATCGATCCGCTCGTGCGGTGAAAACGGCTTCCGTGCGCGGCAGGGCCGCCTTGGAAGTTCCAACGTTTAATCAAACCGCTAAAACCGCGCCCTTTAGTGTTAAAAGAGGCTTTCAAAATCGCGCCCTCTTTAAGCTCTTCCAAACTCTGATCGCCCGCTTGCGCGCCGTCGGTTTCGATCGTCGCAAAGCGGTTGAATTCTTTTGAAAGAGAGTATTTTTTCTGATTTCCGACAAGCGTTTTATTGCTCTTTTTGCCGTTGGCGTAGGAAACCAATGCCTTGCCGTCCTCTCGGGGCGCGAGGATTTTCGTTTCGCGGATTTTTAACAGCGTTACCGCTTTGGCTTTGATCCCAAGCGTTCTGCTCATACCGATTTTTTCTACGACGTATTCCATTACTTCGCCTTTTGGCTCATCGAACGCACTTCTACGTCGACTTCTGGAGCTAGATCGAGTTTCATCAAAGAATCGACCGTGTCGCCCGTAGCGAACTCTATGTCGAGCATTCGGGTATGTACGCGGGTTTCAAACTGCTCCCGCGAGTCTTTATTAACGTGCGGCGATCGCAAAACCGTGTATCTGCGAATCTTGGTGGGGAGCGGAACGGGGCCGATTAGCTCGGCTCCGCTTCGCTTAACCGCATCGACGATCGCGCCGACTGATTTGTCCAAAACGCGGTGGTCGTATGCTTTTAGCTTTAGTCGTATTTTCTCCATAATCGCTTTGTGTTCCTACTCGTGGTTTAGAAAGCCTCTTGCCTTGTTTCGATCGCGAGGTTTTCAGAAAATGGAAGCGGAATTGTAACCGCCAATCAACGAAAAATCAAGAGATACCCGCCATCTTGTTTCCTTCCTACAAGGAAACCAGCCGCCGCCCCCATTTTCGCCGCTCGCTCTATTTGCCCCCTCTTTTCATATTCCCGCGCTTTAGCGTAGCGCGTATCCGCGCGTCAATCCTTTGCGCTTTGCGCTCTTGCGTTTCACTGCGGAGCGGATTTACCTACTAACAAAACAACGAATTACAACCTGCTAATTTCTATCAAAAGCGCGTATAAATCCAATATCGCCCCAATTAGCGCTCCAACTATCGCTCCATCTGCCCATTTAATTATCGCTCCAATCAACATAAACGAAATGGCGATAACCATAATGGACGGTTCTTTAGTGGTTATATATTCGCCTGTTAGCTTGTCGTCGTCGATTTGCGGCGGCGGAGCGTAAGCGGGCGCGGATTGCGGTTGAACGTTTGGCGTTGAAGCGATCGATTTACTGCGATCGCCGCGAAGCGCCAACGCAAGCAGATCAACGGCTTTGGCGGCGGCTGTTTCGTCTATAAAATGATCGTCTTTTAGAAGGCGAATTTGCTGTTTTTTGCAGATCGCCAGATCGCTTGCGTCGGCGATCGCTTTACCCGCTCCAACTTCGATCGCAATAAGCAACAAATGCCGCTCTTTCTTGAATTCGTTATTAACGTAATCCTCCAAATGCCCTTTGCACTTTTCGGCGTTAATCAAAGTATCTTTGCCTTGCTCTTTAACTAGCCGCTCCACAATCGCTACAAACTTCGCGTCCATTTTGCGCACTTTCTTTTTTTTTGGGTTAATCGCGTAATAGTTTTTCTTGCTCTAAAACTTGTAGCGCTTTGCATTCGCCTAGTCCGCACGCTTTTCTAGCGTCTTTTGTGGCGCTTTTTAGATCGTCTAACATGGCGTGTGCAACCGCGCGATTGTTGTAAGCTAGCGCAAGTTTTGGATCAAGTTTAATCGCTTGCGTAAAATCCGCGATCGCTTTGCTTGTATCGCCTAAATCGGCGTAAGCAAGACCGCGATTGTTGTAAGCCCACGTATATTTTGGATCGAGTTTGATCGCTTCCGTATATTGTTTGATCGCCTCTTGCAGATCGCCACGATCTTGCGCCGTTACGCCGCTATTATACGCTTCGTCGGCGGCGCTTGCGCCAAACATTAAGTAAAAAACGATTAACGCCGTTGCGACCATTCCAAACTTAAACAACGTTTTCATAGTTGTCCTCCTATTATGTTTGTTTGCGTTATGTTAGGATTAAACGCTTGCGGGTAAAGCCAAGTTGAGAAACGATAAAAAACTAACGAACTACCGAGAGAGAGAGAGAGAGAGAGAGAGGTTGGAGCCTTCGGCTTCAATAACGCTTTGCGAAACATTTGCTTGCATACTCATAACTTAGCTCCTTGTCTAATTTCAATTTCAAACTAAAAACGGATTATATCAACCCTTAATTAAAAACCAGTCCATTTTTTAACCAATCCTCGCCAAACACATTCGCAAACGATCGCAAAAATCAATAAATCGCCGCTTCTCTCCCGTCTGCGTCGGTTTCGCCGCCGCTTCGCAAAACGACGCGAAAGGAAGCGGAAATAACGGCGATTTTCGCTTAGAGTTTAGGTTTTCAAGGAATGGCGTTTGCTTTATACGCGATATGAAGCGGTTTTTTAGATCGATATATTCGCTTGTTTTTCTTGCGACGCCGTTAGCGGCGTTGGATATTATTCAAACGGCGGGGACGGCAAACAAAGAGGCGTATTTGACGCTGACGCTTAAAGAGGAGCGCGCTTTTTCCTGCCGAGTTACCCCCGCCGAGTTGCTCCAAAAGGGCGCTATGGTTTGCGAGTTTGAGCGCGTTCCCGTTTTGAAACCGCAACCGATCGACAATCGTTTTTTTACGATCTCGCCGATTTTAGAGAATAACCGCTTTACGCTAACGATCGATTTTAAGAAACGGGCGCTTGTCTATGCGTTGGACGAAAAAACGCTTTCGCGATCGGCGCTATCTCCAAGCGGCGAAAAAACGCGATCGGCGCGTTGGATTGTCGTGGGATATGAAAAAACCCCGCCCGTTTTGCGCGAGCCAAACGACGCGGGATTAAACTTTCCAATCTCGTTTCCCGCGCTCGAACCGCCTTCGATCGGCGCGCTTGATCTAAACGGAGCGCCGATCGCAAATAGAATGAACAGCGAAGACGGGCGGGAGTTTTCGATGGTTTTGGAGAGCTATGAAGCGGGATTTTTAGCCGACGCGCAAAAGATGATCGACGATTCGTTAGCGCAAAGCGGCGGCAAACATCTTTTTATGCCCGAGCTTCTCGCGTTAAAAATTAAAATCTTAAGCAAACTACCCGATCAAGAAGAGGCGCTTATATCCGTCGCCCGTCCTTGGATCGAGGCTTACGCTTCGCACAACGAAACGCCTGAAGTCTTGCTTTTGTTAGGCGAAGCGGAGGTAAAAGCCGGACTTATTGCCGACGGCGTTTATCATTTTGAAACTCTGATTCGCGAATATCCCAAAGATCGCCTAGCCGATTTTGCGCGAATATACAAGGCGGATCGTTTTTTATCGGAAGGCAAAGCCGCGGAAGCGACTTTTGGTTACGAATACGTTTTGTTTAACTCGCAAGACGTCCCCGCCGCTTCGCTCGCCGCTTCGCGATTGGCGGAGATCGCGATTCGCGAAGACGATATTCCAAAAGCCGCCGAGTTTTACGTGAAAATATTGCAAAGCGCTCCAGAGTTCTTTTTGGAAGATATTGAAAAAAGCAAAGAGCTGACGGCTATGATGGCGGATCGTAAATTATACCTTCCCGCCGCGCTTTTAGCGGAGATTTTAATTGATCGCGTCGAACCCGTTTCGTCCGAATATGAAGCTATGCTTTTGAATCTCGCGCGATGGCAGAATCTTGCCTCTATGCAGGAAAAATCGCTTATATCTTACGAGCGTTATTTGGCGGAGTTTGCCTATTCGCCGCAAACTCCCGTAGCGCAAAAAGAGCGAGATCTATTAGAGTTTTCGCTTGGTAGAAATACCCCCGAAGCAAATTTGGCGCTTTACGACGAAATTATAAATAAATATCCCGACGACGAAGCGGCGAGCCGCGCGCTTTATGAGAAGTCAAAAACTCTTATGCGCTTAGGGCGTTATACCGAAGTCGTTCCGCTATTGCCAAAACTAGATAAACTTGATAAAAAAATGTTCCACGATTTTGATTCGCGGTTACGTCAAACCGAAACCGCTCTTTTGGATTCGTTTTTACGATCGAATAACTGCGAGCAGGCGGTTAGCTTAAACCGCGATCGCAAACTTGGCGCGACAATCAGATCAGACGAGATTTTTTTTAATTGCGCCTATTTAGAACGCGATTTTAATCTTGCGTTAGAGATAGCGGATTTTAACGTTCGCAAGCGATCGCCCGTGGAGGGCGCAGAGTGGATCGCAAAGCGGCTAGACGCGCTTTATGCGATCTCCGATTATCCAAATTATATCGACGGCGAAGAGAGATTTATTAAGATGAGTAGAGCTTTGCGGCTTCCGATCGAAGCCGATCGGTATATCAGACTCTTTGACGCTTACCGCAAAACCGACTTTGATTCAAAGCGAATGAGCGAGCTTGCGGCAATTATAGAATCGCGTTTTCCAAAAGAGCCGCGTTTAATGGATATTTACACCGCTATGATCGCTTTAAGCCGTAATCAAGGCGACGTTCAAAGCCAATACGATTACGCTAAAAAACTTGTTAATCGATCGCGATTAACGCAGACGCAAGCCTTTACGCCGGACGCGGAAATCGCCTTCGCGCAAGCGGCTATTAAAGGCGGCAAATCAAACGAGGCGATTTTGGTTTTACAAACGATGTTGGACGGCAAGTTGCCCGATCGCGATCGGGCTAGAGCTTTATTTACGCTTGGCGAGCTTTACGAGCAAAACGCGAGCGCCGATCTGGCAAACGCTACTTTTGAACGTTGCGCCAATCTTGAGCTTACCGACGACGCTTGGGCAAACCTATGCCGCCAAAAAACCTCTACGCCTTAAAAGTCGGATAGATCGCTCGCGGCTCGACTGGTTGCATAACGATTTGCAACGCTCGCTCCGCCGCCGATAACGCTAACAAGTAAGCGATCGGGAAGGCGATATTGATCTGGTATGGGGAAAAGAGGGAACGGGAAGAAGCGACGGCTACGGATTAGCCAAGATTACAAAGTATCACCCCGAAGTATTGGACGACCTGCAAGGGACACTCGATACGATGAGCGTCGTATCGAGAAGCGAAAATCGCGTTAGAATGGAAAGCCCTACGCACGCGGCGGGCATTAGGCTGGACTACGACGGGAATAAGAAAAAGTGGTTAATGACGGCGTTTGAGAAAAGAGCCGACCCCGCTAAGACGACGGACGCTAGCGGGCGATCCGCAGATCGGATCGAGACGACACAGCTCTCTCGATCGCAGACTCACGATGAAACTATACCGCAAAACGCGGCAAAAAGTCAAGAAAGCGAGCCGAGCGCAACGCCAACGACGCAAACGCCAAACGCCGCGACCGACGCGCAACGCGTAAACGACATAATAAGCGCCGTCGAGCCGCGCCTCAAGC
>JAISOU010000075.1 GCA_031275395.1 Helicobacteraceae bacterium | reverse complement strand
ATGCGGATAAAAATCTCCGTAACGGTTTCAATATCCAAATCGGACGAAAGCTCAATTAATCCGATTTGTTTTTTAGGAATATTGACAAGGTTGGTTATACTTTTTTCAATTTTCTCTTCGTCCATATCTGGATTTAACTTTAAATACTCTCTGACAATTTTCAAAACGCTACCGTTTACAACTTCTGAAATATCGGGTAGCCATGTCTTATCTTTTAGAATAGCTGAATTTTGAACTTCAAACTTTTCGTCAATCGGATGAAAGGCGATTTTTATTTTTATTCGTTCATATACGCCGTTGATGACATATTGTCCAAGTATAGCCGCCGTTAGCGCCGTTATTCGTTGCTGACCGTCGATCAGGATTTTCTTCCCTTCGCTGATCCTCCCGTCTTTTAGCCGTACATTGGGATTTTTCCACGCGATCAGATAACCTACGGGATAACCTTGATAGAGACTGTCCATCAAGTCGCGCACTTTGGAGCTATCCCATACGAACGGTCTTTGGATTTCGGGTATTGCTATCTCGTTACCTTTTACCCACGCCAATGCGGTTTCTATAAGATATTGATTTACCGAATATTTTTGCATGCCTTTTTCTTTATTAAATATAAGATTCGTCGGCGCTTGGAAACGCGCCCGATCTAACGTCGGCGGCAAAACGGGCGATCGCCTCTCTCGCAAGCGTCGCGCCTTCTAAGTAACGCCTTGCGAACTTGGGCTTGAACGCCTCGAAAAAGCCAAGCAGATCAGACCAAACTAAAACCTGTCCGTCGCAATCGCTCCCCGCGCCTATGCCGATAACGGGAATACCGACGCTTTGCGAGATTGATTTCGCGGCGTTTGCCTTTACGCCCTCTAGGACGATCGCAAACGCGCCCGCCGCTTCGATCGCTTTTGCGTCGGCGATTAGCTTTTCGACTGCCGCGTCGTCCTTGCCTTGCACTTTAAAGCCGCCGCTTTGTCGCGCGTATTGCGGCATTAAGCCGATATGTCCCATTACGGCGATCGCGTTGGTCGTCAGCCGCCTGATAACTTCCGCTTTTTCCGCGCCGCCCTCGATTTTTACGGCGCTCGCGTCCGTTTCCTTATATACGCGGATCGCGTTTTCCAAAGCGTTTTTGGCGCTTGAGTAGCTTCCAAAGGGCATATCGAAAACGACAAGCGAATCGGGAGCGCCCCTGCAAACCGCTTTTGTATGGTAGATCATCTCGTCGAACGTAATAGAGAGCGTGTCGCTATGCCCGCCAAAGCTCATCGCCAAGCTATCGCCCACAAGCACGATATCCGCTTCGGGCGCGATCAACGCGGCAAAAAGCGCGTCGTAAGCCGTGATCATCGCGAGTTTTCGCGTATTTTTCGCCGATTTTATCGATTGAATTGTAGTTTTTGCCACGAAGCGCCCCCATTCTCAAATTGAAAGCGTATTATGGCTATAATTAAATTAGAGTTTTCGAGACTACAGAACGAGAAAGGACATTACATGATCAGGCGAATTAGCGTTGGAAAGCGCCTTATTATTTTGACTTTGGTGGGTTTAATCAGCGTAACATCGGTAGGGGTGTTCGGCTTTTTGGGCGTAAAAAGTATGGACAAGCAAACCGAGCTTATGTATAGTGCGGCGGCTATGCCCGCGACCGAACTTGGCGCGATGAACGGCGCTTTGGGCAAAATTGTTGCCGACCTATTACTCGCCTTTCAACACGATCCAAGGAGCAGATTTGCGATCGCGCACGCGGATCACGCCCTTGCGGTTCACCTTGAAAGCGCTGAATATTGGCGCAAAAAGTTTGACGAAGGCTGGACAAACTACAAAAAAACCGAGCGCAACGACAAGGAAAAAAAGCTATCTGAAACGATAGAAACGCATTATCGGGCGTTTATAAGCGACGTATATACGCCTATCGCCAATCAACTGAGAAACGGCGATTTTAACGAAGAGGGCAACATTAAGCTGATACAAGGTTTTAAGGCTCACGCGGAGATTGTCGAACGCACCATAGCGGATCTAATCGCCTTACAAGAGGACATCGCCGAGGAGATGAACATAGCGGCGACGGACACCTATTCAAGAACCAATGTTCAGATGATCGTGGTTATTTGTATTGGTCTGGCGTTGTTGGGCGCAATCGCGTTTGTGATCGCCGTTTCTATTACCGAGCCGCTTACAAGGATTCAGGCGATGACCGAAGAGATCGAACACACGGGCGATTTTAGAAAACGTATTCAGGTCAGAGCAAACGACGAGGTAGGCAGAACGGGAAATACCATCAACAATCTGATCGATTCGTTGCAAACGGCGTTTTCCGCGCTTTTAAGAAATACGGAGCAACTGGATAAAGCCAGCGCGGAGCTTGCCGAATTGAGCGGACGCGTGGCGAGCGCCTCCGAAAAGACGAGCGACTCTAGCTCCGATATGGCGGCGAGTGTGGAAGAGATGACGGCGAGTATTACGCAGGTAGGCGAGAACGCCAAAGAAACTAGCAAAAACGCCGAAAGCGTGATGGAGCTTTCGCAAAGCGGCGCGACGATCGTTAATAAAACCGTCGTCGAAATGCAGAATATGTCGCGCGCGGTGCAAAGCTCTTCGGAAACGATCGCGGAACTTGGCAAGCAGAGCGAGCAAATATCGGGCATTGTCCAGACGATTAAAGACGTCGCCGATCAGACCAATCTATTGGCGTTGAACGCGGCGATTGAAGCGGCGCGAGCGGGCGAGCAGGGGCGCGGCTTTGCCGTCGTGGCGGACGAGATCAGAAAACTTGCCGAACGCACCACAAGCGCGACAACCGAGATCGCCGCTATGATCAGCGCGATTCAGGAGAGCGCGCATACGGCGGTTTCGTCTATGACCCACGCGGCGACTATGGTAAGCGAAGGCGTTTCGCTTGCGGAACAGGCAGGCGAGGCGATCGGCAAGATCGCGCAGGGCGCTTCGCAGGCTCAAGTGCGGGTGGCCGACATAACGGCGGCTTTAAGCGAACAATCGAGCGCTAGCCATCAGATAGCCGAACAGGTCGAAAAGGTGGCGCAGGCGACGGACGAAAACTCGGAAGCGGCGAAAAGCTCCTCCGCGGCGGCGGATAATATCGCCAAACTCGCCGTAACGATGCGCGAGACGATGGCGCGATTTAAAGTCTAACGTTTGGCGCGGCGTTTTTGGACGCCGCGCTTCGTTCTATTTGAAGGCGTTGCGACGATCGATTTTTCAAGCGTAAAAAAGCTATTTAACATTAACGCTAAAAGCGGTTTTACAAACGACGAGATATTAACGATTAAAAATATCTTAAGCTTCGATCAAAAAGAATGGATTAAAGAAACCGATACGCTAAATGGATCGCATACTATCCAAATACGCCGCGACGCAATAAAAGCCCATCAAATTAACTTTCAATCTTTATCCTCCCGCGAACGAGGTCGCTTTACGTTTTTTTGGAGCTAGGCAAGGCGGGCTGGAAGCGTTGATCGCGATTATTCTTTATGGATACAAACGACGCAAAAGCGGTTTTGTTCGCGTCGCGGATTTGACGCTTGCGATCTTTATGTAAAATAGCGCAATCTTTTACAAGGCTTGCGCGATGAAAAAACTGGTTGGCTATCTAACGCCGAAGATTCCCGATTGCGCCTTTACGGTCGATCTGGCAAACGCGATGTTCGAGGCGGGAATGGATTCGCTGGAACTTGGCGTGCCTTTCAGCGATCCCGCCGCGGACGGCGAAACGATCGAAAAGGCGGGGCGCTTGGCGCTACGAAACGGCTTTGTTTTTAGCGATCTGCTTAAAATTAGCGCCGCGTTAAAAGGGCGCGATCTGATGTGGATGGGATATATGAACCCGTTTTTACGGCGCGGTATAGAAAAAACGCTAAAAGAGGCGGGCGAATTGGGCGTGAGCGCCCTTTTGATCCCCGATCTGCCAAAAGAGGAGGCGATCGCTTATAGCCCGCTTTTTAGCGCCGCTTCGGTCGCGTTAATCGAGTTTATCGCGCCCACCACGCCCAAAGATCGAATCGCTTGGATCTTGCAAAACGCGAAAAAGTTTATCTATCTTGTGGCTTATACGGGCGTAACGGGGGCGGCGCAAAGCGAGGATTTGCAAGGGGTTTTGGCGATCGTAAAAGCGGCGAGCAAAACGCCCGTTTTCGTGGGCTTCGGCGTAAATCGCAATACGGCGAAAGAGCGAGCAAAAGGCGCGGACGGCGTAATTGCGGGCAGCTGTTTCGTTAAGATTCTGCTTGACGAAACGCTGTCGAATAACGAGAAAATCAAACTCGCTAGCGACGAAACGAAGGCGATTAAGGAGGCGATAGGCTGACTGGGCTAAACCCGCAAACGCCGTTATTCTTGCTTTCTACGCGACGAGCGTTTTTGGAGCTTTTCGTAAGCGAGAACGAGAGAAAAAGCGCGCTACAAAATAGCGAAAGGAGAGCGGGGCGCATTTGTTATTTTTGCGGCGGCGCGATAGAAGGCGTTTATTGGCATAATTGCGCTTCGTTTGGTCGGCAAACGCGCATAAGTCGATCGGCGTTTAACGCGGAAGTAGCTCAGGGGTAGAGCTTTTGCTTCCCAAGCAAAAGGTCGCGGGTTCGATTCCCGTCTTCCGCTCCACCTAACAAACTCTTCTATAACAAGGTTTAAGAGATAAAAATGTCGTTTAAGTTTTCATCAAAATACGCAAAGTTTGCGCTATGAAACATTCCGATATTATCGTTGTCGGCGGCGGACACGCCGGAGTAGAAGCCGCGATCGCGTGCGCGAAAATGGGTCAAAAAACGGCGCTGATAACGCCTTTGGTTTCGCAGATCGGCGCGATTAGTTGCAATCCCGCGATTGGCGGTTTGGGCAAAGGACATCTTGCCAAAGAGGTCGACGCGCTTGGCGGCGTTATGGGGCTGCTTACCGATAAGGCGGCTTTGCAATACCGATCGTTAAACGCGTCCAAAGGCCCCGCCGTTCGCGGAACTCGCGTTCAGATCGATATGGACGCTTACCCGATCTACGCCCGCGAATACTGTCTGGAACAAAAGAATCTAAGCGTTTCGCAAGATATGTTAGAGGATATTATCGTCGAAAACGGCGCGATCGTCGGAGCAAAAACGCGACTGGGAATCGAGTACCGATGCGACGCGATCGTTTTGACGACGGGAACTTTTTTGGACTCTCTCGTTCATTTAGGCGACAAAAGGCTCTCTATGGGGCGAATGGGCGAAATGCCGTCGATCGATCTGGCGAAACGGCTAAAAGCGCTAGGTTTTGAAATCGGACGGCTAAAAACGGGGACTTGTCCGCGAATCGATTCAAAATCGATCGATTTTGGCAAACTACAAAGACAGGCTAACGACGAAAATCCAAAACCTTTTAGCCTAAAAACCCCCGCGCGAAGTTTCGCGCCCGTTCAAATGCCCTGCTTTATCGCCGAAACCAACGAAAAAACGCACGAAATTATCCGCGCCGCTTTTGATCGCGCTCCCGTTTTTACGGGACAGATTACGGGAGTGGGTCCTCGTTACTGCCCGAGTATCGAAGATAAGATCAACCGCTTTAGCGATCGAACGAGCCATCAGATTTTTGTCGAGCCGCAAAGCCGCGCAAACGGCGAATACTACTTAAACGGGCTTTCAACCTCGCTTCCGATCGACGTTCAAGAGGCGTTTATCCGCTCTATGAACGGGCTTGAAAACGCGATAATCACGCGCTACGGATACGCGATCGAATACGACTTTGTTCAGCCTACGGAGCTAGATCGCAATTTGGAAACAAAGCGCGTTCGCGGACTTTTTTGCGCGGGGCAGATCAACGGCACGACGGGTTACGAGGAAGCCGCCGCGCAAGGCGTTATGGCGGGGATTAACGCCGCGCTTTACGTTAAAAGCGCGGAAGCCTTTGTTTTGGGGCGCGAGGAAGCCTACATCGGCGTGCTGATCGACGATCTGGTTACAAAAGGAACGAACGAGCCTTATAGAATGTTTACAAGCCGCGCCGAATACCGCTTGAGTTTGCGCGAGGATAACGCCGATACGCGCCTTGCGGGTTACGGCTACCGATACGGCTTGATCGATCGCGATTTTTTTGAAAACACGGAACGAAAAGCGCGGGCGGCAAAAGAGGGCTTGGACTATCTGCGATCGCATTTTCTGACCAACAACGCCGAAACGCTAAGGCGGCTAAAGGAGCTTGGCGAAGAGCCGATCGGCGAGAAAACCTCGCTTTTGACGATCGCGTCGCGCCCTAGCTTTAACGAGGTGAAACTAAGAGCGATCGACGATTTTTTCAAAAACGAGCAGACGGACGCGATCGAGCAGATTTTAATCGGCGCGAAATACGACTACTATCTCGATAAACAGCAAGAGCAGATCGATCGTATGAAAGAGATGAAAGCGCTTGAAATCCCAGCCGATTTAGACGTCGATTCGATCGAGGGTTTGGGCGCGGAGATCAGGCAAAAGCTAAATAAGTTCAAGCCTCAAACGCTTTTTGACGCGGAGAAGATCAGCGGTATGACTCCCGCCGCGCTGGATCTTTTGGCGCTTCGCATCGCGTTAATAAATAAACGCCGATAAGTAATCGGATACAAACCGCGAATAAACGCTTTTGCGGAGGTGGTGACTCCCACGGGACTCGAACCCGTGTATCCACCGTGAAAGGGTGGTGTCCTAACCGCTAGACGAGGGAGCCGCAAAAAAAGAAGCGCATTATACAAAAGTTTGCTAAGATGAACCTTATGAGAGCGTTTTTTTTTATCATTTTAACGGCGGCGACGCTACTTACGGGGTGCGCCAAGAAGATTGAAGCGCTTGAGAGCCGATCGGTGATCGCCACGATCAAAACGCCGAATCTAAGCGTAAGCCAAGCGGGTTTTATCAGCGTTTTGCCGAACGACAAATATCGTCTTCAAATCTATGCCGCGGGACAGGGCGCGCTGGAACTAACGGTCGGAGAGAAAATCTGTCAAGGAGCGTTGCGCTGCCTAAGCGCGGGCGAGTTTAACAAACGCTATCTAAGCGAAAACTATCCTCCAAACCTTATGCGCGACGTTATTGCGGCAAGAGCGATCTCCAATCTTGAAAACGCCGTTGTAATAGATAGCGAAAACGGCTGGACGCAAAATGCGCGATCGAGCGGCAAATACGACGTTTCTTACGAAAAAAACGGCGGGGCGACGCGCTTTCGCGATTCCTTAAACAAAGTGTTGATCGTTATTCGCCGTGCCGAATAGGATCGCTAAAAAGGATTACAAGATGAAATTTGTCGGCGCTCACGTAAGCATAGGCGGCGGGGTAGAAAACGCGCCAAAAAACGCGGCTGAAATCGGCGCGAAAGCCTTTGCGCTTTTCACTAAAAATCAGCGTCAATGGGCGGCGAAGCCTTACGATAAAAAACAGGTTGAAACCTTTAAGAGCGAATGCGATCGATACGGATTTGGCGCCGATTATATTCTGCCGCACGATAGCTATCTTATCAATCTCGGATCGCCCGAATCCGAAAGCCTAGAAAAAAGTAGAGAGGCGTTTATAGACGAAATAAGACGTTGCGAAGCGCTTGGATTAAAACTGCTGAACTTTCACCCGGGCAGTCATAAAAAACTCATCTCGGAGGAAGAGTGTATAGAACTAATCGCCGAAAGCGTTAATATAGCTTTGGATCGGACACAAGGCGTTAGCGCCGTTATCGAGAATACCGCGGGGCAAGGAAGTAATATCGGCTTTCGTTTCGAGCAACTTGCGGCGATTATCGATCTTGTGGAAGATAAAACGCGGATCGGAGTTTGTTTAGACTCGTGCCATCTTTTTGCGGCCGGATACGATCTTCGCCAAAAAGAGGCGTATGAAAAAACGATGAACGAGTTTGATCGAATCGTCGGGTTTAACTACTTAAAAGGTATGCACTTAAACGACGCGAAAGCTCCGCTAGATAGCAGGCTCGATCGCCACGAATCGATAGGCTTAGGCGCGATTGGAATCGAGGCTTTTAGACTAATAATGAACGATTCTCGTTTAGATAATATTCCGCTTATTTTAGAAACGATCGACGAGTCGATCTGGGCGCAAGAGATCGCGCTGTTATACTCGCTAATAGACGCGACAAAAACGCGATAATCTTAACCCGTTTAACGGCAGTTTTTTGGTTTAACCGCCTAGCAAAGCTAAACCTTATAAAACTCTCGATACCATTTGACAAAGCGATCGATTCCCGTTTGAACGGATACGCTAGGTTTATAGCCGAGATTGCGCTCCAAATCGCTTGTATCGGCAAACGTGGCGGGAACGTCGCCTAGTTGCATAGGCAGATAGTTTTTGCTCGCTTTTTTATTAAGCGCTTTTTCGATCGCCTCGATAAAATTAAGTAAATAAACTGGCGAACCGCGCCCGATATTATAGATCCTATATGGAGCGCTTGAGGTCGCGCTATTAGGATTTACTGGATCGAAAAACGGATCGCTTGCGGCGGGCGTATCAATAACGCGGATCACTCCTTCGACAATATCGTCGATATAAGTAAAATCGCGCATCATTCTACCGTCGTTAAAAACGTCGATCGGCTTACCTTCCAAGATTGACTTGGTAAATATAAAAAGTGCCATATCGGGTCTGCCCCAAGGACCGTAAACGGTAAAAAAACGCAAACCCGTAACCGCGACGCCAAAAAGACGAGAGTAGGTATGCGCCATTAGCTCGTTACTTTTTTTGGTGGCGGCGTAAAGGCTAATCGGGTGATCTACGGGCTTAGAAGCGTTAAAAGGCATATTTTCGTTTAAACCGTAAACGGAACTGCTGGAGGCGAAAGCCAAATGCGAAACGGGATTAAAACGGCACGCCTCCAATATATTCAACATTCCGTTTATATTTGCGGAAATATAGGCGTTCGGATTTGTTAAACTATACCTTACGCCCGCCTGCGCCGCAAGGTGGCAAACGTTGTCAAACTTTTCGCTAGAAAAAAGCTGATCGATCGCGTCTTTATCCGCTAGATCGAGTTTGATAAAGCGGTAGTTTTCGTATTTGCCACTTTGGATCAGTCTGCCGTATTCGATCGAGTTTTGCTCTATGCCGCTAACGGCTAAACGCCCGTATTTAAGACAAACGTCGTAATAGTCGTTGATATTGTCTAATCCAATAACTTCGTCGCCGCGCTCCAATAAGCGCAAAGCGGTATGGAAGCCTATAAACCCCGCCGTTCCCGTTACAAGTATTTTCATAAAATCTCCTAAAGTAGTTTAATATCTGCAAGCCACGCCGATTTTTATCGCTTCGTCTTTTGCCGTTCTTGACGCGCCAAGTTTTGTTTGCATTTCTATATCCCGCCGATCGGAACATATCTTGACGCATACGGGTATTTCGCCCGGATTTTCGCGGATTATCGAATAGAGCTTTTCAAGAAAGACTTCGCTCTGTTCGCTTAATGGAATCTCAAAAACCATAGGCTTATATATTTTCTCTTCTTTCGGAGGAGAGGGTCGCGTTTTCTGCGCGAAATCTCGACGCGCTTCCGGTCTATTATTTCGATTGTCTTTGCTTTTGCGATCGCTTAAGAGGTCTAACTCTTGCGCCTCCTCTAAACTTAATACCCGCACGGCTCTTAGACTAATTTTATTATCCCTGTCGTCTCTTTGAACAATAACCTTAAAGGCGATCGGACGGGCGGTATCCAGATTCTCTAGCTTCTGGATATTGGGATCAAAAATTAAGATAACGGCGCTTCCCGTTAGATCCGCAAGATAAACGTTGCCGTACCTTTTGCCGCTTTTAGAGATCTTACTGTCGAAGTTTTCCACTTTGCCGATCAGTAAAACCTCGTCGCCCTCTTTAATCTCGTTTTGCGTCGTTTCGTTCTCGGAAAAATCTTCGTTTTCCTCTTCGCTTTCGTCGTCGCTCTTATCTAGGCGGCGAATCGCCTCGCAAGGCGTGTGGGGACAACGGTTCAACTCCTCCATAAAATCGTCTAGCGGATGTCCTGAAAGATATAATCCCGCAAACTCTTTTTCAAACTCTAAAAGCGTCTTTTGATCAAGCTCGCCAAGCGGCGAAATATCTATGCTTACGCCGTTTGCCATCTGTTCCGCGTCGTCCTCGAACAATCCCCCCTTGCTCTCTTTGCGTATATTGTTTGCGTTTTGCGCGGCTTTTACAATGTTTTCAATCGCGCTTAACAACGCTTTTCTCGTATATCCAAAGCAGTCCATTGCGCCCGCTTTTATTAACGCTTCAAAAACCTTTTTATTAACCTTCTGCGAATCGACGTTGGCTAAAAGCTCGCCAATAGCCTTAAACGTTCCTCCAAGCGTCTTTCGCGCTTCTATAATATACTCCAGCGCCACTTCGCCCGCGCCTCTAATAGCGCTTAAGCCAAAGACGATGCTAGCTTTTCCGTTTTCGTAGATCGGCTCGAAATTGATCTGCGAAAGATTTATGTTTGGTTTAATGAAGCCGATCCCAAGCCGTTTAGCCTCGTTGATATAGCTTGCGACCTTCTCGCTTCTGTTCGCGTCGAAAGTGATAAGAGCCGACATATATTCGGCGGGATAGTATCGCTTTAGATACGCCGTTTGATATGTGATTGCCGCGTATGCCGCGGAGTGGGATTTATTAAAGCCGTAGCCCGCAAACTTCTCGATGAGATCAAAAAGCTCTAAAGCCTTTCCGCGATTGTAGCCGTTTTTTTGCGCTCCGTCGGCAAATTCGCCGCGAATCTTTTCCATCTCTTCGGGTTTCTTTTTGCCCATAGCGCGGCGCACCAGATCGGCTTTGCCAAGCGAAAAACCGCCGATCGTCTGAACGATCTGCATTACCTGTTCCTGATATACGATGACTCCGTATGTAGGCTTTAAGATCGGTTCTAGCGTCGGGAACATATATGTTGTTTGGGCGCGTCCGTGTTTGCGATCGACAAAGTCGCTTACCATTCCGGATTCAAGCGGTCCTGGACGATAAAGCGCGATCATAGCCACAACGTCTTCAAAGCAGTTTGGTTTAAGGCGGCGGCTAAGATTTTGCAAACCGACGCCTTCGATTTGAAAAACGCCCAAAGTTTCGCCGCTTGCGATCAGCTCAAAAACCTTTGGATCGTCCATAGGCATACTGTCAAAATCGATCGTTTTATTTGCGTATTTTTCTATCAGCCTTAGAGTATGATCGACCACAGTCAGGTTTTGCAGACCTAAAAAGTCGAACTTGATCAGATCGACCGTTTCTAAATAATGTCCGTCGTATTGAGTCGCTACGTCGTGATAAAACTTCTCTTCGCCGTCTTTCGCGTCTTTGTCTTTCTCTCTTTCGCCTTTTGGAGGCAGACAAACGGGCGTTTTATGCCATAGCTCCTCGTTGCTGATCACAATCCCCGCCGCATGAACGCCGTTTCCTCTTTTTAAGCCCTCCAGTTGCGTCGCTAGATTCCAGATTTTACCGGCGTTTACGTCGGTTTGTATTAGCTCTCTTAACTTTGGTTCGCTCTCGTAGGCTTGGGCAAGCGTGATATTTAATACCTTTGGGATCAGCTTTACCATATTGTTCGCTTCGGGAATCGATACGCCCAAAACCCTCGCCACGTCGCGGATCGCGTTTTTTGCTTGAAGGGCGCTATAAGTGATCACCTGTCCTACGTTCTCTCTGCCGTAAGCCTCCACGACATACTTAATAATCTCTGATCGCCTCTGCTGGCAGAAGTCCATATCGATATCGGGCATCGATATGCGTTCCGGGTTCAAAAAGCGCTCGAAAAGCAAGCCGTATTTCATCGGATCGATATTGGTAATTTCCAGCGCATACGCCGCTAAACTCCCCGCCGCGCTACCGCGACCCGGACCAACGGGGATTTTCATCTCCTTCGCTTTACTGACAAAATCCCATACGATCAGCATATAGCCCGCAAACTTCATCTTTTTGATTACGTCAATTTCAAGCTCTAAGCGATCGCGGTAGCTTTGCCGTTTGCCTTCATCGACGTATATAAGCCGATTTTCAAGTTTATCGCGGCATAACGTTTCAAAAAGAATCGCGTCGTTCTCGTGCGAATACTCCGCGTTTTCGTCCGTTAGTTTTACGTCGCGATCTTTGGCTACGCGGCGCGTAAATTTATAATTTGGCGGGGTGGGAAAATAGTTTTTGTTATCGACTAGTTTCAGCTCCAAATCGCACTTATCGGCGATCTCTTGCGTGTTTTCTAGCGCCTGCGGAATATCGGCAAAAAGCGCCGCCATCTCTTCGGGGCTTTTTACGTAAAACTCTTTAACGGAATGTTTAAGCCGTCTAGGATCGCCTAAGGTGTATTTGCTGTTGATACACATAAGCGCCTCTTGAGCGTCCGCGTTAATGCGTTCGGCATAGTGCGCGTCGTTTGTGGCGATCAGCTTAATTCCTAACGTTTTTGCGATCTTGATAATCTGATCGTCTATTAATCTCTGCTCCTCGATCCCGTGCCGCATAATCTCTATGTAAAAATCTTCGCCGAATATCTCTTGATAACCTGCGGCGACCTCTAACGCTTTTTCGTAACCTCCGCGCCGCTCTTTGTTTCTCTGCGCGGCTTTATTCAAGTGAAAGTTGATCTCTCCCGCAAGGCAGGCGCTAGAACAGATCAGCCCCTCTTTGAAGCGTTCCAGCGTTTTTTTATTGATACGCGGATTGTAATAAAAACCTCTTAAATACGCCTCGCTGGAAAGCCGCATTAGATTCTTGTAGCCCCGCTCGTCTTTGGCAAAAAGGCAGAGGTGAAAGCGCTGTTTGAACGGATCGCTCACAAGCTCTTTGTAGCCGATATTTTCGTGGTTGTGGATATAGGTTTCAATGCCGATAATCGGCTTGATCCCCTCTTTTTTCATCGTCGTATAGAAGTCGATCGCGCCGAACATATTGCCGTGATCGCTCATAGCGACCGCGTTCATACCTTTTGCCCTGATCGTCTTGGCGAGCGTATCGAGGCGGTTTGCGCCGTCAAGCATAGAGTAATCGGTATGCAGGTGTAGATGGACAAAACTCACGGCGTTCTCTTTTTGCGAATGTTCCGCTATTTTAGCGCAGGTCGCCAAAAACTACCCGTCAAAGATTTAGCGGCGTATGCAGCTGCATTGTCAGGCAGTGAATCGACCCGCGTTGGCGGGCGGCGATCGACGCGTCGATCGGAATAACCTCTCGCGCAGGAAAGAGATTTCGCAAAATCTCCAGCGCGGCGCGATCGCTTTTAACTCCGTAGATCGGCGCGATTATAGCGCCGTTTATCATCAGGAAATTGGCGTAAGTCGCGGGCGCTCGTTCGCCGTTAAAGTAGATCGGATCGCACATTGGCAGCTCTACAAGACGATAGGGCGATCCGTCGGCTTTTTTGAACGCGGAAATCTCCGCTCTCATCGCGCTCAAGCTCTCAAAATGGCTGTCATTTTCGTCGCGGCAGCCTACGAAGGCGATCGTATCGCAATCGCAAAAGCGCGCCAGCGTGTCGATATGCCCGTCGGTGTCGTCGTTTTCTAAAAGTCCGTTCGCGATCCACAAAACCCGCGACGCGCCTAAATCGCGCTTAAACGCCGCTTCAAAATCCGCCTTTGTCCAATTCGCGTTGCGATTTGGCGCGAACAGGCAGGTTTCGGTCGTCATAATCGCGCCTTTGCCATCGGTTTCTACGCTACCGCCCTCCAAAATCCAGCCCGCTTTTCGCAATTTTGCCGCGCTAAAAACGCCCGCTTTCGCCAGCGCCGTATTGATCTGGTTGTCAAAATTGGCGGCGTATTTCAATCCCCAACCGTTAAACTCAAAATCTAGCGCCGCGATCGCGCCGTTTTCTTCGATAGCTATCGCGCCAAAATCCCGCGCCCACGTGTCGTTGCAGGGCGCTTCGATATAGACTACGCGCTCGTTTCTAAACCGCTCTTTGGCTTCTTTAACGTTTTGGCAGACCAAAACGACCCTTTCAAAGCGCGTAATCGCCTCGATCAGCGACTTGTAAAACGTTAAAATATCGTCGAGATAAGGCGACCAATCGCTATTTTTATGCGGCAGGGCGAGCAAAACCGCGCTCTGCTTCTCCCATTCGGCAATCATTCTGACGCTCATAACGCTCCTTCACCAAAATTACACATTTTGTAGCGTAAAATTGCGGTTTTATTTTCTTAATTGTAAGGAGTTTTCAATGAAAAAGACGATCGCCCTACTTGTAGCGATCTCGGTTGCGTTCGCCGCGCCAAAGGCGAACTTTCAGGATTACGCGGGAACGAGCGAACGCGCTCAGCCCGCTACGGGGACGCTCGCTTCTTACGCGCAGATTCTCAAAGAGGCGCGTCAAAGCGTGGTCAATGTGTCGATCCAAAAGAGCGTACGGGCGACGGAGTTTCAAATGTCGCCCTTTCTTAACGACCCGTTTTTTAAGGAGTTTTTCGACAATCGGCGCTTTAACATTCCTAAAGAGCGCATAGAGCGATCGCTAGGAAGCGGCGTGATTATTAGCGCGGACGGCTACATCGTAACCAATAACCACGTTGTAGAGGGCGCAAATAAAGCGATCGTTACGCTTGCGGGCGGCAAGGAGGAGTATGAAGCTAAAGTGATCGGTAGCGATCCCAAGAGCGATCTGGCGGTAATCAAGATCGACGCGAAAAATCTGCGCCCCGCCGTATTTTTCAATTCCGATAACGTCGAGGTTGGCGATATCGTATTTGCGCTCGGCAACCCGTTTGGCGTGGGCGAAACGATCACGAGCGGGATCGTTTCCGCCACAAATCGAACGGCGGTTGGCATCGTCGAATACGAGGATTTTATCCAAACCGACGCGGCGATCAACCCGGGTAATAGCGGCGGCGCGCTGATCAACTCGACGGGCGCGCTGATTGGCGTAAATAGCGCAATCCTGACGCGAAGCGGCGCAAGCCACGGCGTAGGCTTTTCGATCCCAAGCAATATGGTCAAACGAATCGCGGCGCAACTGATCGAAAACGGCGAAGTGATTCGCGCTTGGCTAGGCGTGGGCATTGGCGATCTAAACGAGGATTTGCAAGAGTTTTACGGCAAAAAAGAGGGCGCGGTGGTGATGAGCGTGGAACCAAAATCGCCCGCAGAAAAGGCGGGAGTAAAACGCGGCGATCTAATAACCAAAGTCGATTCAAAAACGATCGACGGGGCAAACGCGCTTCGCAACGCGATCGGTTCTCTATCGCCCAATAAAAAGGTAACGCTCGAAATCGTCCGCGACAAAAAGACGATCAACCTAAGCGCGACGCTAAGCGCGCCCGACAAAGGCGCTAGCGACGAAGCAAAAAGCGATTACAAAGGGCTGACGATCGCGCCGTTAAGCGACGAAGCTAGATCGCGCCTGCGTTTGTCGCCTCAAACTCGCGGCGTGATCGTGGATAGCGTAGCCGACGGTTCGGAAGCGCAAAAGGCGGGCTTTACGCAGGGCGATATTATTGTGCAGATCGAATCGACGGAAATAACCTCTATAGATAGCTTCAAAAAAGCGACTGCGGGAAACGCTAAAAAACGCTTCTATGTTATACGTCGCGGCGGTATTGTTATCAGGGCGCTATAAGTTTTTAGATCGCGCAAATATGGATTAGCGTCGCCGATTTTTAGATCGCGACGCTTATCCTTCTTGAGTTGTATAGGAATGACTAAAAGGCGCGATCGACGCGCTACGCTGGAATGAGCAAAGAAGGAGCGAAAACGACAAAAAACGTTAAAATCTCTCGCCAAAACGCCGCGCCAAACCCCTAAACTTTCATAAAAGTTTCTAGGTTTCGGAGCTTTTTCAAACGCTTTGCGCTACAATCCAAATCATCTTTCTTCCAATAGGAGTTTCAAAATGTTAAAAAAAGCTTTTAGCGTCATTGCTCTTTTATTCGCTTTAATCGGTTAGAATCTAATAACTATCGACTCAACCTATAAAGTTAGCTTCTACGACGCTAACCTTGATTTTAACGGATCGATAAACGTTCAAGCGAGCAGCCCGATCAATATCGTTCAATTAAGAACCGATCTTGATCTAAACGCTACGGCTCTATATATAACAAGCGATACAACCGATCGTATCGGCGAAACTTCTTATAAAGTAAAGAAAAACGTTAATTTCTACGCTATTCCTAACGTTAAAGAGATAAGAACGGAAGTAGAGTTAGCCGCTATTGACGCAAACGATACAACCTTAGCGGGCAAATATATTCTACTTAACGATATAGAGCTAACAAGCGCTACGTTAAACAACTCGACGGGTTGGAATCCTATTGGCTACGACGGTTTCGATTACGCCTTCACAGGTATTTTCAATGGTAACGGATATGTAATCCGAAACTTATGGATTAACAGATATACAATCCAAAACTTAAGGATCAATAGTCGATTAACCGGCGGCGGCGTTGGTCTTTTTGGATATATCAACGGCGCAAAGATTAGAAATCTAGGCGTAGAGATCGATAATAGCAAAGGCGGAGTTAAAGGAAAATACAATGTCGGCTGTATTGCGGGGGTTGTTGAATACAAATCAGCCATAACCAACAGCTACTCTACGGGAGACGTTAGCGGAAGCGAAAGTGTCGGCGGTATTGCGGGGTATGTTGACGAATCCTCCATAACCAATAGCCACTCAACGGGAAACGTTAGCGGAGGAGAAGATGTCGGCGGTATTGCGGGGCGCGTTAAAGGCCTCTACTCCTCTTCCTCCATAACCAATAGCTATTCAACGGGAAACATTAGCGGAACACTCTGGCATGTCGGCGGTATTGCGGGGGGTGTTGCTCAATCCTCTATAACCAATAGCTGCTCAACGGGAAACGTTAGCGCAACAGGCGGTATTGTCGGCGGTATCGCGGGGTATGTTTACGACAACTCCTCCATAACCAATAGCTATTCAACGGGAAACGTTAGCGGAGGAGAAGATGTTGGCGGTATCACGGGGCATGTTAGTAGTAATTCTACAATCAAAAACAACGCCGCGATCAATCAAGAGCTTAACGGATCGTCAGACGTAAATCGCATAGTCGAATATATAAAAGACTACGACGATACGATCGAAAACAATTTCGCGTTGGATACTATGATTACAAATCTCGGTAGTTTTTCAGACGAAGACGATCTCGCTAATCACGGAATAGACAAATCCGATAGCGATCTTAAATCGCAATCGACTTATTCAAACGCTACTGGCGCGGACGGTTTAGGTTGGAAGTTTGGAAACGACAAGGATAATCCTTGGGTTTGGGACGCTTTTGACGACTATTATTATCCCACGTTATATTGGCAGACAGTCGAACCCTTAGTAAAGATCGCCGCAAATAAAACAACATTAGCGGAAGTAGCCAAACCGCAGAGCGGATAGGAAAATCCTATCCGCTCTATTCGTTATTCCAGCGGCGGATTTGTCGTGAGGAAGGCGGGTTTGAAATGCGTCGATCTTGGATTGGAGCTTCAACTTGCCCATTTTGAGCTTTGCGCGTATTGATGCCTTTAACTTTAAGCGTTATTCGGTTAAACTACAGAGTGGTTAGAGCCAAAAAGCGTTTTGGTCAAAACTTTTTAGCCGATCAAACGATCGTAAGCAAAATCATTGAAGCGACGTCCGATCTCTCGTTTGAGATTGTCGAAATCGGGCCTGGCTTGGGTGATTTAACCGAAGCGATCTTAGCCAGAGGGAATCTAAGCGCCATCGAAATAGACGGCGATCTGATAGCCGTTCTGAAAAAGCGGTTCGCGGCGGCGATTACAAGAGGCGAATTAACGCTTATCAATGCGGACGCGCTGGAAGCGTGGAAAACGGGGCTATCGAGCAAACCATACGCGATTATCGCCAATTTGCCTTACTACGCGGCGACGGAAATCATCCTACGAGCCTTGCGCGATCCGCTCTGTCGCGTGATCGTCGTAATGACGCAATTAGAGGTCGCGCAGAAGTTTTGCGGCGCAAACGGGGCGAATTCGCTTAGTCTTCTCGTTCAATCGATCGGGAGCGCCGAGCTACTGTTCAAAGTCCCAAAAGAGGCGTTTAGACCCGCGCCAAAGGTAGAATCGGCGGTTATTAGGATCGTCAAAACAAAGCCGAGTTACGACGAAGGTTTTAGTAACTTTTTGAAAGAGGCGTTTAGAGCGCCGCGCAAACGGCTGACAAACAATATCAAAACGTCGATCGAAACGCTAAAGTCGATCGGGGCAAATGAAAATACACGGGCGGGCGAGCTTAGTTTAGAGCAGTTTGAAACATTATACAAAGGAATAAAAAGTGGATCAGGAAACGCCTAGCGGCGAAGAAAAACAAGGACAAAAACGGGGCAAATGGCGACCAAGAGGCGGAAAAGATCGGGGGCGCAACCCGCGAAGCGAAGAGGGCTACAAAAACCGCCCGCAAAGCGATCAGCCTCCTCAAAGTAAAAAAGAGCCGATCGACGAATGGTCGGATGAAGGACTAGAAGAGGACGAAAGCGCGGATACGATCGACAACGACGAAGAAGGCGAGGGCGCGAGCGAGGTAACGACGCGCAAAGCGCCAAAGACGCGCCTTAACGGCTCGCGCATAGGCGATCCGCTTGCGGGCGGGGTAGACGAAAACGGCGAAGGCTGGTTTGGACGAATGCGCGACGCGCTGGAGGCAAACAAAAAAGGGCAGAACGAACGGCTGGCGACCTACTCGAAGTTTGGCGATCCAAACAAATCGGTTCGTTTTGTTTCGCTAGGCGGGCTTGATCAGATCGGCGGGAATATCGCGGTTTTTGAAACGGAAAACAGCGCGATCGTTATCGACGTAGGTATGAGCTTTCCAAGTCCAGATATGCACGGCGTGGATATTCTCGTCCCCGATTTTAGCTATCTGCACTCGATCAAAGACAAGATCGCGGGCGTTATCATCACTCACGCGCACGAGGATCATATCGGCGCGGCGCCCTATCTGTTCAAAGATCTTCAGGTTCCGCTCTACGGTACGCCGTTGCCGCTCGCAATGATTGGAAGCAAGTTTGACGAGCATAAAATCGTGGCGCATAAGAGTTTTTTTCGTTTCGTAGAAAAGCGAAAACCCGTCAAGATCGGCGATTTCGAGGTGGAGTGGATACATATGACCCATTCGGTTATCGACGCGTGTTCGCTGGCGATTACCTGCGCGGCGGGGACGATTATCCATACGGGCGATTTCAAACTTGACAACAGCCCGATCGACGGCTATCCGCCCGATTATCACCGCCTTGCCTATTACGGCGAGCGGGGCGTTTTGGCTCTTTTTAGCGACAGCACTAACAGCTTTAACGCCGGTATGACCAAGAGCGAATCGATCGTGGGCAAAACCTTCGACGATCTTTTTTCCAAAGCCAAAGGTCGCGTGATTATGAGCACTTTTAGCTCCAACTCGCACAGAATTGCCCAAGCGATCGATAGCGCGAAAAAATACGGGCGCAAGGTCGCCGTTATCGGGCGATCGATGGAAAAAAACCTAAATATCGCTATGGAACTCGAATATGTGAAGATCGACCCAAAGATGTTTATCGACGCGCACGAGATCGCCAAAACGCCCGACAACGAAGCGCTCGTGATCACGACTGGCAGTCAGGGCGAAAGCCAAGCGGCGCTTTTCAGAATGAGCATTAACGAACATCGCCACGTTCATATTAAGCCGACGGATACGATCATTATCAGCGCGAAGGCGATACCGGGCAACGAAGCGAGTATTTCGACCGTAGTCAATCAGATCGCCAAATCGGGCGCGACGATCGCCTATCAGGAGTTCAGCGAAATCCACGTTAGCGGACACGCGGCGCAAGAGGAGCAGAAGTTTATGTTGCGCCTAATCAAGCCGCGCTACTTTATTCCCGTTCACGGCGAATATCAGCACCTAATCAAACACAAAGAAACGGCGGCGCTCTGCGGCGTAGCGGAGCGCAATATCGTCGTTCTCGAAGACGGCGAACAGATCGATATTAGTCATCGCGGGACGCGCAAGGCGCGAAACGTGCGAAGCGGTAAAACGTTTATCGACAATCAGAGCAACCGCGAAGTGGAAAGCGACGTCGTTTTCGATCGCCAAAATCTCGCCAAAGAGGGCATTATCGTTTTGGTTATTCAGCTCGATAAGCAGGCGAATAAACTTGCGGCGCGCCCAAAGGTGATGAGCTACGGGTTAGTGGCGCAGAAACGGGAACATCGCTTTAATAAGGAGATCGAAGCTCTTATCGACAGCTTTGCGCAGGGTTTGAAAGCGGAGGATTACAACAACTGCCGATTGATCGAAAACTCTTTGCGGCAGGCGCTTAAAAAGCACGTTTTCCGCGCCTTAAAAAAGTATCCGATTATCGTCCCGAACATCTTTGTGCAATAAAGGCTTTATGGTTGCGGCGCAATTTTGATCGCCCAACCTCGCCGTCATTCTCGCGTAGCACCCGCTCGCGGGAATGACGGCGTTTGTAGGATTTACTGAAAATGCGTAAGATTTCTGAATACGGCGGATTTACCTACCAACAAAACAACGAATTACAACCCAATTTCTAATCTTGAATTAGCTTATTC
>JAISOU010000042.1 GCA_031275395.1 Helicobacteraceae bacterium | reverse complement strand
TCTCGTCCTTTGTAAATATTTGCTATATGTAATTGGTCGCGCCCTTCGCGGGGCGCGTGGATTGAAACGTCGACGGATTTCTCTATATTAAATGGCGCTTGTGTCGCGCCCTTCGCGGGGCGCGTGGATTGAAACGCTGTGTAAGGTTAATCGCCGCGCCGCTGGGTTTGTCGCGCCCTTCGCGGGGCGCGTGGATTGAAACGTGCCTACCTTTTGCGTAGGCGATCTGTTGCGTAAGTCGCGCCCTTCGCGGGGCGCGTGGATTGAAACTAACCCTCCCTTATTAAACCCGCGCGGGCGTTGAGTCGCGCCCTTCGCGGGGCGCGTGGATTGAAACCATACGCGGCGAATTAGAAAATAAAATGCGCAAAAGTCGCGCCCTTCGCGGGGCGCGTGGATTGAAACAAATTTTTGCGAATTATTACCATTTGTAACAGAGGTCGCGCCCTTCGCGGGGCGCGTGGATTGAAACGTCGATCGCGTTAAGCGCCGCATAAGGATTGGACAAGTCGCGCCCTTCGCGGGGCGCGTGGATTGAAACATAGCCTCCGCGATTTTTGCGTAACGCTCGGTCGAGTCGCGCCCTTCGCGGGGCGCGTGGATTGAAACGATCGCGCGGGGAATGCGCTAGGCGATCTCGATAGGTCGCGCCCTTCGCGGGGCGCGTGGATTGAAACCGACAAATTAAGCGACGAGGAAGCGCGGCTTGTAAGTCGCGCCCTTCGCGGGGCGCGTGGATTGAAACGGTTGATAGAACGACGCCGCCTTTGCTACCGCAAGTCGCGCCCTTCGCGGGGCGCGTGGATTGAAACACTTTTAATATCCATTTTTCGCTCCTTTTTTTGTGTCGCGCGCTTTACGTAGATTGGAATTCAGATCTTAAAGCGTCTTTAGCTATAATTCGCGCACGCAATTTTAAGGGGAAAACATGTCAAGAAAATGCGCCGTTACGGGCAAAAGCCGTCAGGTCGGTTACAGGGTTAGCCATGCGAACAACAAAAAAAAGCGGGTTTTTAACGTCAATTTACGCGTCTTTCGCATCACGCTTGAAGACGGTTCGACGCACAAAATAAAGATTGCCGCATCTACGCTTCGGACGCTTCGCAAAACGTCCAAATAGTCTTTGCCCTCAAAAAGTTTTTGCGTTTTGGGGAGTAGATCGATTTTACGGCTAACGCGTTTCTGTCCGTTTTTAACAAAAGAAAGCGATCTTAATGCTTAGTCGATTGAAAAAGTTTCTTCATTGGCAAAGTACGCCTCGTCCAGAGGCGGATATTGACGGCGAAATATATAAACATCTTCGCCCGTTTCGCATTCCTATTATTATGATCATTGTCGTATCGATGTTCGGCACGTTAGGCTATTTAACTATCGATAATATGTCGATGATAGACGCGCTATATCAATCTGGTACGACATTTACAACGGTCGGCTTTGGAGAATTAGCGCCAATTTCTAAGCCCGGACGCATATTTACTTTGCTTTTGATTGTACTTGGTTTTACGGTGTTTACTTTCTCGATCGGAACGATGAACGAAGTGCTAGGACGCGGCAAGTTAATCTCGCTATTTAAGGAGCGATCGATGTTATATAAAGTTGCAAGACTTAAAAATCACTTTGTGATCTTTTTTCATAACGAATACGCGGCGGAATTGGGCAGACAATTTCGCGCCGCGCACGTGCCTTTTGTCGTAGTAGATAGCGGCGAAAATTTTAAGGAGGAAGCGGAGTTAAATAAGTATCCGTATTATATCAACGAAGCGCCTCATCTTGATAGCGCGATCTTAAAATCGCACCTATCTAGCGCTAAAGGAGCGATCTGTCTTTCAAAAAACATTTCGGACAATATAGCAATGATTAGCACTTTGCGTCTTTACGAGCGCGAGCTTGGGCGAAAAGCATTTAGAATTTTAGCGAGTTGCGAAAATCAAAACGACGCGGAAAAATTAAAAAAGCTCGGCGCGGACAACGTGGTTAGTCCTACGCGTTTGATGGCGCAAAGACTAGGCACGATCGCGCTTCGCCCAGAAATGGAAAACATGCTTGAAAGTTTTCTATACCGCCGCGATACGCCGTTAGATATGGAAGAGGTTGAAGTTCCGCGCCAAAGTTGGATTATTTTTAAACGACTAAAAGAAACTCATCTGCGCGAAATTACTCGCGCAAGCATTGTGGGGATCAAAGAAAAAGACGGCAAGTTTTTACCTATGCCAGACGGTAATACGCAAGTGACGATCGATTCGAGAATGATTGTGATCGGCACAAGCGAAGGAATAGGCGTTTTCAAGAAGTTAATTCGCAAAAAAGATAAGCCTGAAGAGTTGAGATATATTTAGACGGAGTACGAGGTTAGGTTTTCTATTGCAACGCAAAACCAAAATGAAATGGAAAGCGTTAAAGCGACAAGCAAAATCCGCTCGCCTTAGCTTATTTTTTATTATAAAAAAACATGAAACTCATTTTAAGGGATTTCGTCGCGCTACAAAAGGGTCGAGTTTAATACAATAAGATGGGTACATTGGGACGTGGTTGTCGATTCAAACGCGACATTTTCAATCGAAAAGTAAGGTTCCAAAATCCCTCGCGCCACAAGGATTGAAACGGGGCTTTTAGGCATAAAGCATTGAAAACGGTTCTGTCGCGCCCTTCGCGGGGCGCGTGGATTGAAACGCCGTCGAATTCGACGCGGAAGAGAAACGCGACGGGCGCGTCCTTTACGGACGCGACTACTGCGTTCGCTCTCGGCAAGCGCTCCAACAAGTTTGCGCTTAAAAGTGTAGTTTGGCATAATTCGCTTTTCAAAAAAAGGTTATTGATGTTGGTCGCTCCAAGCATTTTATCGGCTGATTTTGGCTATCTTACCGACGAAGTTCAAAGCGTGTGCGCCGCCGGCGCAGACTACGTGCATATTGACGTGATGGACGGGCATTTTGTGCCAAATCTGACAATAGGACCCGTCGTCGTCGAAGCGGCAAAAAAGGCGTCTAACAAGCCGTTGGACATTCATTTAATGACGCAAAATAATCCGTTTTTCGTCGAACTTTTCGCACCGCTAAAGCCCGAGTTTATAAGTTTTCATATTGAAGAAGAAAAACACCCGCACCGTCTTTTAACGCGCCTTCGCGATCTAGGTATTCGCCCCGCGATCGCGCTAAATCCTCATACTTCCGAGAGCGAAATCGAATATCTTTTAGGCGATCTTGATATGGTTTTGTTGATGAGCGTTAATCCGGGATTTGGCGGGCAGAAATTTATTCCTTCGGTTTTGGAAAAAACGCGCCGATTAAAAACGCTGATCGAAAAAAGAAATCCCGCGTGTTTAATCGAATTAGACGGCGGCGTAAATAATCAAAATATATCGGCACTAAAAGAGGCGGGAGTAGATATTGTGGTAGCGGGCGCTTATATCTTTGGCGCGGCAAATAAAAAACAGGCGATTTTATCTCTCAAATGAAGGTAAAAATCTGCGGGATTACAAACTTAGACGACGCGTTATGCGCATGCGAATTTGGCGCGGACGCGATCGGTTTCGTTTTTTACGGCAAATCGCCGCGTTTAGTTTCGCAAGAAACGGCGCGAATAATCGCCGAAAAACTACCGCCGTTTGTTAAAAAAGTCGGATTATTTGTAGAGCAAACGACGGAAGAGATCGATTGTATTTGCACTTACGCAAAGCTAGATCTGGCGCAGATTCATACAGAAACGGACGATCGGTTTTTCAATCGGCTTAAAACGCCGTTTTTGAAGGTGGTTAGAGCAAAAAAACGCGAAGATCTAACGCTATTTTTAGGCGAATATCGTTTAATAGACGCCTTTACCAAAAGTTATGGCGGAGAGGGCAAATGTTTGCCGATTGAATGGTTTAAAGATTACGACAAAATTGATCGTTCAGAAAGAGATAAAATAATCTTAGCGGGCGGCTTAAACCTAGGTTTATTAGACAAAATCGCTCCGCTTGGATTTTACGGCATAGACGTTAGTAGCGGCGTTGAAAAAAATAAAGGCATTAAAGATCGCGCTCTGATTAAGGAATTTCTGTTAACCGCAAAAGCAATCCAAAATGAATAAACGTTTATTTTGATTGGCGTTTAGAAACTATAATCTCAAATCGTAATACGATCAACACGAGATCCTATCAAAGATTCGCGCTAGGATAGCTATTTTAGCCGAGAAAGAATCCTATTTCACGATCGGCGAGACAGAGATAGACGAAAGGAACTATACCTTACAAAATCTACGATTTTGCAGGGAATCCATAACTTTGGCGCTAAAAGAGTAAAAGGCAAGGGAGACGGAGGCTCTTTTGGTGAAACCGTCCCTCGCGGACACGCGGATTGAAACAGAGGTAACGGGGGGGGGATTAAGCAGTGGTAAAATGGTCGCGCCATTGGGGCGCGTGGATTGAAACGCCCATAAGCTCTTAAGCATATTATGCGCGGCTGTCGCGCCCTTCGCGGGGCGCGTGGATTGAAACAAGAGAGTTGAATAACATATTCTCGCCAAATCCGTCGCGCCCTTCGCGGGGCGCGTGGATTGAAACTCGCCGCTAGGTAGAGAGATCGTCAAGAGCCTAGCGTCGCGCCCTTCGCGGGGCGCGTGGATTGAAACCAGAGATAAAAATAATGATTATACGTGCTTGATAGTCGCGCCCTTCGCGGGGCGCGTGGATTGAAACGACGGAGCGAGTTTGGACGGAATTAAATCTACAAGTCGCGCCCTTCGCGGGGCGCGTGGATTGAAACATCCAAAAAATTAAATCCGCGTTATGACTATATAGGTCGCGCCCTTCGCGGGGCGCGTGGATTGAAACAAATTCGTATTTCGCGGCGTCTCGCGCCTTAATGTGTCGCGCCCTTCGCGGGGCGCGTGGATTGAAACTAATTAAGGTTGCGGCGGGCGAGGGCAACTATATGTCGCGCCCTTCGCGGGGCGCGTGGATTGAAACTAGCGCGGCGATTAGTTTTTTTGTCGCGTTATGTGGTCGCGCCCTTCGCGGGGCGCGTGGATTGAAACACTTGGAATGGTATGAGAAAGCGGAGGAAAAAACGTCGCGCCCTTCGCGGGGCGCGTGGATTGAAACTCTACGGAGTTGAACAACATATTTTCATCAAACCGTCGCGCCCTTTGCGGGGAGCGAGTGCTGAAATGAACGTAATAAACTACCATAGCAAAAGCCTTGAGCCGTCGAGTAGTGCTCTTTGATCGTTTGGCAAACGACGATCGCTTGATTGTATCCTTGCGTATCTACCGAAGGCAAGCGTCGCCGCGCCTTTAAGCCGTCTTTTCTTTGAATTGCGATTGATACAGAGCGGAATATACGCTTTTTTCTTGAGCCAATAACTCCTTATGCGTTCCGATCTCGGCGATTTTGCCGCGATTAACCACAATAATTTTATCGGCGTTTTGCACCGTCGATAAACGGTGCGCAATCACGATCACCGTGCGATTTTTCATTAAATTGCTAATCGCCTGTCGAACGACGGCTTCCGATTCGTTATCAAGCGCGCTTGTCGCTTCGTCTAATATGACAAGCTGAGAGTTTTTCAAAAACGCTCTGGCGATCGCCACGCGCTGTTTTTGCCCGCCTGAGAGCAAAACGCCCCTTTCGCCAATTTTTGTATTTAGCCCCTCTTTAAGCTCGGCTATAAACTCCTCTAAACACGCGCTTTTAACCGCTTTCATAACCTCTTCGTCGCTCGCTTCGTTTCCTAACGTAACGTTTTCTCGTATCGTTCCGTCAAATAGATAATTATCCTGAAAGACGATCGAAATATGATCTCTTAACGAGGTTAAATCTATATCTCTAATATCGACTCCGTCAATTAAAATCTTTCCGCTTGTTACATCGTAAAAACGCGCCAATAAACTAACAAAAGTGGTTTTACCTCCTCCGCTATTTCCTACCAGCGCCACAGTCGTTCCCGCGTCGATCTTTACGCTGATATTATCGAGCGCTTTTCGTTTGCCGTCATAACTAAACGAAACCTCTTTATATTCGATCGACTTAATAGCTTCGTTAAGCTCTTTGGCGCCTTCGCGATTTTTAATGGTCGGTTCGCTACTAAGCATCTCAAAAACTCTTTCGATCGCCATAACCGCCATAACCACTCCGCTATACGTGTTTCCCATACCTTTTAACGGCGTATAAAGCATCATTAGCGACGCCAGAAACGAAACAAACGCCCCAGAGGTAATCGTCCCTTGCATAATCAAATAAGATCCATACCAAATTACGGCGGCGATTCCAATGGAAGCGATCGTTTGAATCGTAGGCGTAAGTATTCCCGTTCGTTGAGTCATTTTCATACGCATTTGAAAAATATTGTTCGTCGTATCTCTAAATATCTTATTTTGGCGTTTTCTAAGATTATACGCGCCGATCACCTTCGATCCAAAAAAGGCTTCGTTGTAATGTTTTACAAGCGCGGACATAGAAGCTATTGATTTACTCATAATCGAGTTGATCCGTTTTCTTAACGTTGAAAGCGGATACATAACGCCGACGACGATAAATATGGCGATGATAGAAAGTTGCCACGAGTTATAAAACATAACGCCGAACAACGCGATCGTAGAGAACACTCTCGTTATAAGCGTTTTTACGTTGCCGATCAAACCGCTACAAGCTAAATCGGCGTCGTTGTGAAAGCGAAATTGTATATCGCCGGAGTTTTTCTTGTCGTAAAAAACCGCGTCGAACGACAACAATTTATCGTAGAGTTTCATTTTCAGATCGTTTGTAATTTTAGCGCCAACCCACGCGTTCATATAGGTCGAAAAGTAGTTAAACGCGCCCTGCGTTAATCCGACTAAAACAATAATGATCGGGATTAAAGTTAGCGTGGTATCAAGCGACTTTTCCACAAGCACGGTATCGGTAAATGGGCGCAAAAGGTAGGCGATTCCCGCGTCCATAGCGCCTACGGGTATCGTGGCTAGCATTGCGACTACGGCTCTAAACAAATAAGGCTTTACAAACGGATACATCTTGCGATAAGCCGTCGCCACGCTTATCGGTTTTTTCTTGTTTCTGCGCATAAGACCCCTTATTTTCGGCAAATTAAAGCAAACGAACTATGTTTTAAGGAAACGTCCGTTATAATTTTAGCTGAATATTTTTTTAAGAAAAGCGTGAAAGCGTGAAAGCGTGAAAGCGTGAAAGCGTGAAAGCGTGAAAGCGTGAAAGCGTGAAAGCGTGAAAGCGTGAAAGCGTGAAAAACGTAGAATCTGAAAAATTATATTGACTGTAGGCGAGTATAGAGGTTAGATGAATATTTTAATAACGGGCGGGACGGGCTTTCTAGGTTCGTTTCTTTGCGAGCGGTTGATCGGCGAAAATCATACGGTTTTCTGTTTAGACAATAACTACACGGGCGCGAGCGAGAACGTTCAATCGCTTTTAAGTCGCAAAAACTTTAGCTTTATCGAGCGCGACGTCGTCGAACCCATTTCCGACGATTTGCGCTTGCCAAAAATCGATCAAATATACAACCTCGCCTGCCCCGCTTCGCCCCCGCAGTATCAAGGCAAAGCGGCGATCAAAACCACAAAAACCAGCGTAATTGGCGCAATCAATATGTTAGAACTCGCCAAAAAAGACGGCGCGACAATCCTGCAAGCCTCCACCAGCGAGATTTACGGCGAGCCGCTTGAGCATCCGCAAAAAGAGAGCTATCGCGGCAACGTCAATCCGATCGGCGTTCGCGCCTGTTACGACGAAGGCAAACGATGCGCCGAAAGTCTTTTTTTTGATTATTATCGAGAAGAAAGCGTCGATATTAAAGTCGTTCGCATATTCAACACCTACGGACCGCGAATGAATCCGCGCGACGGGCGCGTCGTGAGCAACTTCATCGTTCAGGCGCTAAAAAACGAGGATATAACGACGTACGGCGACGGCAAGCAAACAAGGTCGTTTTGCTACGTCGACGATCTGATAGAGGTTATGATTCGTATGATGAACTCGCCAAAAGGTTTCGCTGGACCCGTTAATATAGGCAACCCGGGCGAATTCACAATCTTGGATCTGGCGCAAAAGACAATAGCGAAAACCAACAGCAAATCAAAGATCGTATTTAGACCTCTGCCAAGCGACGATCCAACGCAACGCAAGCCCGATATTTCGCTGGCGCGCGAAAAACTAGGTTGGTCGCCGCAAATCGCGCTGGACGAAGGGCTGGATAAAACAATCGCCTATTTCAAACAAAAGTTGGGACTTAACTAATGAATATATGCGTTATCGGAACGGGATACGTCGGACTGCCTACGGGGGTAGGTTTTGCGGAGCTTGGACACAAGGTCGTCTGCGTCGATAAGATCAAAGCAAAAATCGACGCGCTGAACGCAGGCAAAATCACGCTGTTTGAAGAAGGCCTTGAAGAGCTTTTTCGCAAAAACGCCGCGAGCGGCGACATAAAATTCACAACCGAAATAAGCGAAGCCGTTCCAAACGCCGATATTATTATTATCGCGGTAGGCACGCCGCCGCGCGCCGAAACCAAAGAGGCGGATATGCGCTATATCTACGAAGCGGCTTCAGAGATTGCCGAACGTCTGTCGGGTTATACGGTTATAGCAATTAAATCCACCGTTCCCGTTGGCGTAGGCGACGACGCGGAGAAAATTATCCGCGATAAAAATCCGAAGGCGGATTTTGACTTAGTTTCAATGCCCGAGTTTTTGCGCGAAGGTTTCGCCGTTTATGATTTTTTCAATCCCGATCGCGTAGTAATCGGCTCGAACAACGGACGCGCCAAAACGGTTATAGAGGCTCTTTACGACTCGTATAAACAAAAGCCTAACATTCTTTATACAAATCGCAGAAGCGCGGAGTTAATCAAATACGCCTCTAACGCATTCTTGGCGGTCAAAATCCACTATATCAACGAGATAGCCGATCTGTGCGAAAAAGTAGGCGCAAACGTCTATGAAGTAGCTCACGGCATGGGACTAGACAGCCGAATAGGATCAAAGTTTTTGAAACCCGGACCGGGTTACGGCGGCAGTTGCTTTCCAAAAGACACAGGCGCTTTGGCGTATATCGCCAGAAAAGCAAACGTCGATCTATCGATTGTGGAAATGGCCATTAAAGGCAACGGCGAGCGCAAGATCGCAATGGCAAACCGAATAACCGACGCGCTACAAGGAGTCGCCAAACCTACGATCGCCGTTTTGGGATTGGCTTTCAAAGGCGGTACGGACGACGTGCGCGAAAGCCCCGCGATCGAGATTATAAGCGAGTTGCTGAAAAAAGGCTTCAGGATCAAAGCCTACGATCCCGAAGCGACGGCGAGCGCAAAAGCGATTTTTGGCGATCGGATCGAATACGCCGTTAGCGCAAATGACGCCGCAAAAGGCGCGGACGTTTTGGTCGTCCTGACGGAGTGGGAAGAGTTCAAATCCATCAGCCTTAAAGAGTTGCAAATGCGGACAAAAGTTATCGTGGATCTACGCAAAACCTTTGACAAACAGATCGCGATCGCCGACGGATTTACCTATATCGGTATTGGCGAATGAACTCCGCAAGCGTTCAAGAGCGGCTTTTGGCGTTTATCAACGCGGTATTTTGTAAGAACGGGTAAGAAAAAATTAAACGATGAAAACGATCTTAGTTACGGGCGGCGCTGGATATATTGGTTCGCATACCGTCAAGCGTCTAATAGAGCAAGATTTTTCCGTCGTAGTAGCCGATAATTTGGTATATGGGCATAAAGAAGCCCTACCCCAAAATACGCCGTTAGAGATTGTCGATCTAGACGATCGCGGCGGCCTAAAAGCGCTCTTTGCCAAATATACATTTGACGCGGTTATTCACTTTGCCGCTTACGCCTATGTGGGCGAAAGCGTCCAAGACCCCGCGAAATATTACCGCAACAACGTGATCGGAACGCTAAATCTACTAGACGCAATGTTAGAAGCAGACGTAAAAGAGATTGTGTTTTCAAGCACGTGCGCAACTTATGGCGAACCGCAATATACGCCGATCGACGAAGCGCACCCGCAAAACCCGATCAACGCTTACGGCGCGGGCAAACTGATGATCGAGCGCGTTTTTGCCGATTATAAACGCGCCTATGATTTGCGCTATATCGCCCTGCGCTACTTCAACGCGGCGGGAGCAACGGCCGACGCGACGATCGGCGCAAGCCACGATCCCGAAACGCGTTTAATTCCGCTAGTTTTACGCGCCGCGCAATCGGATAAACCCGTTCAGATTTTCGGCGACGAGTACGACACGGCGGACGGAACATGCGTTAGAGATTACATACATATAGACGATCTTGCCGACGCGCATATTTTAGCTCTTAAAGCTATCGATCAGTATAATGGCGCGCTCAATTTAGGAACGGGCATTGGCGTTTCGGTTCGGGAGATTATAAACGTTGCGCAAAAGGTTGTTGGCAAGAAGATTATGTTTGAGATCGCTAAGCCTAGAGCGGGCGATCCCGCAAAACTTGTAGCGGCGAACGCAAAGGCGCGCGAAATTTTAGGTTGGTCGCCAAGCCGTAGCGACATAGAAACCATTATCGCAAGCACGTGGAATTGGGAAAAAAGTAGAAGGTTCTGAAGGTATGAAAACCGCAAATCTAATCGTAGGAATAGGGCTAACGGGCGCGGTTATCGCCGAACGCCTCTCCGCTAAGGGCAAGCCTTCGCTCGTGATCGATCGCCGCGATCATATCGGCGGCAACTGCTACGATTACAACGACGACGGGATTACAATTCACAAATACGGCCCCCACGCCTTTCATACCAACGACAAGAGCGTTTGGGATTATCTTTCGCGTTTTACCGAGTGGCGCTATTTCTTTTTGAAAACTACCGCGCATATAGATAACCAACTTGTTCCGATCCCTTTTAATATCAATACGATCAACGCGCTTTTTCCAAATAACCTTGCCGAAAAACTAATCGATAAACTGATAGCAAAATACGAATACGGCGCTAACGTTTCTATTAGCGATCTGCAAAAAGCGGACGATGGCGATCTAAAGTTTCTAGCTAGCTTTATTTACGAAAAGGTTTTCAAAAACTACACCGCAAAACAGTGGGGAATAGACCCCAAAAATATCGATCCCGCCGTGTTGGCTCGCGTGCCTGTGGCGATCAGCCGCGACGATGGTTATTTTCACGACAAATATCAAGGTATTCCGCGCTTTGGCTATACCAATATGATCGCTAATATATTAAAATCTTCGGCGTTAATCGAAACGCGCTTAAATACCGACTTCAAAACGGCAAATATTGAATACGAAAACCTATATTACACAGGCGCGATCGACGAGTTTTTTGATTATAAGTTCGGCGAGTTACCGTATAGAAGTTTGCGATTTGACGTTACGCGGATCGAAAAAGATTACGTTCAACCTACGGCTGTCGTTAATTATCCAAACAATCACGACTTTACAAGAATCTGCGAACATAAACATTTTTTGGACGAGCGCGAGGCGCATACGATTATTTCAATCGAATATCCAGAATTGTTTGAGCGTGGCAAAAACGAGCGTTACTATCCAATAGAAACGCCGCAAAATCGCGCTCTATACGAAAAGTATCTAAACGAAGCCAAAAAATCGCCAAACGTTCATTTTTTAGGCAGACTTGGCGATTACAGATACTATAATATGGACGCGGCAGTCTCCCGCGCGCTGAATATCAACCCGTTTGCGGAAGAAAAACAGAAAGGATAGGAAAACAACATTATGGAGCGCTCTCTCTCGCAAGACCTCGCAGAATCGCAAACAATCCACATTGCATTTACAATCAACGAAGCATATGTGAAATATTTCGTCGTATGCTTAACCTCGATACTTGAATCCGCGGGCGACGAAGAGCTTCATTTTTATGTTATACACGACGATATTACCGAGCATAGCAAAAAAAGAATACTTGAGTTAAAGCATATCAAAGACTTTGCCGCAAATTTTATCGTTGTAAATCCTCAGGTAATTAAACAGATCAAGGCGCCAACGCAAAGCCATATATCGGCAAACACCTCTTATAGGCTGAAAATTGGGTCTATAATGCAAAATTTGGATCGAATTATTTTCTTGGACGCAGACTTGATTGTTAAATCAAATCTGTTGGCTTTATGGAATACCGACATTTCAAATTATTATTTGGCATCCGTAGTCGATCAAGCGCCCGTAAACAAAAAATTTAACGATTGGATACCAAATCTTAAATTGCCTAATAACTTCAGATATGTTAATACCGGCGTGTGTCTTTGTAACTTGAAAAAGTGGCGAGAAGACAATATGGAGAAGCTTTTTTTTGACGTCGCTGTCGAATACCATAGCGCTCTGAAATTTCCAGAGCAAGATATACTGAATATAGCGTGCGCGCCAAAAATTTTAAAACTTTCACATACATGGAACGCAATGCCGCTACAAGAATACATTGTAAAGAAAGAAAAAGAGGAAGCGTTTGCCAATCCTCATATTATTCATTATGCCGGCTATAATAAGCCGTGGATATATCTCGACGCGCCATACGCCGATCTTTTCTGGAAATACGCTCGCAAAACTTCATATTATGAAGAGTTGCTTTATGGTTGCAAAAAAGAAACGTTGCGACAAACTATCGACGATATTTATTGGCTAATGCGCGAAATACAATTAAAAAAGACGTATTACCGCAAATTTATCAAATATAAACTGCTTAGAATATTAACTCTGGGTTTAGTCAAAAAATATAGAACGCGAAGAAATAAGTATCACAATAAACTTAAATATCTTAAAAAACGGTTTGCTTGGTAGCAAATGCAAACGCCTAAAATCAAAATCCTCGTCGGTTATCACAAGCCCGCTACGCTTCTGAAAAGCGAGATATTTACGCCGATTCATTTGGGAAGAGCCATAGCGCAAAGTGAAAATAAAGACGGCGCTTTAGACGAAAATGATCTAAAATGGATGCTAGATAATATGATAGGCGACGATACTGGCGATAACATCTCAGATCGCAATAGAAACTTTAACGAATTAACGGCGTTTTATTGGGCATGGAAAAACCTCGATAAATTGGATAATCCCGATTATATAGGCTTTATGCATTATCGTCGTCATCTTTCGTTTTCAAGCGAGAAACTACCGGAAGACAATCAAATGTACAAATCGTTCGCGCTGGACGATGAATATATACAAAAATGTCGTTTATCCGACGATAACGTCGTAAATAAAATTAGCGGTTACGACGTGGTTATTAAATCGCGTCATAGATTGCCCGGTACGCCATATCAGCATTACGAGCATAACGATGAGGGGAATACGCATATTAAAGATTACGACACAGCTTTGCGAGTATTAGCGGAGCAATATCCAGAATATAAATCATGCGCGGATAAATACAATGGGGGGAAATTTGCCTATTTTACAAACACTATTATTTTAAGGACAGAGCTGTTTGTTGACTACTGCAAATGGCTGTTCAACATCCTATTCGCAACTTGGACGCAAATCGATATATCTAATTATAATGCGCAGGAAGCTAGAGCAATTGCATATATCTCAGAATGGCTAATGGGCATTTATATTACGCATATGCAAGATACTACTAAGTTCCGAATATTAGAATTGCAAGGAACTTTTATTGAAAATACGGATTATGGCGTAATTGCAAATATACAGCCCGCCTTTGATGAAAATAATATTCCAATTGTTTTTGCTTGCGAAGGCGATTATTATCTATATACCGCCGTAGCGTTATGTTCGCTTATCCAACGCGCCTCGCCCCAAAAAAACTACGATATAATTATATTAGCGGACGCTCGCGCGCATAGACAGAGATTGCAATTAATCCAGCTCGCGGCAAATCATAGCAATGTTAATATCCGCGTAATTAAAGCCTTGTCGTATATTGATGGCGCGATATATAATTCCTTATTTATTTCGCATCATATAGCTAAGTCGGCATACTATCGTTTATTTATTCCAAGGGTGTTGCCCGCTTATAATAAAATACTATATTTTGATAGCGATATTCTTATCTATAAAGACGTTGCGGAGCTTTTTAATATAAATTTAGGCAATAATAGCATCGCCGCCACTACCGATATTGTACTCAACATAAGTTTTTACTTGGAGACTTGGGCTCAAGGTTATTTTACGGATAAATTGGGCATTAAAAATCCTCGCGATTATTTTAACTCGGGCGTACTTGTAATGAACCTAACGGCTATACGAGACAAAGAGCTAGACAAATCTTGTCTGGCTAAACTTCGCGAATTAAACAATCCAACCTTTTGGGATCAAGACGTTTTAAACTGTGTTTACAAAGGACAAGCTAAACGCCTCGACTTAAAATGGAATCATCAATTCGCCATTCCTTATCAAAAGCCAAACTACGCCGTCGATTGCCCTACAGAATTCGTCAAAGAATATATCGCTAATATAGACGATCATTACATTACCCATTTCACCGATTCCTTCAAGCCGTGGATAGATCCAAGCAGAGCGCCCGCCGAGAAGTTTTGGTTTTACGCCAGACAAACGCCGTTCTACGACGAGATTATCCTAAAAAATATTGCCAAAGTAGCTCAAAGTCAAATAGATAATATTTATCGCTTATTGCGCGAAATATACTATATGGACAAACTTATATATAATAAACGGCGATATAAACTTTTTTATTTGCTATCGCTTGGAATAGCAAAAAAGTATAAAGCAAAATACAATAATGCTAAAAATCGCCTGAAACAATTACAAAGGAGTCCTAATTGACAATGAGAAACGAAAAAGGTAGATCGGTTTTTATAGTGGGAAACGGACCCAGCGTTGCGGCGATAGATTATCGTAGATTACCGCGTGATATTGAAGTCTGGCGCGTTAATCAATTTTGGAACGAAGCCAAATATTACGCCGGCAGAAAAATCGATAAATATTTTTGCGGCAACACGCTTAATAGTTTTATTTACAATTATTTCTTTACCATCTATGTAGCCGCAAGTAAAGGCGAATACGACGCGCTTGCTCCGGGCGAATTCTTAGCCTCCGTAGGTAAAAACCCGAGACCGCCCTTTCACGACCCTGTTGATCGCGTTTATCGTTTCGCGCAAGAACATAATCTTGGCAAGCTAACGGAGTTTGAAAAGCAATGCTTGCGCCTGAACAAATTTCCCCAAACTGGGAGCTTTATGATTGCGTTTGCGGCTGTTTTAGGATATACCCGCATATATATAGCAGGCGTCGATGCCGACTACTCAAAGCAGCATTACTTTTATGACGTTTCGCTTTCGCCCGAGGGGGTTGAAGAACTTCGATTTTGGCATGACCCAAAACTAGATATGAAATTTATTGTACTGATCGCAAGCGAGTTCTCTGATTCTGCCTTATTTAGCGTTTCTCCATCCTCGCCAATATCGTATCATATAGAGTTGGCGCCAATTATCAACGAATATCCCGAAGGTTATACGCCTCCCGATAAGCCTGAAGGATATGTAAAAGATATCGTCAAAATAAATATGCTAGATCCGCCCGCAAGTTCGCTGGAAGTCAGATACGAGCAACTTGTTAAATCCGTTAATGATCGTAACAATGAAATGTCAAATAATATCGGTCGGCTACGCGAGAGTCTTAACGGCGTCGCAAACAAGATCGACGCTTAATATTGCCGATCGGCGAAAATACCCTAAGTGGTTAGTTCTTTTATATTGTTGCTTTATCCCAAACAAGCAAAAGCGCAAAGCGCTACGCGAAAAATACGCGAGGGGTTGTAGCTGAAAGCCTATAATATGTTTGTCTTATCCAACAGAAAGGGAAATAAAGTTGCCTTCTAAAACTTTAATTACCACCTCTTCGTTTGACGCGGGTAACGGCGCGGCGATTAAGTTGATTGAGGACGGCGATTTAGAATATATCTTAAATCCGTTTAGAAGAAAGCTAGACGAAACCGAACTTATCGCGTTGTTGGAGCAACATAAACCAGAATTTCTGATCGCCGGTACAGAAACAATATCGCGTAAAACGCTGGAAATCTCTAAACTATATCTTAAAATTATCTCTCGTTGCGGCGTTGGAATGGATAACGTCGATCTTAAAGCGGCAAACGAATTGGGAATAAAGGTATTCAATACGCCAGACGCTCCCACGCAAGCCGTTGCGGAATTAACTATTGGCGTTATGCTCGATCTACTTAGAAACATATCAAAATCAGATAGAGGCGTAAGGACTGGCGACTTCGCTAAATCTATGGGCGCTTTACTTTCTGGTAAAACTGTTGGCATTATTGGTTGCGGACGGATCGGAAGCGCCGTCGCTAAACTTGTTAAATCTTTTGGCGCGATCGCTATCGGATACGACAAATATCTAAAAACTCATATAGATATTACGCTATTATCTTTTGACGAACTATTAGCGAGGTCCGATATTATTTCTTTGCATATTCCCTATTCTGAAGAGGATCGCCATATCATAAACGCTAGCGCTATAGTAAAAATGAAACGCGGCGCTATTTTATTAAATATCTCTCGCGGCGGCTTAGTAGATGAAGACGCGCTCCATCACGCCCTTATTAGCGGCGCAATATCGAGCGCGGGCATAGATTGTTTTGAAGGCGAACCGTATTCAGGAAAACTCACAGCGCTTGAAAATGTCGTATTAACGCCGCATATTGGTTCTTACGCAACTGAAGCGCGATTAAAACAAGAGATTGATTCTGTAAAAAATATTTTGGATAATATCTAAATTGCAAAAAGTATTAGTTACCGGCGCTTCAGGTTTCATAGGGTCAAATGTAGCCGACGAACTTTCCGAAAGAGGTTATAAAGTTATTCTTTTTGACGTGCGCGAGAGTAGATATAAACGCGACGATCAAACGATGATCGCGGGCGATATTCTCGATCTTGACCAGCTTATTAAAATAACCGAAGGGGTTGATTATGTCTTTCATTTTGCCGGAATAGCCGATATTGGCGATTGCGCCAATCATCCGATAGACACGGTAAAGTGCAACGTGCTTGGTAGCGTGAATCTACTAGAAGCTTGCCGCATAAATAAAGTCAAACGATTTATTTTCGCGTCAAGCGCTTATGTGTTTTCTGATTACGGTAGTTTTTACAGATCGTCCAAGCGCGCATGCGAAAGCTTTGTCGCGGACTATTATGAACGATATGGCTTAGAATTTACTATCTTGCGATACGGATCGTTATACGGCGATAGAAGCGACGGCAAAAACGGTTTATTTCGTTTGTTGGAAGGCATATTGTTCAACGACAAATTTGAATACGAAGGTACTGGCAACGAATTGCGAGAATTTATTCATGTGAAAGACGCGGCAATAATGACGGCAGACTCTCTTGAAGAAACCTACAGAAATAAATATTTCATTATAACAGGGCTAGAAAGACTTAGAACCAAAGAATTGATTGAACTAATCAAAGAAATATCGGGGCGCGATACCGCAATTGTATATAAAGGACAAACCGCAATGAACCACTATGTTGTATCGCCGTATAACGCAAAGCTTGAAGAGGCGCGCAAAATTATATCAAATACTTACGTAGATATAGGACAAGGCATAGTCAAAATGATATACGATATACGACATGCAAAAAGTTAAGCATATATATCTGTCTCGTTTTATGCGCAACAATATGCCTTGCTATAACGGCGGAAATAATTTTTGCCTTGTTCAAGTAAACTCGATCGGCGAGGGCAATCGAACAAACTCTCTACAAATATCAACGGCAAATCACGTTGGGACGCACATTGATTTCCCGTCTCATTATATAGCAAACGGCAAATCGCTATCTGACTATTCCCCATCTTTTTTTGTATTTGAAAATCCATTTATTTGCGATATACCTATGCAAAATGGAGAGTACATAACGGCAAATCACCTTATGCGTTCTAGCATTTCAGACAAAACGGATATACTAATAATCAGAACTGGCTACGGCGTTTTTTACAATCAGGATAAATATTGGAACGACAACCCCGGAATCGACGAAAGCGCGGCAAAATACATTAAGTCCTCTTTTGCGTCGATTCGAGCGATCGGAGTGGATTTTATATCCATAAACGCATATCGCGACAAAGAAGCTGGCAGGCAGGCGCATATAGCGTTTCTATCCGATCCAGAAGTTTTGATTATTGAAGATCTGTATATTCCGTCGAAAAATTACAATTATTCTCGCATTACGATCGCGCCTATGCTTATTGCAGACGCCGATGGCGCGCCTTGCGCAATTATTGCGGAAATAGAATGAAATATAAAGCTATTATTTTTGATTGGGACGGGGTAATTACAGATTCGGTTAATATCAAAACTGAAGCCTTTGCGGAAATGTTTCGCCCTTTTGGAAAAGAGATAGAGCAAAAGGTGGTTGAATATCACCTAGCGCACGGCGGCGTTTCTCGTTTTGAAAAGTTCAAGTACTTTTACGAAGAGCTTTTACATCGACAGCTTGACGAAAAACGCCTTGGCGAATTATGCGATTGTTTTTCAAAACTCGTATTCGATAAGATCGTCGCCTCAAATTTTATAGACGGCGCGCTTGAAACTATAAAAACCGCTAAAGCAAACGAGGCGCTTCTTTTTGTGATCAGCGGAACCCCTACAGATGAAATGATCGCAATCGCTAAAGCGAAAGGCATAGCGGACTATTTTACTGAAATACTGGGATCGCCTACTAAAAAAACCGAATGGGTTAGACATATTTTGCTAAAATACGCGCTTCAACCGACAGAGGCTGTTTTCTTTGGCGACGCCATAGAGGATTATAACGCCGCTATTGATAATAACGTTGATTTTATCGGCGTTAAAATTGGCGATTGCCATACAATGTTTCCAAGCGGAACTACAGTTAAAAAAAAGGTTGCGCTGTGAACGAAATCAAGCGCATTGAAAACAAAATGCATAGCGACAAAACAAATGAAACTCGACGCGCTAGTATTTGCGATAAATATTTTGAAGCGTTAAACGGGAGAATAGTAATAAAATGAAAAACATAGCTCTTATTACCGCAAAAGGCGGCAATCAAAGCATTAAAAATAAGAATTTAGTCGAGATTGAAGGCAAGAGTTTTTTAGGTTGGCAACTATCTTACGCAAACGACGCAAAGCTGATCGACGAAGTATTTGTTTCTACGGAGGACGAACTTATTAAAAACGAAGCGCTCAAATACGGCGCTAAAATTATCGACCGTCCAAAAGATTTAGCGCAACCATTTACAAACCACGGCGATGCAATCTTACATGGGGTAAAAGCGGCAAAAGAAACGCTAAGCGCCGATATAGGAACAGTAACCATATTGCTAGGAAATACGCTAATGAATAGCGGCGCGGATATTGACGCTACGATTCAAACTTTAATTAATAACAAAGATGTGGACGGTTGTATGACTGTATGGCAAGCGCAAGACGATCACCCATATCGCGCTATGACGATCGACGAAGACGGATATCTAAAAAGTTTTCTCGATCTAAAAGGCGCAGATACAAATAGACAGAGTTACCCTAGCGTTGTGTTCTATGATCAGGGTCCTTGGACAGTGCGCCATTCGTCTTTAATCAAGACAAAACGCGGCGAAACTGGTCCCGCTTGTTGGTGGTGGATGGGCGATAAAGTCATACCAATAACTCGCTTATGGGTTACAGGTAAAGACGTGCATACGCAGTTAGACGTAGAAATATCCAAAGCTTGGATTAAAAACAATCTGGCAGCCATTGAGCGTTCTTCTCGTCCTAGCAACGCTGTTCCCCCCGCCCCCGCAGGCTAAGTAATCCGCGATTGCGCGCGCGCCGCGCTTGGCGAGGAGAAGCGGCGTGAAAATAATAGGCGTTATTCCAGCGCGATACGCAAGCAGTCGTTTTCCGGGCAAACCGCTAGCGGATATTTGCGGCAAACCGATGATTGAGCATGCGTATCTACGCGCTAAACAAGTAAAAGATTTCGCGCAAGTTCTTGTGGCTACAGACGATGAGCGAATCGCTTCGGTTTGCTTAAAGAAAAATATTGATCATATCGTTACGTCGCCAAAACATAAAACAGGCACGGATCGCGTTGGCGAAGTGGCAAAGAAAATCAACGCGGACGTTTATGTAAACATACAAGGCGACGAACCGCTGATAGAATCTGAAACTATTCGACAGGCTATTTTGCCGTTTATCGACAATGCGCGCGCCGACATTCAAGTAACCAATTTAATGACTCGCATAAACGATCCGATCGATCTAATCAATCCGACCATACCGAAAGTCATAGCGTCAAAAGACGGGCGCGGCATATATCTAACGCGATCGGCGGCTCCGTTTCCAAAAGGTTCTATAAACGCCTCGTATTACAAACAGGTTTGCGTTTATGGCTTCACCCCAAAAGCGTTAAAATTTTTCTGCGAATCTCCGCGCGGGGCAATAGAAACGATCGAAGATATTGAAATACTGCGTTTTATCGAAGCGGGAATGCGCGTTCAATACATAGAGGTCGATTCCAAAACAATTGCCGTCGATACCCCAAACGACCTTGAACGCGTTATTTGCCGCGTCCGTAGCTCAAGCCTATAATTGACAATTATAATCCGCAATCCGAAAAAATGCCGCCGAATGAAACGCGCAAGAACAGAAACCATATTTCAAATACTTGGCGCGAAGCCCTTTTTATCTTAGCCGTCGCAAATGGAAAATCAAACGATCACTATGAGTTGCGATCCGCGCTAAAAAGCCTTGCTTTTTCAACGACCTTTTTGGTTTCCTCGATCGTAATCTTTGCCCAACTCATATTTAATCCGACTTTATTCGCGACGCTTAATAGGCGTTCTTTTGTCGGATTTTTGCCTTCGCCGTCGATCGTCGTCGCGTGTTCGCCGTTAATCCCTTCGCTATAAGTTAAATCAAAAGCGGGCGAAACGCTCCATTTATTATCATCGTAAAGAAAAGCGAAGTTTTTTGCGTGATCGTCGCGGTTATGAGCAAAAACGTTAAAGCAGGCTTGACGGTATAATTTTTGCGCCTGCGCGAAATCTCGCGTAAGAGTTAGCGCGGCGTTTATCAGATCGACATAATCCAACGACGGCAAACGATAGCTGGCGTTTAACAGAGCCGAAGCCGAAAGTTTATGAATCTTTTTTGCGCCGCGCCGATCAAAGCGTTTAACGCCAAAAAACTTGCCTTCAAATAGTTTGGTTTCGGGCATATCGAGTCCGGCTAAACGCGCCGCTTGCGAATAGTTAAACTCTATCTTGCCGACGTTACGCGGATCAAACGACGATCTAAACTTGACAATCCACGCCTCTTTCTCAAAATCAATCAATACTTTTGGTCGCGCTCCGCCGGAAGAGCCGCCCATTTTTACTAACGTTTCTAATTTATTTGAATCCTTTTCGGCTAAGATTTTTTTGGTTTCTTTCGCAAGCTCGGCTAAAGTTTCGTTTGCGGATTTTTTAACAAGCCTGTTTTCGGGCTTATATTCCAAAGCGCCCATACCGTTTGAGCCTACAATAAGCAGTCGATCTACGATTGAAATCGACGCTAGATCGACCCCTTGTTTTTTAAGCAACCGATCGATTAGCAATCTCCCCCAGCCCTCCGGCAAAGAGTCGTCAAATACGCCGAAATTACCGTTAAAAGGTTCAAGGTCCGCGATAAAAACCCTTTTTTCAAGCGGCAGATAAAAAGGCGATATTGAAAAGCCGTCCGCAATCCACGCCGAATCGTATTCAAAAGCGGCGCGTCGATTATCCGCCATCGCCGTTCGACCAACCTTGCGACCTTGATAATAGACGTTTGCAACCGCGCTAGGCATTGACGATCTCGTCGATCGATTGATAGTTTTTGCGCTCAAAAAGCTCGTTAAAGTCGCTCTCGTAGCCTAGCGCGAAGGCTATCTTGATAAGGCTGTTTAGAGCTATTTCGCCCGTTTGTTCAAAGCGTTTGATCGAACCAAAACTGACGTTTGAACGCGAAGCTAAAAGCGTTTGAGAGATTTTCGCCTCTTTGCGCCGAAGCCTTACGCGCTTCGCGATCGAACGCTTGATAGATAATATAGTATCTATTTATAGCTCCTTTTGGTTGTTTTGGATTATATTTTAGCCGTTTCTTGCTAAGTCTGCAAGGAACGAGCGGGCGAAAATCCAAACGCGGCGTAGCCTCGCGTCTATTTTTTGATTGGCGGCGACGGAAGCAAGATTAAAATGAAAACCTTGATTATTGACGTTTTGCAATGTTGGCAAGCGTTTGCGGCGCGATCACCCTACCCGCTCAAAAGCGGACAAACTAATCGAACGCGTTTTTAACGCCGGCTATTTTTTGTTAAATATCAACCGACGAAATTAAAATATCGCTTTGCAACTGTTTATTCAAAATATTTTCTTTTACTTTTGCGAATCGAATCCGCATTTAATAAAACGCTTCTATTTAATAACGTTGAATATCTAAGTATAGGACGCAATTTAAATTTGTCCATTGATTCGCGGCATAAGCCCGTCGTCAATCTGTATTCGACCGCATTTCTGGGGGGGGGGGGGGGGTTGATGATGTTCTTAGGTCTGCGATCGCCGCTATATGCTTAGTCGTCATTCTTTGCCTTTCGTCTTCGTATTTTACTCAAAACTTCTGACCTAGCGTGAACTCAAAGTTAGAGATCGTATCTTCGGGTTTGTCGTCGATCGGAACCGCCCAGATAAACTGCAAAGGCCCCATCGGCGAAATCCACTCTATCGCGGCGCCGTAGCTACTACGTCGCATATCTAGCTTTTTTTCGCCGATCGCGCCAAAATCGTAGAAGACGACAAAACGCATATTCGCCTCTTCGACAAGCGGAATACTGAACTCTACGGAGTTGTTAAACGCGATAGCGCCGCCAATATAGCGCGGATCGCCGTTTTTATCTTTGGCTACCACGCCGCTCGCGTCTTTGCGATACGGCGCGACCGAACCGCTTTGATAACCGCGAAGCGATCGCGTCCCGCCCAAGAACAGACGCGATCCGATCGGATATTTTTTGACGTCGTTTATATCCGCGTCGGCATATTGAAAGCGGGCGCGGTAGCGAAAGATCAGATCGTAATCGATAAGCTCGTTAAAGCCGTAATAAAACGCGAGGCTTGTGCTTGTTCTTGTATACTCTTCGTCCTTATCAAAGCCCGCGATTTCGACCGATTGCGAAAGATCTACGCCGCTTCTAGGCACAAAATAATCGTCGGTGTTATCGAAACTTAAAAACGGCGTTAAAGAGAGCTTTGTCGTCCTGCCGTTAACGTAGAAATCGTCTGGATCGTCATACTCGTTTTTATTGTTCGTGGAGCTTCCCGTTAGCCCTCCGCGCCAGTTGCGCCCAAAGCGGCGGCTAACGGTGGCGCTACCGCCTTGCGTGTCGCGAATATATGTCGTCGCCTCGTAATGCGTATCGTAAAGACTAAAACTAAGCGAATAGGCGGAATCGCGCACGCGCGGATTTGTCAGCGAAACCTCGTATCTGCGCGTGCGCTTTGAGGTATCCACGCCCAACGAGTAAGAAAAACCGCTTCCGAAAAGGTTGCGATCGTTGATCGACGCATTGACGATCACGCCGTCGTAGGTGCTGTATCCGCCGCCAACCATCAAGCTACCCGTAGAGGTTTCTTTGACGACGACGATCAGATCCATTTCGCTTTCGCTAACGCGCCGCTCCTCGATCTCTACGCTTTCAAAGTAACCCAGCCTTCTTATAGCCGCTTTTGATTCCCTTAGATCGACCAAATTATAAAGATCGCCCGGCGCCAAAAATACCTCGCGGCGAATAACGCGATCGAGCGTGCGGTTGTTGCCGCTAACGATCACGTTGCGAATACGGACGATCTGCCCGTAAGTCACGCGATAATCTACGGACACGAGCCGTTTGCGCTCGTCTTTTCGTATGTCGGGACTAACGCGGGCAAAGGCGTAGCCGTCCTGCGCCGCCGTTTCAAAGATTTTATCGACGTCGGATCTCATCTTTTCAATGTCGAAGCGGCGCATAGGTTGCAATTTCAGATCTTGGATCAAATACGTCAAATCGACTTTACGATCGGCTACGCCGATCGTTATCTTATCGACGTCGTAAGGATCGCCCTCGATCACCTCGTACTCTAGCGTGGCAAAGTAATCGTCGAAATCGGCTCTTAAAAACGGATCGCCTACTTCAACGTCCAAATAGCCTTTGGATAGATAAAAATCCCTTAGCCTAGAACTGTCGTATGGTAGCTCCAAAAGCCGCAAAGCGCCGTTGCTACGACCCGGAAACCACCCCATAAACTGCGCCTCTTTATTGGCGAGTTTCTTTTGCAAATCTTTCTTGTCGAAACTTTTAGCGCCGTTAAAACGGGTTTCGGCGATCGTGATCTGGCTACCTTTGGCGTAGGTTACCTCCAGATAAACTCTATTTTCCTCGTAGGTTGGTTCGACCTCGACGAGCGTATCGTAATAACCTTCGCTTTGAGCCAGCGCGACCAGCCGTTTTTTCGCGGCTTCAATACGCCTTAAATCGTAGATTTCGCCCTTTTTGATCCCAAAAACGGGCATATACTTATCGTCGCGCTCGGTTTCGCTCATGCCTTTGAAGGTAATCCGCGCGATCACGGGCTTTTCGACAAAGGTAAAGCGCAAAACGCCCGACGACGGCTCGTCGGCTGAAATATCGGTAAAGTATTCTTGGGCAAAAAGTCTGCGGATCGCTTCGTTTAGGCGTTTTTCGTCGATATTCGCCCCCGCGCTAAAGCCGATAATCTCCGTCGCGGTCTGCGGCGATAGGCGCGCAAGCCCGTCAAAGCGGATCTGATTGTAGATTTTTGCAAACGATAAAACGGCAAAAGAGATAAACAGAACTATTATGCGCATCGCAATCCATACTATTGGCGTAAAAAACCGCGATTTTATCCAATACGCGATTAGAGTTTTTGCGGAGCGCTTTTTAACCGCCGTTTAGCGGCTTGGTTTGCGTATGGCGTTTGCCGATCCGCGTTTAGGTTTTACTATAGGCTTGCTAAAATCGCGTTAAAGGAGCGCGTTTGAAACGACTAGGCGTTATTGGCGTGGGGTTAATGGGCGGATCGCTGGCTTTGGCTTCACGAGAAAAAAGGCTCTTCGGGTCGATCGCGGGCTATAGCAGAAGCGTTGAAAGCTTGCAAACCGCGCTCGATCTAAAAATTATCGATCTGGCTTTAAGCCTCGAAGAGCTGATCGAATCAAGCGATCTAATCGCGCTCGCGGTTCCCGTAGAAACGATCGCCGCCATGGCGCCAAAACTCGAAAACGCCAAAAAAAGCGCGGTTTTCGTCGATCTGGGCAGCGCCAAAACGGCGATTGTTCGCGCGATTCCGCCCTCTATTCGCTCCCGTTTTGTGGCGGCGCACCCGATGTGCGGCACGGAGTATAGCGGGCCGAAGGCGGCGTTTAGCTCGCTTTATAACGATCGGATTGTCGTTCTGTGCGATACGCAGGCAAACGACGCGGACGCGCTAAACGAAGTCGAAGGGCTTTTTAGAGCGATCGGTATGAAGATTGTCAAGATGAAAGCGGTCGATCACGATCGCCACGCGGCGTTTATCAGTCATCTGCCGCACGCGATTAGCTACGCGCTGGCTAATTCGGTTTTAAGCCAAGAGGACAAAGAGAGCATTTTGGCGCTTGCCGCGGGCGGATTTCGTGATATGAGCAGGCTCGCTAAAAGTTCCGCCTCTATGTGGATCGACGTTTTCAAACAAAATAAAAGCGCGATTATCGACGCGCTCGATCGCTTTAACAAGGAGTTAAAAAAAGGCGAAACGCTCTTGAAAAACGACGAATGGCAGGCGCTAAAAGAGTGGATGAAAGAGGCTAATACACTCCATGAAATTTTTGCGCAAAGCAAAAGCTGATAAGATCGAATTATGGCTATGAACTTTAATACCGCAAACCAAACTTTCAGACAGTTGCTTGGCAACGGCTTAAACTACCGCGTTCCCGCGTTTCAACGCGATTACTCTTGGGGCGAAGAGGAGTGGGACGATCTTTGGCGGGATATTTGGGGGCTATTTGAAACGGACGGCGAGGAAGCGCATTATATGGGTTATCTTGTTTTGCAATCCTCAGATTCTAAACGCTTTGATATTATCGACGGACAGCAACGCATTACTACGTTAAGCGTTATGATCTTATCGGCGTTAAAATACCTTGACGAGCTTGCTAATTCAGGTTTTGACGCCAAAGATAACCTTAAACGAAAGGATCAATTGCAAAGCGGTTATATCGGTTATCTCGATCCCGTTAGTTTAGTTTCGCAATCAAAATTAGAACTAAACCGCAACAACAATAAATTTTATCAGGAGTATTTGACGACTTTAGATAATATCCCAGAGCGCAACATAAACGCCTCAGAACGGCTGTTGCGCAAAGCGTTTTTTTGGTTTTTAGAGCGCATAAAACGTAACTATTCTTTAGCGGAGGAGAGCGGAAAAAAAATAACCATTTTTATCGATTCGCTAGTCGATAAACTCTTTTTTACGGTTATAACGGTAACCGACGAATTAAACGCTTTTAAAGTTTTTGAAACGCTTAACGCAAGAGGGGTCAAACTCTCCGCTTCCGATCTCTTAAAAAACTATCTCTTTTCGTTAATTAACGATGAAAAAGCTCCCGAAAGAGAGTTACAATCGTTAGAAAATCGTTGGGAAAGAATTAGCAAAAATTTAGGAGACGATAGTTTTCAAGAGTTTTTGCGTATTTTTTGGAATAGCCAAAACAAACTTGTTCGCAAAGGCGATCTATTTAAAACGATAAAAAAATCGATCAAGGATCGAGGCGGAGCTTCTAAGCTGCTACGCGATCTAGATAACGGCGCGCCTATTTACGCCGCTTTGCGCGATCCTACCGATCGCGTATGGAGAGATGAAAAGGGCGCGCTAAAGCGGCTTAAGATGTTTAGGGTTCAACAACCTTTTGCGCTACTAATCGCCTGCTACGTAAAATTTTACGAAAAAGATCGAAATGGATTTGTCGATATTCTTGAAGCGGTATCGATTCTATCGTTTCGTTATAACATTATATGCTCTTTGCCCCCTTACGAACAAGAAAGTTTATATAACGAGATAGCAAGAAAGGTTTCAGACGGAACATACAAAAAAGCCGTTGAAATTAGACGAGCGCTAAAGGATATTTACCCCGACGATAAGGTATTTGAAGCCGCTTTTTCGCGAAAAACGCTCAAAACTTCCGACGGTCGCAACAAAAAAGTCGTTCGGTATATTTTATTTGAAATCGAACGCGATAAAACTAATCGCGATCTTGATGAGGAAAGCGACGCTTATAGTTTAGAGCATATACTGCCCGAAAATCCCGCTAAAGGCTGGGAGCATATCGACGATTCGTTAGCTAATAGGCTGACTTACAGACTTGGCAATATCGCGCTTCTTGAAACCGCTAAAAACCGCGATTTGGGAAACGCCGACTACGCCGCTAAACTAAAAACCTACCAAACAAGCGAATTTCAGACCACAAAAGCGATCGCGGAGCATTATAAAGAGTGGAATGAAGACAAAGTCGAAGCGCGTCAAACGCGGTTGGCGAAAGCCGCCGCCCATATTTGGAAGATCGATTTTTAAAACGATTGCGCTTTTCACGCAAACTTCACCGACTATAATAAAAATGCCGCCATATTTTTGCGAAAGGTACCTATGCGACTTAACAGTTTCGTTACTCCTCTGACGATCGGTTTGTGCGCGGTTGTTTTTCTTACCGGCGTTTTGATGTTTTTTCATATCGAAAGCCGTCCGATTAAGGGTATCCACGAGTATTTTGGGTTGGTTATGGTCGCTACGATCGCGCTTCATCTGATCAATCACAAAAAGGCGACGATCGACTATTTCAAAAAGTCCTCGTCGCTAGGGCTTATCGCCGCGATCATCGTCGTTAGCGGCGTTTTCTACGCGATCATTCCCGAAAAAGGCGGCGGCGATAGCGCGGCGAAAGAGGTTATAGAGCGAACGCTTTCCGCGCCCGTTTCGCTCGTCGCAAACCTCTTTGAACTCACGAGCGATCAGGCGATCGAAAAACTCGCGGCAAGCGGCGTTAAAGTTTCAAACGCCGACGAAACTCTATCGGCGATCGCAAGAAATAATCGCGTCGCGCCCCATAAACTAATCGAAGCTCTAATAAGGTAACCGGTATGCGTATAATCACATTGATCTCGTTTGCCTTTTGCGCCGCTTTCGCGCTGGATCGATCGCACTTAAGCGAGGAGATTCAAAGCGCGATCGCGCACAAAGAGGCGGCGATCGAGGCGGGACGAAAGCGGTTAAAATACGACTTTATCGGCTCGGCTAGTTTAAGCGGATCGATTACCGAAAGCAAAAGCGGCGGTTCGGACGAATGGAGTCGAAGCGAACAGGCAAGCGCGCAGTTTAGCCAAGATCTATTCCGATCGGGCGGCATTAGCGCGTCTATTCGTTACGCGGGTTTTTGGGCTCAATCGGAGCAAATTAAATTAACGCAGGAGATTAACGGCTATCTGCAAAATCTTACGACCTATATTTTGCAATATAGACAAGATCGTATTCGCCTAGAGCAAAACGCGCTGGCGCTGAAAAACGCGGAGATCGCGGCGCTAATCAAACAAAAACAATACGAGGCGGGCGAAACCGATATTACGCAGTTAAACGACGCTCTGCAAACGCGCAATAATCTGCGAAAAACGCGCCTAGATTTAGAACATCAACGCATTTCGCGTTTAGAGGAGATCGCCAAGATCACGCCGCTAGATCCAGAAACGCTCCCGCTCGCGCCGTTTAACGCGATCAACGAGGACGAATATCTATCGCGATCGCTTACGGCGCAACTTGCCAAGCTACAAAGCGAGATCGCCAAAACGCAGCAGAGCATTACTACCAGCTCATATCTGCCGACGTTAAGCGCCAGCGCGGGCGCAAGCTATACGAAAACGCAAACGAGCGACGGCGAATCCTATAACTACGGCTTGAGATTGTCGATGCCTTTAAGCGTTACCGAAGGGTGGTCGATCGAAGAGAAAAAGCTCGAAACGCTTCGCGCGAAATCGCAGGAAAGAACGACGATCGAAGGAGAAAAGCGCGCCTACGCCCAAAGCCAAAGCGCGATCAAAGCGACGACGCGGGGCATAGAGGTTTCCCAAGAGAATATCGCGCTGTACGATTCGCTTCTATCCGCGACAAAGGCGCAAGCCGAAAGCGGAACTACAAGCCGCTTTGATCCGCAAACGTTGGAGAACTCCAGAGCAAGCGATCTTCTGGATATCGAGTTAAGCCAAATATCGATTCAGATCGAGCTTGCAAAACTATATTACGCAACCGACAAGGAGAACGACAAATGAAGATCGATATCGATAATTTAGGCGCTAAAAAGCGCGGCGGAAAAAAACTTACTTTGACGATCGCGATCGTTATTATCGGCGTTTTGGCGATCGCCGCTTGGCTGATATTTTTCAAAACGTCGGACGTTCAAACGCGCTACATTACCGCGCCGATCGAAAAGCGCGATTTGAAGGTCAGCGTTCAGGCGACGGGCAATCTGGAACCGCTTCGCACCGTTACGGTGGGCATAGAGGTTTCAGGGACGCTTAAAGAGGTTTTGGTCGATTACAACGATCCCGTAAAAGCGGGGCAGGTTTTGGCGCGGCTCGATACGACGAAACTCGAAAGCTCGCTAAACAGCTCCAGGGCGCAACTTAAAGTTTCGCAAGCCAATCTGCGATCGAACGAAGTGGCTGCAAACGAAGCTCTGCTCCAGTTAAACCGATTAAAACAGATATTTGAAAGCACAAAAGGCGACTATCCTTCGCAAAAGGATATGGATAGCGCCCAAGCCGCTTACGATCGCGCCGCCTCGTCGCTAGTCGCCTCGAAAGCGCAACTTGAACAGGCAAAAGCGGAAGTGGCGACGGGCGAAGAGAATCTGCGTAAAGCGACGACGTTTTCTCCGATCGACGGCGTGGTGCTTACGCGGGAGGTCGATGTGGGGCAGACGGTCGCCGCCTCTATGCAAACGCCTACGCTCTTTACGATCGCCGAAGATCTCAGACATATGCGCGTGATTGTCGCGGTCGATGAAGCCGACGTGGGCGACGTGCGCGAGGGGCAACCCGTAACCTTTACGGTCAATGCCTATCCAAACCGCGAGTTTAGCGGTACGGTTTTGCAGGTGCGATTAGGCAGCCAGATCTCTAGCGGCGTCGTTACCTATAACACGGTCGTTTTGGCGGATAACTTTGAAGGGCTGTTGCGACCCGGTATGACGGCGCAAGCCTCGATCGTTACCAAGCAATCGCTAGGCGCGCTCGTCGCGCCAAACGCCGCCTTTAGATTTTCGCCGCCCGTACAGAGAAACGCCAGTTTTATGTCTATGCGTCCCGCCTCCGCTCCAAGAACGCCGCGAAGCGCGGGCGATCGGCTTTTTATCCTCGACGAAAACGGCGCGCCTAAAATGGTAAAGGTCAAAAAAGGCGATTCCGACGGCGTAGTCAGCGCGATCGAAGAGTCAAATCTCGCCGAAGGCGATCTGGTCGTCGTCGGAGTGCAGACGGTTGAAAAGTAGCGCGTTATGATCGAGTTTAGAAACGTAAAGCGCGTCTATGGCAGAGGCGAAGCGACGGCGATCGCCCTGAAAGGGGTCGATATGAAGATCGAACAGGGCGAGTTCGCGGCGATTATGGGTCATTCGGGAAGCGGCAAATCGACCTCGATGAACATTATCGGCTGCCTCGATTCGCCTACGGGCGGCGAATATCTTTTTGGCGGGGTTAGCATAGGCGGTTTAAGCCGCGATACAAAGGCGCTTTTGCGGCGCGAATATCTGGGATTTATCTTTCAGGGCTTCAATCTGCTTGGGCGCACCACCGCGCGCGAAAACGTAGAGTTGCCGCTGATATATCGCGGAATGAAGGCGAAGGATCGGCATAAACTGGCTCTGGAGGCGCTCGATCAGGTCGGGCTTCTGAGTTTTGAAAGCCATACGCCCGCCGAGCTTAGCGGCGGACAGCAACAGCGCGTCGCTATCGCGCGGGCGATCGTAACGAAACCGCTAGTTTTGCTTGCCGACGAACCGACGGGCAATTTAGACAGCGCGCGTAGCGTGGAGGTTATGGAGCTTTTGCGCAGTTTTAATCGCGATCGGGGCATTACGATCGTTATGGTTACGCACGAAGAGGATATGGCGTCTTACGCGCAGCGCACAATTCGTTTCCGCGACGGCGAGATAGAGAGCCACAGATGATATTAAGCTCGCTTTTTTTGGCGTTGCGCGAGATTAGGCGCAACATTATGCGTTCGTTTTTGACGACGCTTGGCGTTGTGATCGGCGTGGCGAGCGTGATCGCGATGGTGATGTTAGGCGACGGCGCGACGCGATCGATTACCGACGAGTTGGCTAAATTAGGCGCCAATATGCTGATCTTGCAGCCCGGGCAGGAGCGTAGGCAGCCCGGTATGGATCAAAACGCGCCGCCGTTTAAAATGAGCGATGTAGAGGCGATCAAAAACGAGGTTATCGGCATCAAAGCCGCCGCGCCTTACGCCAGCAAAAGCGTAACGGCGGTTTTCGGCGCGAACACCTACGCGACGGCGATCGTAGGTTCAGACAACGGCTTTATGATAGCGCGGGATTGGGAGCTAAGTTCGGGCAGAATGTTTGAAGCGGCGGAAACCAAAGGCGGAAGCGCGGTTTGCATTTTGGGAGAAACGACGCGCAAGGCGCTATTCGGCGAAAATTCAAACGGAGTCGGTTCGTTTGTGCGGCTTGATCGCTTCGCGTGCGAGGTAATCGGCGTTTTGCAGAGCAAAGGCGCGTCCTCTTTTGGACAAGATCAAGACGATCTGATCGTAGCCCCTATGGCGCTTTTTCAACGGCGCTTAAGCGGTAATAAAGACGTTCGGGCGATTTATATCGCAATCGATCCCGCAGTTAGCTCTGAAACAATCAAAAACGACATAAACGCGCTTTTGCGAGAGCGCCGAAAGCTACGATCCGATCAAGTCGATAACTTTTATATCCGCGATACAAAAGAGCTTGTGAGCGCCTTTACCTCTACTTCAAAAACGCTTACGATCCTGCTTGGAAGCGTAGCGGCGATCAGCTTGCTTGTCGGCGGGATCGGGATTATGAACATTATGTTGGTTTCGGTAACGGAACGAACGAGAGAGATCGGCGTTCGGTTGGCTATCGGCGCTACGGAACGAGAGGTTTTAACGCAGTTTTTGGTAGAGGCGGTTACTCTTAGCTCTTTAGGCGGTTTAATAGGCGTAGCGCTTGGGTTGATATTAGCCTATTTTGTAACGATAGGCTTTGGTATACCTTACGTTTATAATCAGTCGATCGTAACGATTAGTTTCGCGTTTTCTATGTTTATCGGCGCTTTTTTCGGCTACTTTCCCGCAAGAAAAGCCGCCAGACTCGATCCGATCGAAGCGCTCAGGCATGAATAATCGCTCCGTTCTCCGCGCTTTGCGCCCTTCGTTTCACTTAGGAGCGAGCGCTCAAAACGAAAGCGCGGCGCGTATCTAAAGCCCGAAGATTCTAGCGGCGTTTTTATAAAAAATCTTATTCAAAATCTCCTCTTTGAAACCAAACGCCTCAAAATCCTCGATCGACTGCGCGATAGGTCGAAACGGATAAGAGGAGCCAAATAACAACTGATCTTGCAAAAAGCTCTTACCCGCCTCTATAAGCGCTTGGCTCGGCGCTAAAAACGCATACATATCGGGCGTAGGAAAGATATTTTCGTATCTAAACGCGACGCCGATTAGTTGGTTTATATTTGGGTAGTAGCCGTGATAGCAGATAATAGGCAATTTTGGAAAGGTTTGCGCAATTTTCGCTAAGCGGTTAGGATCGTTAAAAGTAGGATCGGGCGTAGTAGGACCGCTCATCAAACTCAAAGGGATATTTTTAGCGCTTAGGTATTCGTAGATAGGAAAATATATCTTATCGTCCGGATGGCGCGGAGGAGAGGCAAATCCAGATTCTATATTAACGCCGTTAAGAGAGAGTTTATCGACAATTTTATCTATCTCTTTAATCGTTTCGTCAATGCCGTCTAGCGCGGGATCGATTCCTCCGATCGCCAAAAGCTCTTTATGATCTTTTACGATCTCGTATAAAAAATCGTTGTCTATCTGTTGGGTTGGAGTGCGCCTACCCACTACGACGGCATACGACAGTTTCGCCTCTTTAACTTCGGCTAAAAAACCTTCTTTGGTTAAAGAACGGGCAAAATGCTCGTCGTTTCCCCTAGCGCCGACGCGCCTATTTAACCATTTGGCGGTTTCGTAAGCCTCGCTTCCGACATTCGCGCCGAAAAAGTCGTGTAAATAAGCGGGTCTGCAACGCATATCGATTATTTTCATTTTTAACCTCTCTTTATAAATCGCGCGATCGCCGTTTTCGTCGATCGCGCGTAGGGCTTGCTAAAAAACCCGCGCCAAATCGGTATCGGGGTGGTTGCCGCAACGGCGGTAGTCGTCAAAGTCGATTAGCAAGTTATGCCGCCGCCTAATCTCCTGCAAGCCTTGCGCGAGCCGAACGTAATACTCCAGCGATCCGCTTGTTTGATTATGAAGGTTGCCAAGCTCGCTACCCGGTCGCGGTTGCCAAACCATATAGATCACGCTCACGCCGTGCCGCGCAAAATCCTCCGCTTCGTTCAGGATAAGCTCCAAACCTTCCTCTTCGCTTTTAACTCCATACGGACGCGCAAGCTCTACGCCCGCCACAAAACCCGTATTCACGCGGTTTGGACCAAAGATTTCCACCGCGTCAAAAAGCCGCTTTTTCCACTCCTTGTAACCGATCCATTTTGCTTTGCCCGGACAGTAACGGTTAAACAGATCTTCGCTCAACGCCTCGATATTGCACGTTAGACTAGAAATGCCCGTGTTATCGTATAGTTGTTTTAGCTGTTCTTTAGTCAGCGCGGTACAGATTAGTTGCGATGGAAACTTAGGCGTATTAAAGCTCTCGCCGATCGCCTGCAACACGTCTATATAAAACCGCGCCTCTTTGTCAAACGGCTTTTCGCCGTGAAAATCGCTACCGCTCGATAAACAGATCGCCGCGTATCTGCCCTTTTCTTTAAGCGCCTCGCCGATCGTTTCGCGCACGTCGTCGATCTTTATGCGCGTTTGCATTTCAATCTCTTCGCGTTGAGCTTTCAGGTTATTTACAATGTCGCAGAACTTACACCCGCCGCCGCCTTCGTCCGCCGTCCAAAAATGGCAGTAGCGATTTGGAATAACGTAAAGTCTTTGAGGGCGCGCGCTCGCCACATTTTGCATAATAGCGCCGTTTTTGGTGCGCTTGTCGTAATAGTCGGGCTTTTCCCAATAAAAAACCTCTTCGATCGGCTCGCCGTTATCGGTTATAAACAGCCGTTCGTCGATTAGATCGACCACATACGGATTATTTTCGATCGGCGTAGGCAAACCGATGATCGACGTGCCGTCGCGCATAGTAAGCGCTTCGGGGCGTTTGTCGATTTTACCGTCGCGAGAGCCAAATAGGTGCGTGCCAAAGTTTTGGTGCAACGCAGGATCAAACGCGGAGAGCGCGGCGTTTGTATATGCCACGCCTCGTCGATGCGCGTCGGTTTTCAGCAATACAAAGCGGGGAAAATCGGGGTATTTCGCCGCGACTTCGTCAAAGGTTAATTCGCGTTTCTTGACGTTCATACGTTATCCTTTGCTTTAGGCGGCTAAAAAACCCGCGCCAAATCGGTATCGGGGTGGTTGCCGCAACGGCGGTAGTCGTCAAAGTCGATTAGCAAGTTATGCCGCCGCCGAATCTCCTGTAAGCCTTGCGCGAGCCGAACGTAATACTCTAGCGATCCGTTGCGCCTTCCAGCGTACGCCGATCCAGGATTGGGATTCCACACGCAGTGTATAACGCTCACGCCGTGATTAGCCAAGTCGTCCGCTTCGCTTAGGTACTGCTCTAACGCCTCGTTCTCGTCGCGAAAGCGCGTAGGCTCGGTAAGTTCCACGCCGCCCACCGTTCCCGTATTCACGCGGTTTTCGCCAAATATCTCGACCGCGTCGAATAGTCGGCGTTTCATTTCTTTGTAGCCGATCCACTTCGCTTTGCCAGGACAAACGCGGTTAAATTGTTCCTCGTCTAACACCTCTATATCCATCGTAACGCTAGAGACGGGCGTGTTATCGTAAATGCGTTTGAGCTGATCTTTTTTCATCGCCGTGCAGATTAGCTGAATAGGGATTTTGGGTACGTTAAAACAATCGCCCGCCGTTTGCAACGTTTCGATGTAATAATCCGCTTCTTTATCGAACGGACTATCGCCGCGAATATCGCTACCGCCCGTAACGCAGATCGCCGTAAATCGCCCGCGCTCCTTTAGCGCCTCGCTTAACGTTTCTTTAATGTCGGCGGGATTAAGTCTGGTCGGCATACCGATCTCGTCTTTTGCCTGCTTCAGATTATTCACAATATCGCAGAACTTACACCCTCCGCCGCCTTCCTCGCTCCAAAACCAGCAGTAACGGTACGGCGAGAGCGATAGTCGTTGCGGTCGCGCGCTGATCACGTTTTGCATTGCGATCCCGCCGCTTGTTTTTTTGTCGTAATAGTCGGGTTTTTCCCAGTACCATACGCGCTCGATCGGTTTGCCCTGATCGACGGCGTAAAGTTTGCCGTCGATCGCGTCGATAAGGTACGGATTTTGCTCGATCGGCGCCGTAGTAACGACCAGCGACGTACCGTCGCGCAGTAGCATACCTTCGGGGCGTCCCGTAATTTTGCCGTCGCGGTTGCCAAAAATATGCGCGCCGCCGACTTGATGAACGGCGGGATCAAACAGCTCCAACGCCGCGTCCGTATATGCCGCGCCGCGCCGTTGAATATCGATTTTCAGTAGCGGCATACGAGGAAAATTGGGGTATTTCGCCGCCACCTCGTCAAAGGTTAATTCGCTTCGTTTCACGCTCATTGGCTATCCCTTTTGGCAAGTTGATCAAGATGAGTAAAGTATGGACGCGCCCTTTGTTCCTCGTCGATTCGCGCGGCGGGCGTTTCGTCTTTGACGCTCACTATTTCATAGCGCCACACGCCCGCGATCCCGCGTCCGTTGAAGCGCTTCTGCGCCGCCTCGTATTCGCGGGTAAAGGCTTTGCCCGCAATAATGTTGCGCGAGACTTTTACGGAAAACTTGTACGCCTTTTTATCGGACGTGATCAGCAAGATCGCGATCGGCTTATCAAACCAGATCGCGCGCGTCAGATTGCGGTTGGTTTCCGAACTTTCCAAAATCTCCCATGATTCGATCGTCTCGCCGTTCCAACGCAAAGATCCTTTACATACGGGGTGCGGCGCGCCGTTTTCGTCTAGCGTCGTAAGTACTCTGATCGCCCCTTCATCGTTAAAGCGCGAGAGCGCCTCTTTTAGTAGCGCCGCTTCGCGCGGTTTTTTATCGTTCATTGTTATTCCTTTCCATATAGTATAGGGCGCGTAACCGACGGCGTCAAATGCGGCGGTTCTAACATAGCTTTCTGAATAGCGTCGTTTGATTGAACGGCATAGTCAAACGCTCGAATGCCGCCTATGGAAAACGGATCTTTGTTAAAAAATAAATCATAGGATCTCCCTACCTCTAAAGAATATAAAAAATCAAGCTCGATTTGGTATATGCCTCGATCTGAATTAATAATAAGTTGATACTTTTCAGGCTCTATGATTACGGATGGAAAAACAACAAGATTGAAATGTTCTTCGTTTTCAAAGATACAACGCAATAGTATAGCGGATATATCTTTTGCGTTATGTGACGCGACGCTGTTTGGTTGATAGGCGTTTTTCGCCCGAATAGACATCGTTTTGACTATCGGAGCATCCATATATACGCCGCTTTGTTTTGAGATATTTGCTATAAGCGGTTCTAAATCTGCTTTAAATGTCGTTGAAGGGGGGCTGCCTACCAATACGTTTTGTGCTGTAAATACCGATTCTTTTTCCTTATTACTCACTATAATGAACCATAAAGCAAACAAGCTTATAACAATTGTTATTGCAAAAAACGCTTGTTTCGCCATCCTACAATTTGACCCAGCTATTCGCAAACTTAATGTTGAACAGATCGGCTTTTTCCGGCGAAGCGGCTATAGCTTCATCGTAAGCGGCAATCAATCGTTTTTCTAGCTCATACCTTAGGCGACGTCCTTCTACTCTCTGCGCAAAATGCTCGTCGCTTTCACCTTCGTATGGGCGGAAAAACTCTAAGAAATCTGGATTGCCGTAACCAACATTTTGTATTCTAGCTCGCAAAACGTCGGCTATATTCGCTATGCTTGGCGGCGTAGGAATAGCGCGGGTGGGTTTATTTTCTCCCTTCAGGTTGCCGTAATAGCTTTCTACCGGTATGCCAAACGAGCTATCGTTAGGGAAATAAATCGGTAGCGAAAAATTAAGCGCGCTAAGCCCTAGCATTGTTGCTTCAGGCAAATTCTGATTGTCCGCAAACTCTTTAAGGAAAGCGTCCGTAGTTTGCGCGAAAACTTTCGCTACTTCTACGGATATTCGATCCTCTTCCGCAATACCATATCGTTCGGCGTACATATCGTTACGCACAGCCGCAAAAGTATGCGCCGCTCTTTCGGACAAGCCAAAGTCGTTTACAGCCTGCTCATACGAATTGACGACGCTCGTATGCGTATGGGTTTTGCTTTCTTGAACGACAAACGCGGCGTCGTCGGCTTTTGCTTTAACCTTCGCGTCGATCTTGGCGCTGTAAGTTTGATAACGTTCGGATGCTATTATTTTCGTTTTTGTTTCCAATGCGACGGCGTTTGTACGCAAAGCCTCCTTTGCGCCATTATTAACTCTTATTGTATTGGCGTAATTAAGCGGTTTTTGCCAAAGAGCGCCAATCGACGATAGGGGATTAAAGTCCATTGATCGTCACTCTAGCGGTTTTGCAGTAGGTATTGGATTGATAAACAAAACAACTGTCCACTTTAACAACGCGATCAGACTGCCCTAAATACGGCATTGCAATAAACCAATCCCAATACGGACCTACGCCGTCGTCTGTACTACCAACCGTATCATTTATACGCCCCCAAACAGCGTTTGCGTAAGAGGCTGGATAGGTATAAGCGATACTGCTTCCGTTGTTGGTAAATACAATTTCGCTATCCGTGCTGTAATCGTACAGATGCGCGTAACCTACGCTGGGAAGCCCGCCAGGTTGCACATACACTCTTACGTAAATACCGACATATGCCGCATAATTGCCAACGGACTGAGACGTATAGTTAATCCCATTCGAGCTTGAATACCCAAGCCCTTCGCTTGCATTGTAATCTACGCCGCCATTAGTCGACACAAAGATATAGCGCACATGCGAAGGTCTAACCCACGATATGTAATCAGACAATATATCGGCGAACAAACTGCCGCTTAACGCGAGCAGAACCAAGAAAGCTCTTAACAGACGCTTTATGAAATCTCCTTTGAGTAAAACCTGCTCATATATCGGAACATAACGCGATTCTTCAATGGCGTAAAGTTCGACTTTCACAAAAAGCGCCGACGATTAGAATTTAAGCCGCATCAATTGCGCCGCTTGAGATTCGTTTTGGTTTCGCGGCGATTTAGATCGCATAAGTAAACGGCGCTTCAAGATCGCCGAAAAAGGCTTTGTAGATCGCCGATTTTTGCCGCGCAAAATCAGCGCCTACGCGGTTACGCGGCGAGCTAAGCTCTATGCGGCGAATCGAGTCGATGTCGCCCGCGCCCATCACCACCACGCGCTGTCCAAGATAGACCGCTTCGTCTATGTCGTGCGTAACAAGGATCATCGTAATTTTCTCGGCGTTCCAAATACGCAAAATCTCCTCTTGTAAGCGTATTTTCGTGATCGCGTCAAGCGCCCCGAACGGCTCGTCGAGTAGCAGCAGTTTTGGATTGTTGGCAAGCGCTCTAGCGATCGCCGCCCTTTGCGACATACCGCCGCTAAGCTCTCGCGGATAACGCCGCTCGAAACCGCTTAGTCCCACGATCGCCAACTTCTCCAAAGCGATTTCATTTGCGCCCTCCGTATTGGGCGGCAGGCTGAACTTGATATTGTCGATCACGGTAAGCCACGGCAATAGACGATGATCCTGAAAGATAAAACCGCGATCTCGGCTTGGCTTACTTACCGCCTCGCCTTCAAAGATCGCTTCGCCCTCGCTTGCCGTCTCCAGCCCGCCGATAATTCTAAGTAACGTTGATTTACCGCAACCGCTCGCGCCTATAATCGATATAAACTCGCCGCGATCCACGTTCAGATTGATACCTTTTAGCGCGCGGTTTTGCGCGTCTTTGCGAACGAAGGTCTTGCTTAAATCGCGTATTTGCAAAATAGGCTCTACCTGAACTAGCGGCTCGTCGTCTTTAGTAAGATACAGCTTGCTTAAATCGCGTATTTGCTCAATAGGTTCTACTGCCACTTGATCGCCTTTTTTGTGATCTTGCGTAGCAGATCGTCAAGCGCCTTTCCAACGACGCCGATAATCAACATTCCCAAAATGACCATATCGGGACGAGCGAGCGAGCGCCCGTCCATCAACATATAGCCGATTCCCGCCTGAGCCGCGATCAGCTCCGCGGCGACTACGCAAATCCACGCCATACTAAGTCCCAGACGCACGCCCGCCATAATAAACGGCGCCGCGCCAGGCAGGATTATTCGCGCGATCACGCGCCGCCGCGACGTTTCGTACACTTTGGCGAGCTCCAGAAACTTTGGATCGATATTCCTGATCCCTTCAATCGTATTGATTAAGATTGGGAAAAACGCGCCGATAGCTATGATATAGATCTTCGATCCTTCGCCGATACCAAACCACAAAATAGCGAGCGGTATCCACGCGATTGGCGGAATGGGTTGCACCACCTGTATGATCGCTTTGGTCAGGCGATCTACCTGCGGGGACAGCCCTATTGCAATCCCAAGCGTAAGAGCCAAAACCAGCGCGATCGCAAAGCCTTCCAAAACGCGGATTATGCTCGCTTTGGTATGCTGATAAAGCGTACCGTCCTTGATAAACTCGACGCCCGTCATTAGCACGTCTTCGGGCGGCGGCATAGTATAGGGCTGAATCCAGCCGACAATATCCGCGATCTTCCAAATCGCGATCAGCGCTATGGGTAAAACGAGATATAAAACGAGATTTATAGTAAAGCGCCTACTCCAATCGAGAATACCCGTGATCTTCCAACTCGCGATCAGCGTTAAGAGCAAAACGATAGATAAAACGTGATATGTAGTATTGGGCTGCCGAATCTGCAAGATCGCGATAATAATCAGCGCGGTTGGAATTAGATATTGCGCCGCTAAACCAGCCCGTCTTAACATAATCTAAATCCCCGCCAAATCAATATATTTCTTGCTAACAAAGTCGGCAATATCAACTTCTTTGCGGATAATTTTCTCTTTTAGCAAGTAAGCCTGTACGCTTGCGATCTCCGTTAGATCGCGCGGCGCGAACTTGATGTGAAAATCCATTCGTTTTAACGACGCGGCGGTTACGTCAAGCGGCAACTTATACGCTGGCGCAAGTAGCGCGGCGGCTTCGTTTGGATGATCGCCGACATAGCGCGCGCCGCGATCAAGAGCGCGTATATACGCCGCCAAAACTTGCGGATGCGCTTTGGCGTAATCGCTTCGCGCGTAGGCGATAATGTTGCCTTGCTTTATCCCCTCGCCGTCGGCTATCACCCGCGCTTTGCCCGAAAGCGTCAGCAAGCTGATGTAATGTTCCCATATTAGCGCGCCGTCGATCTGGCGGTTTTCCAACGCGATCGGAATATCATTGACGCTTAGATTGATATGCTCGAAGTCGTCGCTTTTTACGCCGTGTTTTTCCAACAACAAAACGAGCAGATGTTGTACGTAAGTTCCCTTGCCGTAGGCGATCTTTTTGCCCTTAATGTCCTTAACCTCTTTAATGGGCGAATTGGTAGGCGCGATCAACGCCATCGCCTTTTCGCCCGCCGCGATATTGGCAAACGCCACAATGTCCAGCCCGACCGATTTAGCGATGATCGCGGGCTGATCGCCTAAAATCGCCGTATCAATAGCGCCGCTTCTTGCCGCCTCGTTAATTAGCGGACCATTTTCAAAAACGCTCCACGTATATGTCGCGCCGACTTTGTTTAGTTCCTCGTCCAGATAGCCAAGCTCTTTTGCGATCCATAGCGGCGCGTGAAGCGGATATGGCGTCGTCGCGATCCGAAGCGTCGGCTTTTCGGCGCCAAATAGATTAGGCGCAAATAGTAACGTCGCGAGCGCGGCAAACCAACCTAGCCGCCTCATATTCCAGCCGCCTCGATATATTTAGTCGTTATAAACTTGTCGATATCTATATCGTTGCGAATCAATCGCTCTTTTAGCAGATAATCTTTGACCGATCGGATTTCGTCGAGGTCGCGCTTGCTAAACTTTGTGTAGAGCTTTTGGTTGGCGAACACTTTGCTAAACGTGTCGCGATCTAGCTTAAAAATTGGCGCGAGCAATTTATACGCTTCATCTTTATTGTCGCCTTCAATCCATTGCGCGCCGCGATCGATCGCTCTGATATAAGCCGCGATAACCTCCGGGTGTTTTTCGGCGAACGATCGCGTTACGTAGTTGACGCGGTTGGTTAGCTTTATGCCAGAGCCGTCGGCGATCAGCCGCGCTCGGCCTTCGGAGATCAGCTTTGTTAATGTGTGATCCCACGTCAATGCGCCGTCCACATCGCCGCGATCAAGCGCCGCGCCAATATCTTCCGCGCCTAGATTGATATGCTCCACGTCGCTTTTACTTAACCCGTTTTCCTTGAGCAACAGATCGAGCAGATGATGCACCGTCGATCCCTTGCCGTAAGCGATCTTCTTGCCCTTGAAATCCTTAACGGTTTTGAGCGACGAATTTGGCGGCGCGATTAACCCAATCGTGCGCTCGCCCGATCCAAGATTGGCGACGACGATCACGTCCAATCCCGCCGATCTGGCGGTGATCGCGGGCTGATCGCCCGAAACGCCCAAGTCCGCGCCGTCGGCGCTTAACGCTTCATTGACAAGCGGTCCCGCCGAAAACACGTTCCACGTATATGTCGCGCCGACTTTTTTGAACTCTTCGTCGAACCAGCCAAGCTCTTTTGCGACCCATAGCGAAGCGTAAGCGGGCGTCTGTTGCGCGGCGATCCGAAGCGTCGGCTTTTGCGCGGCGAAAAGCTCGAAGGCAAAAAGCGCGATCGCAATCGCCGCAAACCGCGCAATAAACGCGCCTTTCATATACCCGCCCTTTCGATATACTTGGTCGTAACGAACTCGTTGATATTTACGTCTCTGGCGATAATTTTTTCTTTTAAGACGTAGTTTTTCACCTTCTCGATCTCCGCAATATCGCGCGGTAGAAACTTGGCGTAATACTCGAAGTGCGAGAAAACCAATTCCAACGTTTCGGGTGGAGTTTTGAAAGTATTTGATAGCAGTTTTGCCGCGTCTTTATTGTTGTTGTTTATATACTGCGAACCGCGCTCTACCGCTTTAATATACGCGCTTAAAACTTCGGGGTGTTTTTGGGCAAAATCTTTCTTAATATAGGATATATTGTTGCCCAACTTAATACCCGTCCCGTCGGCTACCACTCGCGCGTCGCCAGTAACCGTGAGCAAACTAATATACTGCTCCCAGATTACCGCGCCGTCGATCTGCCCCGTTCTTATCGCGGTTGGAATATCGCCGGCGGCGAGATTGATATGCTCGAAGTCGCTATTTTTTAAGCCGCTGTTATTAACCAAAATCGCCAATAAATGTTGAGCGTAAGTGCCTTTGCCGTAGGCGATCTTTTTGCCCTTAATGTCCTTAACCTCTTTAATGGGCGAATTGGTAGGCACGATCAGCGCGAGCGCCTTTTCCCCAATGCCGAAATTGGAGAAAATCACAATGTCCAAACCTACGGATTTAGCGATAATAGCGGGCAGATCGGCCATCATTCCTAAATCTATGCTACCGCCGCGCACGCCTTCATTTACAAGCGGTCCATTGCCAAAGACGTTCCACGTATATGTCGCGCCGACTTTTTTGAACTCTTCGTCCAAATAACCAAGCTCTTTCGCCGCCCATAACGGGGCGTAGAGAGGGTAAGGTTGCGCGCCAATGCGTAGCTCCGCTTTGGGCGCTCCAAACGCAAACGAAACGATCGCGCCGATCGCCAACGTTAATTTCATTAACTTTTTCATCTTCTTTCCTTTTTTTTGTTTTTAATTGTCGCGGGCGCCATAGCGCCGATCGCGTTTATTCGCTGGTTAGCTGCCTGTTGTCGCTTAAAAGCCGCGTATCGAACGCGCCGCCGGTTACGAGGTTGTTTTGGATCGTAAATGGGCGTTTTTTGCCTTTTAACAGCGGAAATACCAATTCCGCGAAGCGCACCGCTTCCTCTAAATGCGGATAGCCCGACAAAACAAACGAATCGACGCCTAAAGCCACATACTCTTCAAGCCTCTCCACAACGGTTTTTGGATCGCCCACAATCGCCGTTCCCGCTCCGCCTCTGATCAGTCCTATACCCGCCCAGATATTGGGATATATCTCAAGTTTATCCCGCTTGCCGCCATGTAGATCGGTAATGCGCTTTTGCCCTACGGAATCGGAACTTCTTTGGTTTTCCTGCGCGATCTTTATCGTTTCGTCGTCCAGACGGCTGATAAGCTTATTCGCCGCCGCCCGCGCCTCTTCGTTTGTTTCGCGCACTATCGCCTGAAAGCGCACGCCAAAGCGCACGGTTCGCCCAAGTTTCGCCGCTCTTCGTTTTACGTCGGCTATCTTTTCGGCGACCTGCTTTGGCGGTTCGCCCCAGCTTAGATAGGCGTCGATATGTTTAGCGGTTAGATCGTGCGCGGCTTCGCTTGATCCGCCAAAATAAAGAGGCGGGTGCGGTTTTTGCACGGGCGGAAAAAGGTTTTTCGCGTTTTCTATATGGTAGTATTTACCCTTATGCGTAACGGTTTCGCCGCTGATTATTTTGCGCCAAAGCGTCAAAAACTCGTCCGCCGCTTCGTAGCGTTCGTCGTGGCTAAGAAATACGCCGTCCGCCGCCATCTCTTCAGTCCACGCGCCCGGCACCACGTTTAATATCAATCGCCCGTTTAACGCTTCGTCTAACGTCGCCGCTTGCCTAGCAAACACGGTGGGGCTTCCCGCCGTCGTCGTTCGCAACGCGACTAATAGTTTGATCCTGCTTGTCGCGGTCGCCAAACTCGCCGCGGTAATAAAGGGATCAAGGTTGCCGCTACCCGTAGGGATCAACAAACCGTCGTAGCCAAGCGCTTCGGCGGTAGTGGCGATCTGCCTTAGATAAGCGTTACTCGCGCCTCTAGCACTATCCGATCTGCCAAGATACCTGCCGTCTCCGCCCGTAGGCAGAAACCAAAAAATATCCAAGCTCACAGCGCGCCTCCCAATGGGGCGACGCTATCCGATAGGTTACCCGTCGCCGTCGCAAACGAATTAAGCGCGCCGCTTGACGCGATCCGCTCTAACCTCCGTTTGCCGCGAGCGTCGTCCGCTCCGCCAAAAATGTGCCAGACCTGTTTCAATTGTTCCCCCGTCTGAAAAATGAAAGCGAACAATACTCTATTTTTTCTTAAATGTCAAGTATCTTAATCGATTATCTCTATATTAAGCCTGCGTCCCATTTCCCGCCTAGCTTTCTTGACATAGACGATCATTCCCGCGACGAAGCGGAGGAGCGCAAGGCGCAAAGGACGAAACGGTAGCGCTTGGTCGGTAATTATCGTTTCATTAAAAACGCGCGTATTTTACGATCGATTCTTGCTTTTAACCTTTAGATCGGTAAAATATCTTTAACGTCAAAGGAGAAAATATGGTTTTCATCGATAACGTTCATGCGGACGAAGTAATAGACTCAAGAGGCAATCCGACGGTTCGCGCCGCAGTCGTCCTTAGCGACGGTTCAAAAGCGAACGCGATAGTGCCTAGCGGCGCAAGCACGGGCAAACGAGAGGCTTTAGAACTGCGCGACGGCGACAAAAAGCGCTACGGCGGCAAAGGCGTTTTGAAAGCGGTCGAAAACGTTAATATCGCGATCGCCGACGAGCTTGTGGGGCTTTCGCCTTTTGATCAGGCGGCGATCGACGCGCTGTTAAAGGATTTAGACGGGACGGAAAACTACTCGAAACTAGGCGCGAACGCCGTTTTGGGCGTTTCGATGGCTGTGGCGCGGGCGGCGGCAAAGAGCCAAAAAATAGAGCTTTATCGCTATCTAGGCGGCGCTAACGCCAGCGTTCTGCCCGTTCCGATGTTAAACGTGATCAACGGCGGTAGCCACGCGGATAACAATATCGACTTTCAGGAATATATGATTATGCCAATCGGCTTCGACGATTTCCCCGAAGCTCTGCGGGCAAGCGCGGAAACCTTCCATACGCTTAAAAAAATCCTGCATGATCGCAAAGAGGTAACGGCGCTTGGCGACGAAGGCGGTTTTGCGCCTAACCTCAAAGACAACGAGGAGCCGATAACGCTTCTTTTGGAGGCGATCGACAAAGCGGGCTATAAAGCGGGCGAAGAGATCGCGATAGCGATGGACGTGGCAAGTAGCGAGTTTTACGAAAAAGGCGGCTACAAACTCGGCGGAGAAAACGGCAAAACGCTTTCTTCCGACGATATGATAGATTACCTTGAAAAACTTGTCGATAAATATCCGATCGTTAGTATAGAAGACGGTTTAGCCGAAGACGATTGGGAGGGCTGGGAAAAACTCACCGCGAAACTTGGCGGCAAAACGCAGCTTGTGGGCGACGATCTTTTTGTAACCAACAAAGCGATCCTAGCCGAAGGGATCGAGCGCGGCGCGGCGAACTCAATTTTAATCAAGCTAAATCAGATCGGCACGGTCAGCGAAACGCTTCAGACGATCCGTTTAGCGCGCCGCCACAATTATACGACGGTCGTCAGCCACAGAAGCGGCGAAAGCGAAGACAGCTTTATAGCGGATCTGGCGGTGGCGATCAACGCGGGACAGATCAAAACGGGTTCGATGAGCAGAAGCGAGCGAATCGCCAAATATAACCGCATTTTAGAGATCGGACGGCAGATTGCGGGCGTGGAATACTTGGGTAAAAAAGCCTTCGGAAGATAGGCGTTGGAAACGAGCGACATACGCGACGAACTTTTAGGAGAAATCGGTTCGCGTCCGATTATCAGGGCGCGCCATTTGGTTGCGGTCGCAATCTTTTTTACGATCGCGCTATATTTCTACTTTTTGCTCAACGGTAGCAACTCCTTTTTACGGCTTTTGGAGTTACGCGACGAAGATAGCGCCCTTAGCGCGAGAGTCGAAACGCTCAAAGAGGAAAACGCAAAACTTAGGCGCGAACTTTACGAGCTAGAGATAATTGAGGGGGAGCGCCAATAGTGAGAAAACTCTATTTTTCGCTCCTTTTCGCCGCTTCGCTTTTTGCGCGGATTAACCCTTTCGAGCCGCTTGATAACCCTAACGATCGCAACGACTCTAGGGCTTTCTTGCCCGAACGGCTTAAAGAGGAGCTGATCAACCTGCCCGCGGGCGCGAAAACGCTTAAAGAGATCAAGATCACGCACCAAGAGAGCGACGGATCGATCTCCTCGACCGATCGCAAGATTGAAAAGTCGATCGATTGGCGATCCCCCCTTCGCGTCGATCAGCCTTCCGCCGCGCCCTCGCCGCGCCAAACTGGGGTTTTTACGCCGATCGAATCGTTTGAAGGGGTCGATCGTATCGCGTTTTTCGTAGCCGACGACGTAATGAAACTCCAAACGAAAGACGAGTTAATCCGCCATTTTCTCCTACCGCGCCCAAGCCGAGTGACGCTAGATTTTAATAGCTCGATTCCCTTAAAACCGCAAACTATCAAGCTAGACGACGGCTATTTTTCGCAAATCGAGCTTAGTTTTCACGAAACTTTCTACCGCGCGATCGTTACGCTGAACGGCTACTATCCCTATACGATCGAGAGAGTTTCGGAGGGCTATCTTTTGGGATTAAATTGAATAATATAGTTTTGATCGGATTTATGGGAAGCGGTAAAGGGACGATCGGCAGGCTTTTGGCGCAAAAAACGGAGCGGTTTTTTTTGGATACGGACGCGCTTATTGAAGATTACGCCCGTAAGTCGATCTCGGAGATTTTCGCGAACGAGGGAGAAGAGGCGTTTCGCAAAGCGGAGCGATTCCTTGCGGCGTGGATCGCCAAATCGGTTGATAACGCCGTCCTTGCGGCGGGCGGCGGCTTGCCGATCGTCTGCGATAATCTGCGCGAAATCGGCGAGGTTATCTACCTAAAATGCGATTTTGAAACGATCGCGGCGCGGCTTTCTAGCCAATCCGAAAGAGCTAAACGCCCGCTTGCGGGATCGACGGATAGCCTACGCAAACTATTTATTTTGCGCGAACCGATCTACGCCAAAATAGCCGATCGGACGATCGACGCGACGCAAAATATCAACGCGGTCGTTAAGGCGATCTTATGAGCGTAGTTATATGGGCGATCGCCGTATATTTTCTCATAGCGCTCGCGTTAGTTTTATGGGAAGAAAAACTGATATTCTTAAACGGTCTTTCGCGCGACGGCGATATAAAAGAGGACAAAACAATCGCCTTTACGATCAATAGAGATAGCGACTTGCGAACCCCGATCGAGCTGGAAGGCTTTTATATCAAACGCCAAAGCAAAACGGCGCTTTTATGGTTTGACGGAAATTGCGATAACGTATGGGTCGCGGCTTCTATATTAAAACGGGTAAGCGCCGACTACGCTTTGCTTAACTCGATCGACGTAATCGCGCTTAACTATCGCGGCTATGGAAGAAGCGGCGGAAAGCCTACGCAAAAAGCGCTTTTTGAAGACGCGATCGCGCTTTACGATCATATACGAAACGGCTACAATCGGATTATCGCAATCGGACGCAGTTTGGGAAGCGGGGTCGTTTGTTATATGGCAAGCGAACGCAAACTAAACGGCGCGATTTTAATCACTCCGTATAATTCGATCCGCGCTTTGGCAAAATGGCGCTTTGGTTTTTTCGCGGCGCATATATTTATCCGCAACGCCTTCAAAAGCGATCAATATATCAAAAACGTAAAAACCCCCTTCGCGCTTTTATCGGTAGAGAACGATCGGATTATTCCAAACGTTTATACAGATCGCTTGGCAAAGCGCATTAACGTTTTGACGCTTAACGAACGTTTAGGCGACGCCACGCACGCTTCGATCGCTTCAGATCCGCGCTTGTTCGCCTTTATAGAAAACGCGCTAAAGGAGTTTTGCCACGTTTAACGATAAAACCATTTTGATCACGGGCGGCACGGGTAGTTTTGGGCGAGCGTTTGTAAAAAAGATTTTTGAACGCTACTCTCCAAAGCGGCTAATCGTCTATTCTCGCGACGAGCAAAAACATTACGAACTAAGCCAGAGTTTTACCCATAAAGCTATGCGTTTTTTTGTGGGCGACGTTCGCGATCGCGATCGCCTCTGCCGCGCTATGGAAGGCGTAGATTATTGCGTCCATGCCGCCGCGATGAAACACGTTCCGATCGCCGAATACAATCCTATGGAGTGCGTAAAAACAAATATAAACGGCGCGCAAAACGTGATCGACGCGACGCTATTAACGGGCGTAAAAAAGGTGATAGCGCTTTCGACGGACAAAGCCGCAAGCCCTATAAACCTTTACGGCGCGACAAAACTTGTAAGCGATAAACTTTTTACAAGCGCGAACAATATCAAAGGCGCGCATGATTGCGGTTTTAGCGTCGTGCGCTACGGAAACGTGATCGGCTCTAAAGGAAGCGTAGCGCCGTTATACAAAAAACTAATAAAAGAGGGCGCGAAAAGCCTGCCGATTACCGATATAAGAATGACGCGCTTTTGGATAACGCTTGATCGGGGCGCGGAGTTTGTTATTAAAAGTTTCGAGCGAATGCGCGGCGGCGAAATCTTTGTGCCAAAAATACCTTCGATGAAAATCGTCGATCTGGCGCGATCGTTGTCGCCAAACGCGGAGCTTGAAATTATCGGTATTCGAGCGGGCGAAAAACTACACGAGCTTATGATCTCGATCGACGACGCGAGAAACGCTTACGAGTTTAACGATTTTTTTGTGATTCGCCCCAGTATTGACTTTTCAAAAAAGGTCGATTTTTCAGTTTGCGCCAACGGCGAAAAAGGCGTAAGCGTCGCCGAAGATTTTGAATATGCGAGCGATAAAAACGATCGCTGGCTTACAAGCGAAGAGCTGGCAAAACTAACCGAATGGATTTAGAGCGACAATGAAACTAAGCGGCGTTATGAAATTAAAAGCGATTTTGCGATGAAAAGGCGTTTCTTTACCTCTCTTTCTCCTCTTAAGTTTAACAGAAGAAAATGCCGTTATCGCTTCTTGGACGCGGCGTTTGAAGTCTTTTTAGAACTTGGTTTTGAAAACGTAACGATGAGCGACATTATTAGGCGATCGGGCGGATCGTTTTCGACGATCTATAAGTTTTTCGGCAATAAAGAACGTCTGTTTGCCGCCGCGCTGAAATATAAGATTGACGAGGTGTTTAACGTCTTTCAATCTTTGGCGGAGCGGCAAGACGGGGATAACGAACGGCGCTTCTTTAGAGGAGCTTGGCTTAAAAGCGTTAGAACTTAGTATTTCGGATAAATCGGTTATGATGTTTAGATTAGCCATAAGCGAAGGACATAAAAACGGCGGTAAATTAGGGCAGATATTTATCGAGCAGAGTTTTAACGGAGCGATCAAAGTTTTGTCGGACTACATTAGGAAAAAACAACTGGAAGGAGTTTTCAAAACGATGAATCCGCAAACGGCGGCGACTCGATTTTTCTTGATGATCAAAGAGCCGTACGGGTTTATTATGTTAATTACCGGTCAAAAGCCCGAGTTTTCCGAAGAACAAAAGATAAAAATCGTGCGCGACGCGGTAGATTTTTTCTTACTGGGTATTGCCGCTCGTTAGATTTTTATTTTGAAAACGTCAAAAAAGGGTAAATAAAAAAAGATTGCGAAGGATAAACCAACGGATATTAAACTTTCAATACGCCGCGCGGGCAAAGCGCGCGAAATTAGCGCTTTGGTAAGATCGCCAAACGCGAATTGTTCTAGCCGCTTATTTACCATATTATTTTTAACGCGGGTCTATCTAACGAATCAATCGTTATTCCTCCTACTTGAGTTGCCGCGTTCCAAAAGCTACTCTATAACAATACAAATCCGCCGCATTTCGGTCATTCCCGCAAAGCGCCCGCCTAGAAGCGAAGCAAAACGACGGGAGAAAAAAACGAATGAAGGGATCGGCAAAGCGGCAATCCCGCAAGAGGCGTTTTTAGCCGTTTTGAAAATCGACGCTTAAATCGCAAGAAAGTTAATTTTGCTAGAATTGTGGTTTTTATTCAAGCATTTGGCGTTAAAGCGCTTAAAATATCCCTTGAATAAAAAGGGGGACTCTTTGGATACGTATGAGATTGGCGAAATCGACGAGCTTGTATCGTCGTGGCTTGGTCGTTTTGACGAAGATGCGTTGAGCGTCTGCAAAAAACTGAATATAGAAGCCAATTCGCCCGATAGCTCAATCGAAGAAGAACAGGCTGGCTTATTATGGAATTATTTTGTATCAAAATGGAAAGAATCTATCAGACAAGAGACTGAAAAACGTAAAATAAAATATTAATTCATTTTACTAGAATAGAAAATCTCCCCAATATATTAAAATTTGGGCTAATTCCTAAAGATACGTTAGATGAGAAAGAATACCCTATTGAATATCGCTTGACTGATGATAATCGTTTGGATAGAAACAAAGATGGTAATTGTTTGTCAATTACTCATCCTAATGAGAAAATGCTACAAAGCAAAATTGAGAAATCTGGATACAAATTTGCGTTTTTAATATTTGATATTAACAAAGTATTATTTGGCGATTATTGGTCATTGCCTCCTAAATTTTACTACACAAACTCTGCGAGTAAGGAAATTCGCGATAATATACGAATAGATGAATTGGGCGGGAGTTATAGCTCTGTCGAGGCGTTTAGATTTATGTTTAAGGATGAGTTTATTGTTAGTTTATCGTATGGAACAAGACCAGAACGGCGAAAAGGCGATACGCCGCCAAACCGTACAACAGACGTTCAAGCCGAAGTTGTAATTCGCGCTATCATTCCCCCAGATTATATCAAGAAAATCATTTTTTACGAGTGCGCTAAGAACGACGTTAATGACTTTTGCGAACAATTGGCAGAGAAAGAGATTTGGAGTATAAAATCAAAAGTTTACCTTTGCGAAGATCAGAACAGCGAGATAGATATTAACGCAAAACTAGAAAAAATCAAGAAGAAGATAGAAGCGGATAAAATGAAATCCTCCGATCCTGTTTCTGCTCTCAACAATCATTTTAAGGATCGGTAGGGAGCGATAATGCCAAACAGAAAACAAAAAACGGGCGAAAAACAAAAAAAGCAGGCGCAGGCGACAAGAATTTACTTTTTACCCGCCAAAGAACGCGGGAGGCTATTCGCCGAAAAAGAGGCGAGGTTTAATTTTTACGCCGGATTTGATATTTCGCAAAAACGAAAAACTATCGATTCGTTTCACGAGGCGATAAAAAAACAGGACGCGAATTTAAAGATATTAGAGATCTCTTCAAAATCCGCCAACCCCATTGGGGTCGCGTTAAGCGCTTTTAGACTTCGATACGATAACGGAGATGGAAGTTATGCGGTAGAAAATATATACCAATCTTCTAAAGTTTTTGAAAACGGAGGACGTTTTACCGATCTATTATATTGTTCGCCATCGGAAGCAAAACGGGACGAAAGGCTTAAAACTTCAGGAAAGATAACGTGTTTTGAGCTGAACAACGAGATTTGGGAGCTAGAGCCAAAATCAATGTTTTACGATTATATCTACTTAAAGGCTTTATACCAATCTCAAAACAGAGAGTTGCAAGAAGCTATTTTCAAATACGGGGCGTTTACGGATATTGAGTTTAACTCTACTAAATCCATAAATTGTCAAGCGCGATCGGCGGCGATATTTATAAGTTTATCGTTGCAAGGTTTGCTAGATAAAGCGCTTAAAAATGGCGATAGCTTTAAGGATATATATAAGAAGACTGATTTTACAAATACTATGATTGCCGCGCCGCCGCAATCTTTATTTCAGCGTCAATAAATATAGGCGTAGAATACGGGACTTTTGTTTGCGTCGTTCGCGTTTTCGCGCCAATCTACAACCTTCAAAAGCTCGTTTTAGGCGCGTTTAAGCTCTGTTTTGATAGAATCCGCGCCTTTATTTTGCATGGCAAAAAGGCAAACTATGTATGCGATTATCAATACAGACGGTAGGCAGTATAAGGTTTCTGAAGGCGACGTCGTTCTTTTCGACAAGCGCGGGTTGGCGCCAAAAGCCTCCGTTACATTTGAGAAGGTTTTGTTGGTTAATAACGACGGCGCATTGACGGTCGGCTCTCCTTTTGTCGAAGGCGCGAAGGTTACGGGCGAAACGATCAACGAGGGGCGCGGCAGGAAGATTGTGATCTTCAAAAAACGCCGCCGCAAAGACAGCAAGCAAAAACGCGGTTTTCGCCGCGATTTTACCCGCGTGAAAATTACGGCAATCAGTCTGTAAGCGCGGATTTACGAGCGATAAAGGAAAAATATGGCGCACAAAAAAGGACAGGGTAGCACCCAGAACAACCGCGACTCGATTGGTCGCAGATTAGGCGTTAAAAAATTCGGCGGCGAGTTTGTCCGCGCGGGCAACATTATTATCCGTCAGCGCGGCACGAAAATCCACGCGGGCGACAATGTGGGCATTGGCAAAGATCACACCATTTTCGCGCTGATCGACGGCAACGTCGCCTTTTCATACAAAGACGCAAGGCGCAAAAAAGTTTCCGTCGTCGCCAAAACCGACCTCTAAATCTCGCGTAAAGGGGCGCTCCCCGCGCCTCGCGAATCCTCATTCGTTATAGGATTTGCAAGTTTCGCAAAAGCGATATAGCGTTGCGTTTATCATTTTGAGCGTTTTTGTAAGTAGCGAAGCGTCGAAGCTCTTTGCCGATAAAATGGCGCAATGAAAGAGATTTTAATCACCAACGACGACGGCTACGAGGCAAACGGCTTAAAGGCGTTGATCGACGCTTTAAGACCGATCGCCCGCTTGACGATCGTCGCGCCCGCTTCAGAGAAGTCCTCGTGCGGACACAGCTTGACGCTAACCCGCCCGCTAAAGTTTATTAGCGTCGGCGACGATTTTTACAAACTCGACGACGGTTCGCCTTCAGATTGCGTCTATCTGGCGCTTAACTCGCTATTTTCGCATCGCGCTCCCGATCTGATCGTTAGCGGGATCAATCACGGCGCGAATCTAGGCGAAGATACGATCTATTCGGGGACGGTAGCGGCGGCTATGGAAGCGGTTTTGCATAACGTCCCCGCGATCGCGATCAGCCAATATAGAAACAAAGACGAAAACGGCGGTTTCGGCTACGATTTTGAGCTTGCCGCAAAAATAGCCCGCGAAGTCGTTGAAAAGGTCTTCGCAAAAGGCTTTCCTCTCCCGCCGCGACAACTCCTGAATATCAATATCCCGCATATTCGCCCAAACGAATACAAAGGCTTAAAAATCACGAGAGCGAGCCGCCGCGTTTATCATAACGACGCTTTAAGGGGGGTAAATCCGCGCGGCGAAGAGTATTTTTGGCTTGGGGCGCATCCGTTTGATTTTACGCCTACGGAAAACGGCGACTACGAGGCGATCATAGAGGGCTACGCCTCGATCACGCCAATTATGTGCGATCTAACGGCGTATCGCTCGATCGAAACGCTCGATAAATGGATATAGAGGTTTTCAACAAAGTTTAATAACCAAGATCGGAGCGCAAACGCTTGGCGTAGATCTCGTCAAACTTTTCAGCCAACGCCGCGTTTGCGTCGCGTATTCCATCGACGACCTACTTAGACCATTCGCAATAAGCGCGGCGGCGTTGCGCGCTCCACGCGGACGGCGGCGAAACTACTATATCGCGCAGATTACAGATCTTATCGGCGAGTTTGATCTGTTTTGCTTTATGCGAAGATTGCGGCGTATGCTCGATCTGAAGCCGTTTTCGCTCCGAATATTCGAGCGCTTTATCGTCGGAAACCTCCAAAACAAGATCGGTAACAGCGTCGCCAAAAATCTCGCGCAGCTCTTCGGCGGTAGTATCGGTATCCTCGATCGTATCGTGCAGGATCGCGGCGCATAAAATATCCGCGTCGTCTATCGCGCCTTCGCTTGTCAGGCAATTCGCAAGCGCGATCGGGTGGTTGATATACGGCTCTTGATCGCCGCCTTTTCGCCTTTGATTCCTGTGTTTTTGCGCCGCGAAAGCAAGCGCCTTAAATACCAAAGCGTAAGGGTTTCGCATTGCTTCCTCCCGTCGTATCAATTGCGTGATTTTACCTAAAACGCGTCGATCGCGCGAGTTTAACCAAAATCGGATACGATCCCTAAAGTTAAAGGAGGTTTCAAAAATGCAGGGTAGAAATAAGAGCGTTTCGCTTAGTAATATCGAGAGCTTCCCCGGTTATACCATTACCAAACATTTGGGATTGGTTCAGGGAAGTACCGTGCGCTCCAAACACTTGGGGCGCGATATGATGGCGGGGCTGAAAAACATTTTTGGCGGCGAGCTTAAGGGCTATACGGAACTGCTGGTCGAATCCCGTCAGGAAGCTACCGATCGTATGATCGCGCAGGCAAAAGCCGTAGGAGCGAACGCCGTTATCAACGTTCGCTTCGGCACGGCAAACATCGCGGCGGGCGCGGCGGAAATCCTCGCCTACGGAACCGCCGTCGTAATCGAGGCGCAATAGTATGGAAAATCTGATAGCGCTCGGCGTTGGCGCCGTTATACTGATCGTCGCTTTTATCTTTGGTACGCTCGGTCAACGCCGCCATTACCAATCGATTAAATCGCGCGAAGAGCGGTTGCGCCATATCCTGATTTTCAACGAAAAAACGCCGCCCGCTAGTTGCGCGGGGCAGAAATACGCGTTGGTTTGCGGTTCGGTCGTGATGGGCGCCGACAACTTTCGGCAGGTGATCGCGGCGTTAAAAAGTATTTTTGGCGGTCGTCTAACAAGCTTTGAAGCTATGCTCGATCGCGCCCGCCGCGAATCGATTTTGCGTATGAAAGAGGAGGCGCAGCGGTTCGGAGCAAACGTAATTTTTAACGCGCGTTTTGAGACGACCACGCTCAACGACGACGACGGCAAAGGGTCTGCCTACGCGGAGTTTCTTGTATATGGTACGGCTTGGCGATCGCCCGATTTAGTAAAAAAACTAAGCGCGTGAGCGAATACTCAAATCCCGACGTTCCGCACGAGGTCAATGTAAGCGAAAAAACGCCTCTGCACGACTTTTTGCGGTTATCGCTGGGGGCGTTTTTGATGATCGGCGCTCTAGCGTCGTTCGTCTTTTTTGCGGCGCGTTACTTTGCGCCTATGATTCCGTTTCGCTACGAAGAGGCGCTTAACGCCAACGCGCTAAAATCGCTCTTTCGTAGCGAATTCGCGCCCCCTTGCCTGATCAAAGCCGAAGACGCGCTACAAAATCTGGCGGACGAATTGGCGCGGGCTATGGCGCTAAGCGGCGATATACGCCTCTACGTTCATCTAAGCGCCGACGCGCAACCTAACGCCTTTGCTACTTTGGGCGGCAACATTGTCGTTAATCGCGGGCTTTTGAAACGTATCGGCTCTGAAAACGCGCTGGCTATGGTATTGGCGCACGAGATCGCGCATATCAAAAACCGCGATCCGATCGCGGCTATGGGCGGCGGTATCGCGCTGTCCGTATTGTTTAGCGCGTTGATTGGCGATTCCGACGGAGGATCGCTATTTTCGTTTAGCGCGGCGACGGCGCAGTCGAGTTTTTCGCGCGATCAGGAGAGCGCGGCGGACAAAGAGGCGATCGCGGCGTTAAGAAAATACTACGGCTATACCAACGGCGCGGACGAGTTTTTTCTTTATATATTGCAAAATAGCTCGGCGCTCGTCAATACGCCCGCTTTTCTAAGCTCGCACCCCGCGACGCTTTCGCGAATCAAAGAGATACAGGCGACCTTTTCGCCCGATTCGCAAACCCTAAAACCTCTTTCGGAGAGTTTGCAAAACTTAGAAAACTGTAGATTTAATTAACGAATTGGAAACTTTAATTTTCTATAGCGTCCGAAAACGCAAGACGCTGGATTTTGCGCGTTTCTCCTAGTTGTTGAACGATTGGCTAAAATCGCGTCTTTAATCCGTTAAACTATTGAAAGAGGAAGTTATGAAACTACTGATAAGCGCTTTAGAGCCGTCGGCGAATACTCACCTTAGACCGATTTTTGCGCGAATTGGCGAAGTCGATCGGGTAGGGATTTTTAACCGCGAGTTTGGGACGCCGATCGTCGAGAGCAAAGAGTTTGGCGCGATGGGATTTATCGAGGCGGCGGGCAAAATCCCGCTTGCCCGCAGAACGCTAAAATCTATGGTAGAAGCGGCAAAAAGTTGCGATCTTGCGCTGCTGATCGACTCGCCCGCCTTTAATATCCCTCTTGCAAAAGCGCTCAAAAAGGCTTATCCCAATCTGAAAATACTCTACTACGTGCTTCCGCAGGTATGGGCTTGGAAGGCAAAGCGTATTCCGATTGTAGAAAGCGTTACGGACGTTCAAGCGGCGATTTTGCCGTTTGAAAAATCGTGGTGGCAAAACTGCTCTTATGTCGGACACCCGCTTATGGAAGAGATCGAGCGGTTCAAAGAGTCCGTAACAAACGACGAGATTTACGCGTTTTTGCCCGGTTCGAGAGAGGGCGAGATAAAACGGCTTTTTCCAATTTTCAAAGAGGCGGCGAAACGGCTTGGCGGCGAAAAGTTATTAGCGATTCCGTCGCATTTTGATTCGCAAAAAATATCCGAATTATACGGCGATTTAGAGGGCTTTTCGATCGCGCCAAACGCCCACGACGCGCTATTAAAAGCCAAGTTCGCTTTTGTGTGTTCAGGCACGGCGACTTTGGAAACCGCGCTGATCGGAACGCCTCTCGTTTTGGCTTACCGCGCCAAACCTATCGACTTTGCTATCGCCAAGCGCTTTGTAAAACTGCCGTTTGTAGGGCTTTCTAATCTAATTTTTCACTACGAAAAGCGCCCGCCGATACATTCGGAGCTTTTGCAAAACGAGTGCAACGCGGATCGTCTATTACAATGCGCGAAAGAAGCTAATCCGCAAGAGTTTTTAACCCGCTCGATCGAGTTAAGACATCTCCTTAGCGGACGCGAAACCCATATCGCCGATCTGATCCGTAGATTAGCTCTGCCCTCTAAGTCTTGAATATATTAAGCGAGATCTACAAAAACGGTAGAGTTACATAAGCGTGTCGCGGGCTTTATGCGCCCGTCGCTAAAATGCGAGGCTTAAAAAGAGAGCGGGGAGTTTTATGAAAATCGCGTTGATTGGGTTAGGTTACGTTGGGTTGCCGTTAGCGGCCGAGTTTGGCAAAAAACGAGAAACGATCGGCTTCGACGTTAATCAAAAACGTATAAGCGAGTTAAAAGAGGGTTTTGATCGGACGCTGGAGCTGACAAAAGAGCAGTTGAAAGCCGCAAGCAAGCTAACCTTTACCTCATCGATCGAGGAGATAAGATCGGCGAACGTCTTTATCGTATGCGTTCCCACGCCGATCGACGCGCACAAAAAACCCGATCTAACGCCGCTAATCAAAGCCAGCCAAACCGTCGGCGGCGTTTTGAAAACGGGCGATATTGTCGTCTATGAATCGACCGTTTATCCGGGTTGCACGGAAGAGGAGTGCGTCCCCGTTTTGGAAAAACAGAGCGGACTAACCTTCAACGTCGATTTCTTTTGCGGCTATTCGCCCGAGCGCATAAATCCGGGCGACAAAGAACACACGGTCGGCAAAATCCGCAAAGTTACCAGCGGAAGCCTGCCGCATATCGCCGATAAGGTCGATTCGCTTTACAAGGAGATTATCGAGGCGGGAACGTATAAGGCGAGCAGTATAAAAGTCGCCGAAGCGGCGAAGGCGATCGAAAACAGCCAGCGCGACATAAATATCGCTTTTATAAACGAATTGGCGTTGATTTTTGGACGGCTTGGAATCGATACGCTCGAAGTGTTGGAAGCGGCGGGAACAAAATGGAATTTTCTGCCGTTTCGCCCGGGACTTGTCGGCGGACACTGCATAGGAGTCGATCCGTACTATCTAACCTACAAAGCCGAATCCGTCGGCTATCATCCGCAGGTGATCTTATCGGGTCGGCGCATAAACGACGGAATGGGCGCGTACGTAGCCGCGCAAACAATTAAGCTACTTATCAAAAAAGGATCGTCGGTCAGAGGCGCTAAAGCGTTAATTTTAGGAATTACCTTTAAGGAGAACTGCCCCGATATTCGCAACTCCCGCGTAATCGATATTGTTCGAGAGTTGGAAGAGTTTGGCGTGTCCGTAAGCGCCTTTGATCCTTGGGCGGACGCGGAGGAAGTTAAGCGCGAATACGGCGATCTTAATATATTCAAAACGGCGCCGAGCGAAAAATTTGACGCGCTTGTCGTCGCCGTAGCGCACAGGGAGTTCAAAACTATCGATCCAAGATCTCTTGTTAAGCCAAACGGCGCGATCTACGACGTAAAAGGGCTTTGCGATCGCTCGCAAATCGACGGACGACTATAAGGAAAAATATGAACGCTTTAGAACGTTTCAAACCCGCTTTCGCCTCTCTTAAACGCCCTAGCGTTCTTCTTCGCCTTATATCGTTTATCTTTATACTCTCTTATATCGTCTCTATGTATTCCGACAGAATCATAGGAGGCGATCGTTACTCCAAACGTTTTAATAACAATGAAATCAGAATGCACCCCTATTATAAAGACGACGTCAATCTTGAGACGCTAACGATATATCAAAACCTAGCCCGCAGATTCAAACATAACGGATCGTTAAGTTTTATCGTCGATAAGAACGAGAGCTTAAAGGATAGAGACGGCGTTATTATGCAGGTATTCGCCGACGATAAACTAATCGCCGAGCAAGCCGAAAACCCTTATCTGTATCAAGGCGCGTCAAAGCCCGCGATAGCGAAGTTCAAGATCCCAAGAGGAACGCAAACGCTAAAGATTCATCTCTTGCAGGGCAAAAACCATTGGAACGACGGAACAAGAGTTTTTAACCTCGATATAAACCGCGCAAATCCTTTTCCAACCATTCTTTTCTGGCTTTGCGTAATAGTTCTTTTCTATCCTAGCGCATACTACCGTCCAAAAACATGGCTTTCAGGACTAAAAACGCTTGCCATCAATATCAAGAACGCCTTTATTCCCGCAATAACGTCTAACGGGGGGGGGGGGGGCAAAGCCCGACTCTCAAAGCGGCGATTATGCCGCAATCTCTACTTCGCCCGAACAACGCCCGCCTTTAGCTAACGCCGCTTCAAATAGATTTCTTGAGCTGGATTTTATAAGAGGATCGTTGGCTATATTTGTATTATTTGCTCACTATGTCCTTCTTCATAGCATTCCCTATACTATTCACGGCGGCTTTTGCGTCAATATCTTCTTTATTCTTTCTGGATTTGTAATGAGCCACGCTTACGGCTTAAAGATTCAAGAAAACAAAATCAACTTAGGATCGTTTGCTTTATTAAGGCTTGGAAGGTTATATCCATTAATGTTGTTTTGCTCAATATTGGTTATATTTACATATGCATTGGTATATGTTAGCTTTCGCGAGGAAAAAGGTTATAGCATTATTGATACAATATTTATGAATGTTTTTTTACTGCAAGGTATAAATAGCCATAGATGGGGAATAAATGACGCGTTTTGGTCGTTAGGCGTCGAGTTTTGGGTAGGCTTAACGCTGTTTTACGGCGTAATCAGATACAAAGCCTATTTTATTAACTTTCTAATCGTTTTAGCGCTATTGTTTTATTTCTACGGCGGCAAAGATAGCCTATTTTTTGGTATAGATGTAAGACTTATAGGTCATCTTACACGAAACGGACTATTAGGCATTGGTCTAGGAATTATTGTTTATCAGATTTACAACGCGCTGAAAAAATATAGAATGTCTATCATATTGACAAGAGCGCTAAAGCTCATTTTATATTTTTTATGCGTAATTATTGCTTTGTTCATTCTCGCCTACAAAAATACTAACCTCAAAATTGCTGATATTTATATTGAAATTATTGCTTCGGTCACAATCCTATTAGGCGCTCTACTTAAAAATCAATGTAGGCTGTTCTGCGCTAAATGGCAAAGTTGGCTTGGCGACGTTAGCTATTCGGTTTATGTTTATCATTGGATTGTTATTTGGTTTGTTTGGACTTGGGTTATAAAAGAAAATTATGGAGTAAGCGAAACAATAATCGGAGGTTTTCTTACGTTAACAGTTACGTTGATCGTTTCGCACTATTCGCATAAATATATCGAAAAGCCCGCGTATAAGTGGTTTAGAAAGAAAATCGGGCAGTAATAGCAAAGCCCGTCTAAGTCTTCTTTCGCTATGCTTGCGAAACGCAATGATTTTACATTGCTCAATGCAGGTTGAAATACAGGTAAAAATGACCCATCTTAAGCGGCTCGAAGCCGAAAGCATTTTTATTATGCGCGAGGCGGTAAGCGAGTTTGAAAATCCGGCTATGCTCTACAGTATCGGCAAAGACTCTTCCGTTATGCTCCATTTGGCGCTGAAAGCCTTTTACCCCGCCAAACCGCCATTTTCGCTCTTGCACGTAGATACGACGTGGAAGTTCAAAGAGATGATCGCCTTTCGCGATAAGCGAATCAAAGAGCTTGGGCTAAATCTGCTCGTTCATATCAATCCCGACGGGCGAAAGATAGGCATAAATCCTTTTATACACGGTAGCGCCAAACATACCGACATAATGAAAACCGAAGGCTTAAAACAGGCGTTAAACAAGTATCGCTTCGACGCGGTTTTTGGCGGCGCGAGGCGCGATGAAGAAAAATCCCGCGCTAAAGAGCGGATATTTTCTTTCCGCGACAAAAATCACCGATGGGATCCCAAAAATCAACGTCCCGAACTATGGAATCTTTACAACGCCCGCCGCGACAAAGGCGAATCGATCCGCGTCTTTCCTCTCTCAAACTGGACGGAGCTAGACGTGTGGCAATATATCTATCTGGAGCGGATTCCGATCGTGCCGCTATATTTTGCCAAAGAGCGCGAAGTGGTAGAACGCGACGGAATGTTGATATTAGTAGACGACGATCGCCTACCGTTAAAAGAGGGCGAAAAGCCGCAAAAAAAGATGGTGCGGTTTCGCACGCTCGGTTGCTATCCGCTTACGGGCGCGGTGGAATCAACCGCCGATAGTTTAAGCGCGATTATCGAGGAGATGGCGCTTGCCCGAACGAGCGAAAGACAGGGACGCGCTATCGATCGCGACTCCTCAGGATCGATGGAAAAAAAGAAGATAGAAGGCTACTTTTAATGCCGCGCCAAACCGAAAAGATCGAAAGCTATTTGAAGGATCAGGAGCAAAAAGAGTTGTTGCGCTTTATCGCGTGCGGTAGCGTAGACGACGGCAAAAGCACGTTGATCGGACGGCTTTTGCACGATTCAAAAACGCTCTATGAAGATCAGATCGCCGCGCTTAAAGAGGGTTCTAAAAAGGGGGGAGCGCAAGACGATGAGCTGGATTTGTCGTTATTGGTAGACGGTTTGCAAGCCGAACTGGAGCAAAAGATCACGATCGACGTCGCCTATCGCTACTTTTCCACAAAAAGGCGCAAGTTTATCGTCGCCGACACGCCCGGACACGAGCAATACACCCGCAATATGGCTACGGGGGCTTCCAGCGCCGATCTGGCGATAATCTTGATCGACGCGACAAAAGGCGTATCGACGCAAACAAAACGGCATAGCTATATCGTCCATTTGCTCGGCGTTGATTGCGTCGCGGTAGCGATCAACAAAATGGACGCGATCGGCTACGAGCGCGAACGATACGAGGCGATCGCCGCCGATTACGCCGAGCTTGCCGCGCAGATCGGAATTAAGCGCGTCGCCTTTTTCCCCGTTTCCGCGCTTAAAGGCGACAATATCGTTTCCAAAAGCGAAAACACAAAGTGGTTCGATCGAACGCCGTTAATGGAGTTTCTTGAAACGGTCGAGATCGCGCGAGGCAAAACGGCGGATTTTCGCTTTCCCGTTCAGCTTGTCGTTCGCCCCGATCGCCATTTTCGCGGCTTTGCGGGGACGATCGCTTCGGGAGTCGTTCGCGCGGGCGATCCGATTCGCGTTTTACCTTCGGGCGCGGTTTCGCGCATTGCGCGTATCGTTACCTACGACGGCGATCTGCAAAGCGCCAGAACGGATATGGCGGTTACCCTAACTTTGACGGACGAGATCGACGTTAGCCGCGGCGATACGATCGTTAAAGAGGGCGAAGAGCCGCCGCAAATCGCAAGCGATTTTGAAGCCGATCTAGTTTGGCTAGGCGAAGAGCCGCTGGGTTTAGACAAAAGCTACTTGATCAAAATTGGGACGAAAACTATGCCCGCGAACGTAACCGCGATAAAGTATCTTATAGACGTAAATAGTTTAAAGCGGCGCGAAGCGAGCCAAATCGCGCTAAACTCGATCTGCCGCGTATCAATCGCCGCGCTTGGATCGCTTGTCTTTGATCCATACGACCAAAACCGCGCCACAGGCGGCTTTATCCTAATCGATCGCTTCAGTAACGCGACCGTCGCGGCGGGTATGATAAGAGCCAAAGCTCAAAGCGCCGAGATCGCTTTCGCGTCAAAAAACGATCGTCCAAACGCCTTTGAAATAGAGTTAAACGCGCTTATTCGCAAACATTTTCCCCATTGGCGGGCAAAAGATATAAGCCAAAATCTCTAATGCGCCAAAAGGTCGCTATAGCGCGGCGATCTTTTTATACGGCTTTAGGAAGCGATCAAGCCAAAGCCGCTTTGGAATACAATATACCCAATTTTAACGCTGGATACTAATTTGACGCCCGAAGAGATCGAAAGTGCCGTCGCCGCATTTATGGAACGTTTTTTTGGCGACGCTTTAAGTACGGCGCAAAAAGAGCTGGATTTTATCGATAAAAACGGCTTTGAAAAACCGAGATTAGACTATATTAAATTACGCCGTTTTCTCGTTACCGCGTTTAATAATCTTAAAACTATCGATCCGCATATTTTAGAAGACGGATTGCTATCGAAGATTCATCAGGACGTAGATAGACTTTTTGAATATCTTTCCGAGTTTCGCAAGAAAATAAAACTGAGCAAATTGGTTTATGTCCGCGATTTTTTATCAAGCGTACCAACATATCACGCGCTACAAAACGAGGTAACGATCACCGAAGCGATGAAAAAGCGTTTTCAGTCGATAGCCGCGACGACAGATCGGGAATTATTAGCTTTAGCGCCGCCCAAAAACGACGAAGAGATCGCGTATCAAAAAGCCTTGCGAGCGCGAAACGTCGATGCGATCGACGGGCTTGCGAGGGCAAAAGATAAGCTAATTATTATCGGCAAACAATTAAAAGAGCTTGAGTATATGATGAGCGCGGAGTTTTTTAAGAGTTTCGCGGAGTATTCCGAGAATATCGGCGACGGGTTGCGCGAGGTTATTCAGACTAAAAGCTACTATTTCGACAAGCTTCTCTGGGAGTTAGCCGAAGAATCGCAACTGATAACGAAGTTTTTCAGGCAAGCTAGAATCGAGGGCGATTACAGCACAAAAACGTTTATTAAATACTACCTTCGCAACATTGATATAAACAAATCCAACAGCTCTGATTGGCATATCTATCTAAGCGAAGCGCTAAAGGTTTTCGAGTGAGCGGCTTTTACCATACGGAATATACAAATACGGAAATAAAGAGGCTTTTAGATATTGGATCGCGCCATACGGTAAAGCAGATCAATCCGCCCGAAGACGATATCAACAAAGTAGGATCGAAAATATCCAACGAGTTTAGCGCAAATATCGATATGGCGGAACAAAAACTAAAAGAGGTTAGCTCGCGTATATATTTGTTTGAAGGGCTTAAACCGCGCGAGGCGCTTTCGATAGTGAAAAACGTTCAATTTTTGCGATACTCGCTTCAAGAAAATATATTTGTTCGGGGCGATCGCGGCGTAGAAATATTCTTTATACTTTCAGGCGCGGTAAGCGCGCAAAACGACGCTACAGATCGCGTGGAAGCGGGGCGGATTCTGGGCGAAACCGCGTTTATCTCAAGAGCGCCGCGATCGCAAACCTATATCGCTTCGGAAGCAAACGCGACGGCGATTCGCTTCGAGATCGACGAAGAGGCGGCAAACGACGCGAGCGCAATGCTTTTCTTGCAACTCTATATCAATCTATCGAACGCCCTAATCAAAAAGATCCAAGCCGCCAATATACCGCTTGGCGATCGCTTATAACGCCCTTCATTGATTGATCCAAAAACATTTCAAACTATTTTTTCTTATTTTCTATCAAAAAGCGCTACAATGTTCGTCAATTTCCAACAAACAAGGGCTTGACGATGCTTACTTTGCAAAGCGTTAGAAACAAAATCGGTCGTTTAGCCCCACAAAGAGCCACAAACGCAAAAGTTTCGGTTAGTTTCGTTTCTGAAAGCCGTTCGCTCTTACAAAAGGCAACCAACGCAAATCTTTTGGCTATATTTAAGATTGCGCCGTTCTCTCTGGGGCAAGAAAGAAGGATTTTCTCATGCCTTCAATCTTTTATCGTCCTCAAAAGCTCCTTGCTTTGATCGCCTTTATTCTCATAACCCTAATCAGTTGCGACTCTAGCGACGCTCAAAAAGAAAGCGGCTCGTCAACGTCAAGTCGCTCTAGCAGTTTTGTTACATACGACGCAGACGAAGACGCTTTAGAATCAATCGAGCTTCCGGACATAATCGCTCTTTGGAAAAGTCAAGAATATACCTTTGAACCGGTATTTACGCCTCAAGACGCTACGAATAAAGAACTCGCGTGGGATTGCAACGATACCTCGATCGTATCGATCGAGCAAAACGGAACGATAACGGCTAAAGCCATAGGCGAAGTTACTATCACGGCTGTAACGAAGGTTAAAGGCGCGATCAAAGGTTTTTTTAAATGCGTTGGGTTTCTGGTTTGGATTACCGCCTTCCTTTACATAGCGCCCGCGAATGTTGTGGGCGAAAGATTGACGCGCCGGACGCGTTAGGAATGACAAGGGGGAGAGCGCAAGAGCGGCGCAAAGCGGATAAAAACTAAATCCGCGTTAAAAACGTTACGTTGTCGGTCGCTAATCGGCTTCTATTTGTTCCATAGATCGCAAATCTTCCAACAGTCGGCATTCGTCTAGTTCGCGCGCTTTTTCGGCGTCTTGCACGCTTCCTTCTTCCAGATAAACGCTTGCGCGATTAGTATAAGCGGCGGCGTTTTTCGGATATTCTTTAATGGCGATCAAAAACTGTTTAACCGCCTCTTGAAAATTACCGCTTTTACAGGCCGCTAACCGCGATCGTAGGGCGCTTTACGCGAACGAAAAAGCCGCCGTTAAAACCCAAAGCGATAAACGACCTAGCAAAATAACCCTCATTTTTACTCTCTGCGTCGCCGCTTTTAATAAAACGGCGCGATTGCGGAAAAAGTTCGGACGGACTTTAGCGGTATAAAGCCGTCCGATTTAGCGATTAGCCGTTGCGTTTTTTAACGATCTCTTCGGCTACGTTATTTGGAACTTCCTCGTAATGCGAAAACTCCATAGTGTATGTGCCGCGCCCTTGCGTCATCGATCTAAGATCGGTGGAGTAGCCAAACATATCGGAAAGCGGCACGAGCGCCAAAACCTTCTTTATGCCGTAAGCGTCGTCCATCGCCTGAATCTGTCCGCGTTTTTTGTTTAGCCCGCCGATCACGTCGCCCATATACTCTTCGGGCGTTTCGACCTCGACCTTCATCATTGGTTCTAGCAGACAAATACCCGCCTTACGCGCGCCCTCTTTGAACGCCATAGAAGCGGCGAGCTTGAACGCCATTTCGGAGCTATCGACCTCGTGATAACTGCCGAAAGTTAGCGCGACCTTAACGTCCACTACGGGATAGCCCGCTAAAACGCCGTTTTTAAGCGTTTCTTCAATACCCTTGTTCACGGCGGGGATATACTCCCGCGGAATTACGCCGCCTTTGATCTCGTCAAAAAACTCGTAACCTTTGCCCTTTTCGTTCGGTTCGATTCGCAAGAAAACGTGTCCGTATTGACCGCGACCGCCAGATTGCTTGGCGTATTTGTGTTCTTGCTCGACGCTTCGTTTGATCGTTTCGCGGTAAGCCACCTGAGGCGCGCCTACTTCGGCTTCCACCTTGAACTCCCGTTTCATACGATCGACGATGATCTCTAGGTGCAATTCGCCCATACCGCCGATGATCGTCTGCCCGCTCTCCTCGTCCGAGCTAACGCGAAAAGAGGGATCCTCTTCGGAAAGTTTTTTCAGCGCGATACTCATCTTCTCTTGATCGGCTTTGGTTTTAGGCTCTACGGCTACGTTGATCACGGGATCGGGGAAGCTCATTCGCTCCAAAATCATGGGCTTATCGGGATCGCAAAGCGTATCGCCCGTAAGCGTGTCTTTCAAGCCCACGACCGCGCCTATGTCGCCCGCGTAAAGCTCCTTGATCTCCTCGCGCTTGTTGGCGTGTAATTTCACTAGCCGCCCCACGCGCTCTTTTTTGTCTTTCGTGGAGTTATAAACGTAGCTACCCGCTTCTAGCTTGCCCGAATAGACGCGCACGAATACTAGCTGCCCGACAAACGGGTCGGTCATAATTTTGAACGCCAACGCGCTAAACGGGTGAGTTTCGCTGCTTGGCACGCTAACTTCCGTTTCGGTTTTGGGATCGACGCCCTTAATGCTATGTACTTCGATCGGCGAAGGCAGATAGGAAACTACGGAATCAAGCATAGTTTGAACGCCCTTATTCTTAAACGAACTGCCGCAAAGCATAGGGATAAAGGTCATCTCGCAACAACCTTTTTTGATCGCCGCCATTATCTCTTCTTCGTTAATCTCCTGCCCTTCAAGGTATTTTTCGGTTAGCGCGTCGTCGATATTCGTTACCGCGTCAAGCAATTTTTCGCGGTATTCGTTCGCTTTATCTTTAAGGTTTGCGGGGATCTCTTCAAGGTGATACGCCGAACCTAAAGCCGCCTCCTTATCCCACACGACGGCTTTCATTTTGACGAGATCGATAATCCCCTCAAAATTATCTTCCGCGCCGATTGGCAGCTGAATCACGAGAGGCTTCGCTTTAAGACGATCGACGATCTGCTTTTCAACCTTGTAAAAATCCGCGCCGATTCTATCCATCTTATTGACGTATACGATTCGCGGGACATGGTATTTGTTCGCCTGCCGCCATACGGTTTCGGTTTGCGGTTGCACGCCGCCTACGGCGCAAAAGACGACGATCGCGCCGTCCAAAACGCGCATAGAACGTTCGACTTCGATCGTGAAATCGACGTGTCCGGGCGTGTCGATAATGTTAATCTGATGATTATTCCAATAACAGCTAACGGCGGCTGCCGTGATCGTAATGCCGCGCTCTTTTTCCTGTTCCATCCAGTCGGTCGTCGTAGCTCCGTCATGAACTTCGCCGATCTTGTGTTGAACGCCCGTGTAGAACAAAATCCGTTCGGTCGTAGTCGTTTTGCCCGCGTCGATATGCGCGGCGATTCCAATGTTTCTTACCTTTTCTAAAGGCGTGTTGCGAGCCATAATTTTCCTTACTACAGCGCCAAAAAATCAAGGTTTTCGCGAGATTTTTGGCGGTTAATCGGCGAAGATCTAAAAGCGTTATTTCTCTTAGATTTCGCCGTAAATAAACTGCTAAAAAGCCGTAGGCTTCCAAATGCAGACAGAGCGCGCCTAGTAGCTCAAGCCTCCAAAACGCGGCGGCGCAAAAACGCTATTTACTCAATAATCCGTTTTCGCTCATGAAGTTCAGAGCGCTGCACACTTTCAATTCGCAGGCTTTGCGCGCGTCTTTTTCGGCGTTTTTCAGATCGCCGCTTTGCCCGTATAACGTTGCGCGGTTGTTATACGCGCTACCGTCGTTAGGACGCAATTTGATAACCGCCGACAGATCGGCGATCGCCGATTTATGATCGCCCAAAGATTCATAAACCGAAGAACGCAATGTGTATGCGCTCGCGTTTTTAGGGTCATCTTTGATAGCTTGCGTAAAATATTCAATCGCGGTTTCGTAATCGCCGTCTATTTTTGCGTCGAAGCCCAGATCGTACGCGCTTTGCGCAAACGCGAAACCGCAAAACAACGCCGTGAAAAATACCGTTCTGATTGCCATTTTTTCTCCTTACCAGCGGTAGTGGGCAAACGCTTTGTTTGCCTCCGCCATCTTGTGAATGTCCTCTTTTTTCTTGAACGCCGAACCGCGATCGTTCGCCGCGTCGACAATCTCGCCCGCCAAACGATCGATCATCGTGCGCTCGTTGCGCTTGCGCGCCGACTCGATCAGCCAGCGAATCGACAGCGATTGCTGACGAACGGGGCGCACTTCGACGGGAACTTGATAGGTCGCGCCGCCTACGCGCCGCGATCTTGTTTCGACGAACGGTTTGACGTTTTCCAACGCTTTTTCAAAAAGCTCGATTCCTTTGGCGCCGCCTTTTTTTTCGGCGATCTCCAAAGATCGATACATAATCTTTTGCGCGACGCTCTTTTTGCCGTCGAACATCAACGTGTTGATAAACTTGGTAATGACCTTGCTGCCGTAAATCGGGTCGGGCAAAATCTCTCTAACGGGCGCGTTTCTTCTTCTCATCTTTGCGCCCTCCTATTTCTTCTTGCCCGCGGCTTGAGCGGGAGCGCCAGCCTTCGGACGTTTCGCGCCGTATTTGGAACGGCTAACGGTTCGTTTCGCCACGCCAGCCGTATCGGCGGCTCCGCGAACGATGTGGTATTTCACCCCGGGCAGGTCTTTTACGCGCCCGCCGCGAACTAACACGATGGCGTGTTCTTGCAGGTTATGACCTTCGCCCATAATGTAGCTGATCACCTCGAAACCGCTCATCAGGCGCACTTTGGCGACTTTGCGCAGAGCCGAGTTCGGCTTTTTAGGCGTGGTGGTATATACCCGCGTGCAGACGCCGCGTCTTTGCGGACACTCTACAAGCGCGGGCGACTTCGATTTGATAATCGCCTTCTTACGACCCTTGCGAACCAATTGGTTAATGGTTGGCATAAAACTCCTTTTGTTAATCAAGACGCCGCCATCATTATTTGCTTCGGCGCGTCCGTAAAGGGAAAATGAAGCGCGCGATTATACCAAAACCGCCTTAGTTTTGCCTTAATTCGCCCCGCGTTTTGCGCAAACGACGCAAAAGCGCGTTTGAAAGGCTTTTATGGATAGGTCGTTTATCCGCTTTGGCGTTTAGCCTATCTCTTTATACATACTATCTCTTTCGATCGGCGTAAAGCCCGCGTTTGTAATCAGATCGCGCATTAGTTTTTCGCTTACTCCGTTAGCGCTTGCCGCGCCTGCGGCGCTGTTAATAGATTCGCGCTCGATCGTGCCGTCCATATCGTCCGCGCCAAACTCTTGAGCGACTAGCGCAAGATTTAGCGTCAGCCCTACCCAATAGGCTTTAATATGCGGGATATTATCCAATATAATTCTTGAGATCGCGATCGTTTTTAATATCTCTTCCGCGTCGATCGGTTTTTTTATATCCAAAAAGTTGTTTTTGGTTTGATACAGCAGCGGAATAAAGGCGTTAAATCCGCCGGTTTTTTCTTGTAAAGCGCGAAGTCTTAATAGATGATCGACGCGATGCTCGCGGGTTTCTATATGTCCAAAAAGCATAGAGGCGTTGCTTTTACGCCCGCGCTTATGCCACAATTCGTGTATTAAGAGCCAATCGGCGGATTTGACCTTGCCGCCGCATATCTCTTTTCGCAAAGTTTCGTCAAAAATCTCCGCGCCGCCGCCGGGCATACTATCGACTCCGCTTTTAATCATTCTGTCCAAAATCTCGTCGAAAGTTAGGTTATAAGTCCGCGCTAAAAACTCGGCCTCCGCGGCGGTCATAGCCTTTAGATGAATATCGCTTGCGGCGTTTTTGACCGCCTTAAAAGTATCAAAATACCACTCAAGCCCAAGTTTTTTATTGTGAGCGCCTACGATATGCACCTCTTTCGCGCCCCTTTTTCTAGCGTCGATCGCGGTCTGAACGATCTCCTCCGCGCTTAAAACGTATGGATTTGGATTTTTGCGGTGCGCGGAAAAGCCGCAGAAACGACAGCGATCGACGCAGATATTTGTCGGATTGATATGGCGGTTGCGGTTGTAAAAAACCTTGCGTCCGTGATATTCGCGTCTGATCTTATTGGCTCTTTTGCCCAGATCGAACAGCTCTAGATCGTAAAGTTTAAGCGCCTCTTTGACTAACATTTTTCTCCCTGCCCGATTTTTAGCGCCGCGATCGTAACGGCGCGACGCTATAATACGTAGTAATTTTACCAAATAAAGGAGATCGGCTTGAAAAAGACGATTTTAGCGATTTTGTTTGCGGCGTTTAGTTTTACGCCGGCTTACGCGGCAAAACTGCCGATTATGAATATTCCGAAGAATAATTTAAGAGATTAAGAAAGTAGAAAGTTGCAAGCGGGCTTTGCGGAAAAATTAGAAAATCTGATTGAGCAAAAAGCGGAAGATTTCGCCGTTTCCAAGCTGTTCAAAGAGGAAAAAACCGCCTATTACGAAACGCTGATCGAGCGCTTTTCGCCCTCGCACCCGCGAGCTTTTTTGGTGCAACACGCAAGGGCGATCGAGGAGTTTATAGCCTATTTTTACCGCTATGTTTTGCGCGGGCATTTTGGCGATTACGCGCCGCCTTTTAGCGCGATTCCGATCGCTTTTGTAGCGTTAGGAAGTTTTGGCAGGGAGCAGTGCGCGCCATATTCGGATATTGATCTGATGATTGTTTATAAACATACGCACGGATACAACATAAAGCCGTTAGTAGAACGTATTTTATATCTTGCGTGGGATTCCGGATTTCATTTGGGACATAGAGTCCATGAGATTGGCGAGCTTGAAGAGGCGGCAAACGGCGATATTACGATTAAAACCGCTATGTTAGAGGGAAGGTTTTTTTACGGATCGCGGATATTGTGGGTAGAGATTGAAACCAAGTTAAAAAAAATCCGTTTGAACGATCAGGAAAACTACATATCGCAAAAGCTAGAAGAGTATCGCGCCCGCCGCGCAAAAAATCCGATCGTGATGGAACCTGATATAAAAGAGTGCGCGGGCGGTTTGCGCGACTCAGACGCGCTTTTTTGGATCGCAAAAGCGCTTTACGGCGTTTCCTCTACAAAAGATTTGGTCGGCTCGATTATCGGCGAAGAGGATTACAGAGAGTTTCACCAAGCGCTAGAATCGCTTTTTCGCGTTAGAATCGCTTTGCATTTATTTACGAAAAAGCGATCGGACGCGCTTATTTTAGAGCGTCAAAGAGAGGTTGCGATCTATTTAGGTTTTAGCGATACAAAGACGCGCAAAGCCGAAAGATTTTTTCTGCAAAAAGTCCTTGCCTCTCTTAAAACGATCAGCCGCCACTGCGAATACTATCTGGCAAAATTGACGCGCCGCGACAATACCGCTATAAACGCGATCGCGGCTCCCTTTGACGAGCGCCGAGAAACGCTTATAGATTTGACGCGGCAGGCTATCCAGTCGCCGATCGACGGCGATTATGATATTTCGTTTGTTATGGCGTTGCGCCGAGCGGAAAATATACGTCTAGGATCGTCTATGAGGCGAATGATCCGAGCGATTTTTGATCGCCCCGATTGCTATAAAATCGTAACCGTTTTCGATCTTGCCGATCGGCTGGAAACGCTTTTGCCTCCGCTTAAAGGGACGATCAATCTAGCGCAATTCGACGGTTATCACACCCGCCCCGTCGATGAACATTCGATTTTAACGCTGAAAAATATGTGTTTATTAGAGGGCGATCTGCGCGAACTTTTTTTAACGCTTAGCGACGAGGAGCAGGCGTTGCTTCGTTTAGTGGCTCTTTTGCACGATTGCGGAAAGGGAGGTATGCGCGATCATAGCGAAGCGGGCGCGCTTAGATTTCGCAAATTTGCCAAAGCGCTCGATTTTCGCGCCGATCTAACCGAACGCGGGGCGCTTCTGATCCGCGCTCATACTTTGATGAACGCCGTCGCCAGATCGCGCGATATTTATAGCGATCGCGTCGTGTTTGCGTTCGCCTCGCAACTAGGCGCTAAATCGTTGGTAACGGCGCTATATCTTTTAACCGTTTGCGATATGAGCGCCGTCGCGTCGGGCGTTTATACGCCGTTTGCCGCCGAGCTTTTGCGCGATCTCTATTTTAGGGCGATCGCCGCGTTGGATAAAAACGAGCAGATCGGCGAAGCGGCGACGCGCCTTCGCAAAGAAAAACAGCTTTTATCCTACGAAGGTTTTACGTCGCTAGAACCGCGTTTGCAAAGGCGGATATTGGGCGTGGATTCCACGCTTTTTTTTCTTAAATATAAACCCGCTGAAATCGTAGAGTTTTCCAAACGCGCCGCCGCGACCGATCGCGTTAGTTTTAGCGCCGTTAGCTCTCCGTCGCTAACGCTAGAGGTTATCAGTAAAGCGCCGTTTAATCTTGGCTGGGCGCTTGGCAAACTCGCGTGGCTGGATTTAGGCGCGATGGATATATTTAAGCTATTCGACGGCGCGAAAATGTTTAGAATGTTCTTTCGCAAACCGCTTGACGAAGCGATAGGAACGTTGGCGGAATTAGTCGAAAACGCGCTGGATATGAGCCGCGCTATGAAATACGCCCGCCCGACTATTAAGAAAAAGGAGATAGAGATCGATTGCGATCATTCGCCAACCTATGCGCGAATGAGTTTAGACGCTCCCGATCAGCAAGGTCTGATGGCGTTTGTGATCGATATTTTCGATCGGCGCGGAATCGATATTGCCGCCGCAAAAATCGCCACGATTAAACGCCGCGCAAACAATCTGTTTTTGATCGAAAAAACGGGTCGGTTTTGCGCCGATCAAAAAGAGATCGTAGAGGAGCTTAGCGCGTCGCGTTAGACAAAGAGCGCGCCGATCGCCGTTTTTCGCAAATATATCTTTATGTATCATAACGAAAACTAAGGAGGATCAAATGAAGCGAGCGCTCATTGCTCTGACGTTAGGCGCGGCGGTTTTATACGCCGCTCCTTCGGTCAAAAAAACGATGTATGTCGCCGTAAAAAAAGCGGAGCTTAGAGTTTCCGCATCTTTCTTTGCGAGAAAAAAAGGCGCGTTATCTTACGGCGAAACGGTAACGGCGTTGCAGGAGGACGGCAAATGGACGCAGGTTAGATCGGCTTCAAACGCCGCTTTAAGCGGTTGGCTTTCGTCCGCCGATCTAACCTCGAAGCGCATTATCGCCTCGAGCGCTACGGGGGCGAGCGCGCAAGAGCTGGCGCTGGCGGGCAAAGGGTTTGATCAGGAGGTAGAAAACGCCTATAAAAAGCAAAAAAGCGATCTGAACTACAAGGATATAGACGCGATCGAATCCGTGTCCGTTCCAAATAATCAACTGCTTACCTTTCTGAACGAAGGGCGTTTAGCAAAAGGAAATAAACGATGAAAACGCTAAGTTACGCACTCGTTTTAACCCTTTTATCCGCGATGATCTTATCTTGTTCCGCCGTAGGCAAAGCGATGCAGACAAGCTCCATTTTTGCGAGCGATCCGAAAATCGCTAGCGCTTTGCAAAAATCGGGCGAAGCTATCGGCAAAGCCGCCGAATATATTACTCCCGAGCAAGAATACTATATCGGCAGAGCGGTTGGCGCTACGATCCTGAGTAAATACAAACTCTACAAAGACGCACCGCAACTAACCGCGTATCTTAACAAGATATGCGCCGCTATAACGGTTAATTCCGAAAAACCCGAGATTTACAACGGATATCGCGTCGCGATTCTCGATAGCCTTGAAATCAACGCCTTCGCCACGTCCGGCGGTCATATTCTGATCACGCGGGGGCTTCTGGAGAGCGCCAAATCGGAGGATACTCTCGCGTCGGTTATCGCCCACGAAATAGCGCATATTCAGCTTCAACACAGCCTTAACGCAATCAAGACAAGCCGAATTACTCAAGCCGCCGCCGTAACGGGTCTTTCAGCCGCGAGCGCGGCGGGCGACGGCAAAGATTTAGGCAAACTAACGGACGCTTTTGGCGGCGCGATCGGCGACATAGTTACGACTTTGGTTAATAACGGCTATTCGCGCTCGCAGGAGTTTGAAGCGGACAATAAGGCGCTTTCGCTCTTAGCCGACGCGGGATACGAGCCTTCGAGTATTGTTACAATGCTAAAAGCGTTGCAAAAAAATCAAGCCGCTCGATCCGGCGGTTTCAACAAAACTCATCCCGCTCCGCAAGATCGCATTGAAAACGTTCAGAAAGATTTGAGCAAATATCCTTCCGTCAATACGCAAAGCGCGAGAACGCCTCGTTATAACGCGACGTTGAAAAAGTGATCGCCCCGCGCTTAAAAAACCGCAAAAAGTCCGTCGCCGCGCTACTGATCGCGGCGGCGGTTTTCGCCGTTTGCGCTCTAGCTTCGCTAACGGGGCTTTTTAACTTTTTAGAATACAAAACCTACGATCTGCGCGTTAATCTTTTTGCCCCCTCGTCTAAACCTTCCGACGACGTCGTAGTCGTTTTGCTGGATCAGGCGAGCATCGATTGGGCTAAGAAAGAGCGCGGTTGGTCTTGGCCTTGGCCTAGAAAGGCTTACGCGCAGATCGTCGATTATATGAAGGTAGCAAACGCCAAAGCGATCGCCTTCGACGTGCTGTTTTCGGAGTCGTCCGCTTACGGGATCGGGGACGACGATATTTTTGTTAAATCGAGCGGGGATTTTGGCGGCGCGGTTCACGCGGCGTTTTTTGGCGGCGGCGAAGTTTCCAAATCGTTAAGCAAACCCTTTTTGGGCGACTTTGAAACCGAAGATCATATTAACGACAATCAGTTGCCGCCGGACGCGCAGTTTCCGATAAAAAGCCTTCATAGCGCGGCGCGAGTCATAGGAAGCGTAACGGGCAGAGCTGATTCCGACGGAGTATTTCGCCGCTATAAGCTGTTCGCCCGCTTTGAAGATAAGGCGATCCCAAGTTTAGCCGCCGCCTCTTTGATTGCGGCTGGCGAGGAGGCAAAACTTGTTCGCGCCGACGATCGTTTTATCGAGTGGGGCGAGCGCAAAATACCCGTCGATCGTAACGGAGCGATTCTTTTACGTTTCAAAGGGGATTTGAACCGATATATTCCGTATAGCGCCGCCGATATTTTGCGAAGCTCCGACGCGCTGGCTACGGGCGGCGAAGCGCTTTTACCGCCAGACGATTTTGAGGGCAAATACGTTTTTTTCGGATTTTACGCCCCGGGTCTGTATGATATTTTCGCCTCCCCGATCTCGTCGGCCTATCCGGGCGTCGGAATGCACGTTACTATGTTGGACAACATTCTTTCAAACGATTTTATCGTTGAGTTTTCCCTTTGGGCGAATATCCTAACCCTATTTTTGGCGATCTCTCTAAGCGCTTTTACGACGCTCTACGTAAGTCGAGTTTATTTAAGCGTAACGGCGCTTGTCGCGGTACTAGCGGCTTTGGCGGGACTAAGCGGATTTTTCTACGCGCAGGGTTTTTGGATGATTGTCGTCGCGCCGATCGCGGGAGCGCTGGTAGCCTTTCTCGCCGCGTCGCTTTACAATTACGCGGTCGAATACGGGCAAAAACGCTTTATCAAATCGGCGTTCAGCCAATATCTAAGCCCCGCCGTGATCGAAGCTCTGATTGCCGATCCCGCTAAACTAAAATTGGGCGGCGAGGAGCGCGAAATGACCGCGATTTTTACCGATATTCGCGGTTTTTCCACTATATCCGAGGCGCTTAAAAGCCCTTCAAAGTTGGTGGAACTGCTTAACTACTACTTAACCGTTATGAGCGATATTATTTTAGACCATCAGGGCGCGATCGACAAATACGAGGGCGACGCGATTATCGCCTTTTTCGGCGCTCCGATCTACGTCGCCGATCACGCCGCTTTAGCCTGCAAAGCCGCGATCGAGATGAAAAAAGCCGAGCGGCGAATCAACGACGAAGCGATAAAGCGGGGATTGATCCCGCAAGAGGCGATCGACGCGCTGGAAAGAAAAGGCGTTTTGCGCGGCAACCCTACGCCGCTATACACCCGAATAGGCGTAAATACGGGCGCTATGGTGGTGGGCAATATGGGAACGCCAAGAAAGATGAACTATACCATTATGGGAAACGCGGTTAATCTCGCGGCGCGTTTAGAGGGGGTAAATAAACAGTACGACACTAGCGGCGTATTGATCAGCGAATATACGAAGGATAAAATTGGCGACGAGTTTATCGCTAGGCGTTTAAGCAGAGCGCGAGTAGTCGGGGTGAATACGCCCCTGCGTTTATACGAGCTGTGGGACTTGCGCAAAAACGCCGCGCCTTCGTTGGAAGCGGCGCTAACCGAATGGGATCGGGGCTTAGAACGCTATGAAAAACGCGATTTTTCAAAAGCGCTCGAGATATTTAACGCGCTCTATCTGGAGAACAATCGCGATCTAGTCGCCAAACTCTACGCCAATCGCGCTCAAGCGTATCTATTAAATCCCCCTACCGATCGGGCGTGGGACGAGGGCATAGATAACCTAATCGAAAAGTAATAGGGCGCGGAGAGTTAGCGCGTTAGCTACAAGAGATCCCGAGCGTTTTTAATAGTTTTTCAAAAAAAGCGCCGCCCTCGCGATCGTAGTCGTCTTCAAACTCTAGGTAGATCGCGCACTTTTCCGGCTGCGTAATGTCGCAATTTTCCATTATCTTTGGGCGCAGGGCGCTTTCGCTTTGCGTTTTGGCGATCGCGTCTAATATCGTTTTTTTTGCCGTTTCGTCGGCTCCATAAACAAGCTGAAGCCCCTCGTATCTCTCTTCGCGGCGAAAATAAGCTTTAATTTCCATAAACGTCCTTTATTTGATCCAAACGCCCCCGCTCGCGTAGGCGAAGACGTTTGTTAGCGACGATGATACCGCGTTTGAACGCGCTAAAAGCCGATCTTTGTCGCGGCTATGTAAAGATCAAGCAAAAATCATTCGACTTCCGCGTCGATCACGTCGTCTTGCTTGGGTTTGCCGCCTTGATTGCCGCTTGCGTCGCCGCTTTGTTCGGTCGATTGTTTTTTATACATCGCTTCGGCAAGTTTATGGCTCGCTTCGGTAAGAGCCTTTAACTTCGCTTCGATCTCCTCTTTAGACGCGCCGTCTTTACCGAGCGTTTCTTTGAGATTGGCGATCGCCGTTTCGATCTTGCCTTTATCCTCCGCGCTAATCGCGGCTTCGTTTTCTTTCAGCGTTTTTTCGGTTTGGTAGATTAGCGAATCGGCTTGGTTGCGCGCCTCGACAAGCTCTTTGCGTCGTTTGTCCTCCTCTTTGTGCGCCTCCGCCTCTTTAACCATTCGGTTGATCTCGTCGTCGCTTAGACCGGAAGATCCGCTGATCGTAATTTTGTTCTCTTTGCCCGTTCCTTTATCTTTGGCGCTTACGTTCAAAATACCGTTTGCGTCTATATCAAACGTAACCTCGATCTGCGGCACGCCGCGAGGAGCGCTGGGAATACCCGAAAGCTCGAACATTCCTAACGATTTGTTATCGCGCGAAAACTCCCGTTCGCCTTGCAGCACGTGAATACTCACGGCTGGCTGGTTGTCTTCGGCGGTAGAGAAAACCTGCGATTTTTTAATGGGAATCGTAGTGCCTTTCTCGATCAGTTTTGTCATCACGCCGCCGAGCGTTTCAATGCCTAGCGATAGGGGAGTAACGTCTAGCAATAGCACGTCTTTAACGTCCCCGCGCAAGACGCCGCCTTGAATCGCCGCGCCCGCCGCTACAACCTCGTCGGGATTAACCCCTTTGTGAAGCTCTTTGCCGAAGAAGTTTTTAACCGCCTCTTGCACTTTGGGGATACGCGTCGAGCCGCCTACCATAACGACTTCGTTGATCGCCTCTTTGCCCACCCCCGCGTCTTTTAGAGCGGTTTTTACGTGCGAAAGCGTTTCGGCGATTTGATCGTCGATCATAGACTCGAATTTGGCGCGGGTGAGTTTGACGACAAGGTGTTTAGGACCGGTCGCGTCCGCGGTAATAAACGGCAAATTGATCTCGGTTTCCGTCGAGCTGGAAAGCTCTTTTTTAGCGTTTTCGGCGGCTTCTTTTAGACGTTGCAACGCCATTTTATCCGCTTTAAGATCGATTCCGTTGTCCTTTTTGAACTCCTCGGCGAGCCAGTCGATAACGCGGTTGTCAAAATCGTCGCCGCCCAAAAACGCGTTGCCGTCTGTGGATAACGCCTCAAACACGCCATCGCCCACGTCAAGCACGGTAACGTCGAAAGTGCCGCCGCCTAAATCATAAACGAGGATTTTTTCCGCTTTTTGCTTTTCCAAACCGTAAGCGAGCGACGCGGCGGTCGGTTCGTTGATAATACGCAAAACGTTTAACCCCGCGATCACGCCCGCCTCTTTGGTCGCTTTGCGTTGCGCGTCGTTAAAATACGCGGGTACGGTGATCACAGCGTCGGTAACCGTCCCGCCCAAAAACTCCTCCGCGTCTTTTTTTAGCTTCATCAACACTTTTGCGGAAATCTCCTGCGGCGTATAGATTTTGCCCTCTATATCTATCGCGCACGCGCCCCCTTTATCGACGATGCTATAACTAACTTTGGCTTGCGCGCTTTTAGCGTTCTGTTCGTTCATCATCAAGCCCATAATCCGCTTGATCGAATAGATCGTCTTTTTTGGATTAGTGATCGCTTGACGTTTTGCGCTGTCGCCTACAAGCGTTTCGCCCTTATCCGTGAAAGCCACGATGCTAGGCGTAGTGTTTTTGCCCTCTTTATTTGGGATAATTTTGACCTCTCCCGCCTCAAAAACGCCCATGCACGAATTGGTCGTGCCTAAGTCGATACCTATAACCTTGCTCATTTTTAACTCCTTTTATTAACTGAAACTAAAGACGGGCGCAACAATCTTTCCTTGTAGCGCCAACCTTGTTGTAAAACCTGCGCGATCGCGTTTTCGTCAAGCGTTTCGTCGCTTGATTGCATAATCGCCTCGTGCAGGTTCGGATCGAAACCGCTATCGTGCGAAACCGCCGAAATGCCGTGTTTTTCAAACGCTTTGATCAGGGCCGATTTCGTCAAATCCACGCCCTCTTTTAACTGCGCGAAGTGATCGCCTTCTTCAATTTTCAACGCCATTTCAAGCGCGTCAATTACGGGCAAAAGGTCTTTTGCAAAACCTTCGCTGGCGTAGTCGATCGCCTGATATTTCTCTTTTTCCAGCCGCTTTTTTATATTTTCAAACTCGGCGTAAGTTCGTAAATAGCGATCCTGCGCCTCTTTATATTTCGCTTCAAAATCCTCTTTGGTTTCAAGCGTTTCGGTCGTTTCGTTTTGCGTCTCCTCTTGGACGTTTTCTATCGCCTCTTGCGAATCTTGGGTTTGTTCTAACTCTTCGCTCACTAATCCTCCTTTTTAACCTGATTGATAAAGCCTAAAAAATCTCGATTCATCGCGCCGAAAGCGACCAATAGGGCGGGTTTTTCGCCTTTTGTTACCCTTTGCGCTAGGATCATCGCGGGCGAATCAAATACGAATTGCGCGTTCATCCCTATCGCGATCGCGCCGCGATAGAGCCGCTCAAAATCTATACTATAGCTATGCGCGTAATCAATTAGCGCGTCGGCGTTGTAGCGGCTTACGCGATCGCGCTCTATGCTAACTAACGCGCTATAAAGCGCGTCGATACGGTTGCTTTTGGCAATTTCAATAAGATCGGTAATATCATAGCCGCAAAACTCGTTCAAAAGTCGCTCGATTGCGGCGTTTGAAGCCAGAGCCGCCTCGCCAAACTCAAAGCACGCCAAAATCCGTCCTAAACGGCTCTTTGCCACCTCCAACAGGCGGTTTGGCTCGCGCATAGCAAGAAGCGCGTAAAGCCCGTAGTTTCGCGCCGCCGATTCGATCTCGCTTTCGTCAATCAAGGCGCTTTGGTTCGGGTCGATCGAGGCGATCCAGTAGCTTTTCAGCGCCAAATCGGTTGGAATACGTCCGCCGCTACTGTGCTGTTGCGTTAAAAAACCCTCCTCAACAAGCCGTCTAAAGTAGTTGCGAATCGTCGCGGAGCTTAGGTTTGCCGCGTACGCCTCTTTTAATTGAAGCGATCCGATCGGTTGCGGGTTTTGAATGTAGCTATAAACGACGGCGTTTAATATCTCTCGCCGCGTATCGTCGCCCCGCATCGCCGCTCCTTTTTTGAAGTTTATTAGCGCTCTTCACGAGCGTTTGCTAATTTAATTATACGACTTTAGTCAGGTCTTGTCAAGTATTTGTCCTAGCCCCCAACCCAACCAACTGCCGCCATTTTCGCAAAAGCGCCCGCTCCGTAATGAAAAGGAGGAGCGCAAGGCGTTAAAGGAATGCGGTTAGCTAACTTTTAGGAACGCATTGCTTACGGATCGTTATTTCCGCAATTCCTAGCGGTTTTTGTAATCGCCTGAATTAGCGTAAGTCCTTTCTCGATTTACGTGAGCGATCGCGTTATTTAGATCGTATTTATCGCCCGATCGTAACTATCGATCGCGTTTTTATGATCGCCCAAAGCGGCGTAGGCGTTGCCGCGATTGTTGTAGGCGTTTGCGTAATCGGGTTTAATTTTAATCGCCTTGTCGCATAACTTTATGGCTTCCTGATAATTTGCGGCGCAATAAGCGCTATTACGCAAGCGAAAACAAAAAGAATAAATATCAATATTGGCTTTAATATATCGTCCGCGTCCATCTGTATTCGCGATAGTTTCTCAAACTTTTGTCTTAACGTTTGCGCCTCGTTGATTAGCAAGGGATATTGCGGGTTTGCGATCACAAACTGCCTTTTACCGCCTTTTTGAACTTGGCGCTCGCTTAATCGGCTAAACGCGCTTCGCGTTTTTTCGCGGACGCGATTTTATCGTAAAATTAATGTCGTCTGGCCTTATATGCGAGATTAAGTAAAAATCGGTTAGCGCAACTGTCGTATTTCAATAGTAAAGAATCAAGGTGAAAAAGGTTGTTTTGGCGATCGCCGCTACGTTGGCGTTTGGCGCAAGCGCGTATGCAAAACAAGTAACGGTCTGCGATACCAAAGGTTATAGCGTTTATGTAATTGAAGCGACTTCGAGATTAACTTGCGCTGGAAATTTTAACGGCGTAAGCACGATAATCGAGCTATACAAAAAAGGCTGGACGCTGGTTACGGGCATTCAACGCGATAATACGGTTGCGCTCATTTTTGAAAAATAGCGCGAGGCGATCAAATTTGCGTTTGCTTGTTTGAAAAGCGACACAGTGTTGTCGCCGCGCCCAGCGCTTGATTGATGATATTTTTATCTACAAGGCTTTGAGCGAAAATAAGGCGATCAAAGCGTCGCGTTTAACTTTCGCGTCCTCTTGCGCGGTCTTGTTCGCCGCTTGTCGAAACGAGGCAAAAAAACACGGGTTTCGCGGCGCTTTTGGAGCTTCGATCATAACAAGTTTATAGACCGCGAGCGCTAATGCAAGAGGCAAAAACAGTCGCGAACGTTTCTAAAAGAGCGCGGCGCAAAAGATAGCCCCTGTCAAACGAGTATTTGTGATAAAGCGCGCTAGATCGCCAAAACCGATCGCTTTCTTTCCTTGCGTAAAGGAAAGTGCGCTACTCTTTTACTATGGATACGCTTGGTTTGCTTGCCGCGGTAAAGCATAAAAAACACAACTTTGACCCGCGCAAAATCGCGCCGATCGGTTCGCGCGCGGCGATAACGGGAGCGCCAAGAACGGGCAAAAGCTCTCTACTGCTCGCAAGCGCGATCGAGAGCGGCGAGCCGTTTTTATATCTTGATCTTGAGGACGATCGCGTATCGATCGAGCAGATAAACGCGGAGCTAGGCGCATATCTATCGGCAAATTCTACGCGGCTTTTGGCGATCGATAACTACGACGATCGTTTGGCGTTAAACCTGTCGATCGATACGATCTGGCTAACGCAACGAAAGCCGCGTCAAATCGAAGGCTTTACGCCGCAAACGCTTTTCGCGCTCGATTTTGAAGAGTATATGGCGCATAGCGGCAAAGACGATCCGCGCTTGCGCTTTGACGATTTTTTGCGAACGGGCGGACTGATCGAGCTTTCGCGTTTGGACGAAACCGAGCGGATCAGAAAGGCGCAAGAGATTTTGCGGATTCTGTGCGACGCGCCGCAAAAAAAAGCGATTTTCGCGTGGTTTTTGCTTCGCGGCGCAAACGCATTGACCCCTCATCAGGCTTATGAGGCGCTAAAGTCCAAAATCGCCGTTTCAAAAGACACGCTATACGGCTATATTCAATCGCTAATCGACGCGCAAGCGCTATTTGTCGCGCCAAAACTTGGCGCTACGGGAGCGCCGCGCAAGTTTTATCCTTACGATCACGCTTTAAGAGAGGCGATCAGCTTCGATCGCGCTCTGTTCAAAACCTTTGAAACAATGATCGCTTTGGAGCTTATCAAGCGCAAAAAAACGCTTAATTACGCCGACGGGATCGATCTGTTTGTGGCGCAAGAAGACAGAGCGATTATCGTCGCGCCATTCGCCGACAAAGAACGGCTAAACGATCGGCTAAAAAACGTTAAAATTAAAGCTAAAAAGATCGAGTTTATAACGATGGGATTCGCGGCAAAAATCGCCGATCGCGCGGAGGCGATCCCATTTTGGGAATGGGCGTTAATGGAGGGCGAATAGCCAAACCGCGCCGCGTTTTCTCATTATTTTCGCGCGTTAATCGCACAGCTTCGCGGCAAAAATCCAAAGTATCGGCGCGTTAGCTAAACCCGCCCGTTTTGTTACTCTATGAAACGCCGCTAAAAAGCGATCGCATTATCGCTTTTTGCTAAAAACTCCGATACGGTTTAGCATATAGACCGCCGCGATCGCGGCTACCGCGCCGATAATCGTCCAAAGTTCCAGTTTTTCGCCCAAAGCGTACGCGCCAAAGGCGATCGCCGAAACGGGCGTAACGAACATAAACGAGCTAACGTAGTTTGCGCCGAGCCTCTTTGATCCCAAAAAGAAAATCGTCGTGGCGATCGCCGTGCTAATTACCGAAACAAAAAGCGCGTTGATCCAAAACCTTGCGTCGGTATCGGCAAGATTAAAAGCGCCGACGTCGATAAATAAAAGCGCGAACAGGGTCGTAAAAAAATACATATAAAAAGAAAAAACAATACTGTTGATCGTCGCTTTAGAGATCGCTACGGTAAGGATCGACCACAGCCACGCGCCCAATACAAAGTAAAGATTATACGCGGTAAATATTTTTGAAAGGTCTAAACGCCACGCGCCCAACATCAGCATAGTTCCCGCAAAGCCCAATCCAAGCGCGAACATATCTAATTTTTCAATCTTGCGTTTGTAAAAAATCGCCATAATAATAAAGGTGTTGATCGGCGAAAGCGCGTTAATCAAAGCGCCGGCTAACGAAGCCGTTCCAAGCTCCGTTCCAAGAAAGACGACATATCCGTAAATAACGGTTATAAGCGCCGTTAAAATAGCGATTATCAGACTTTTTTTATCGATAAAAAACCGCAACCTAAGAAGCAAAACCACAAAAAACAGCGCGATAGCCGTAATAGCGTAGCGCGTAAATACAAGCTCCGCCGTCGGCATATAACCGTTCATAATCTTGATCGACGACCACGACATACCCCACGCGATCATCGCGCAAACCATCATAATCGTCAAAAGATTTCTGTTCATAATGCGCCTTTTGGCGTTAAACTTAACTTTATGTAGCGGAATTGTAGAGATATTCGCCTAAAATCTAACGCCGCCGCTCTGTCAAAAAACGACCGATTACCCCGAAACCGCGCGGTTTTTGCCTCTCTTTGCAATCTGGCAAACCTTCGGAGCGCCGTTAAATAGATCCGAAACGGCTTTGCGTTTTGGGGATAGAAAAGCTCGTAGGCTAGTAATCCGATAGACAATCTTTTCAAAAAGATTTACAAAAATCTGAAAAAAAATAAGCGTCAAGGGCGAAAAACAAGCGATAATAATAGAAAAATAGAGTAATATAGGCGCGTCCTTTAGGTAAAGAGGACTAAAATGCGTCGTCTTTTAGCCGCTTGGCTAATTTTAGCGGCGATTACAATTCCTAAATTAAGGGGCGAAAATGGAGTATAACGCCAAAAGGCGCGGCTTCATAAAGGGGGCGGGCGCCGCGCTAGGCGTCGCCGCCGCCGCGGGCGGCGTGGTCGCTCTCTACGGTATGAAACGAGCGTGGGAACCGCTCCCTAGCGTAAAGGCGGCGGGCATAACCGAAGTGGAGCTTGGGGCGCTTAAAACGGGCGAGTTGATGAGGACGGTATTTCGCGGCAAACCCGTTTTTATCCTCAAGAAGGGCGAAGGAATGCCCTTGAACGATAGGCGCGACGTCGTGATAAACGGCGAAAGCTATACGATCGTCGTGGCGATATGCACGCACTTGGGATGTATTCCCGCGTGGAACGCTTCGCTGGGGCTGTTTAGGTGCGCGTGTCATGGCGGCGAGTTTGACGTAAGCGGCGTTAATACCTTCGGGCCGCCGCCCAAACCGTTGGAGATTCCTCCTTTCAGAATAGACGGCACAAAACTTGTGCTTGGCGAAGAGGGCGACGAGTATAAACGACTCGCGTCTTTGGGATAAGGAGAGAAAATGGCGCATTTTAAGAAAGCAAACAGCTTGGGCGAATGGCTCGATCAGCGTCTTTGGGGCAGAGCGTTTCTGAAAGTTATGCTCACGGAGTATTGGATTCCAAAGAAGATCAACTTTCTCTGGAGTTTTGGCATGGTTCTCGCCACGCTATTTACGATACTGGTGGTTACGGGCATATTCCTGCTGATGTATTACAAACCAGATACGCAAACGGCGTTTTACAGCGTTAATTACACCATTATGCAAGAGGTTGCGTACGGCTGGGTATTTAGGCATATGCACGCGGTCGCGGCAAGTCTTGTGTTCCTCTTTATCTATATCCATATGTTCACGGGGATCTACTACGGTTCGTTCAAATCCGGACGCGAAGTGATATGGATCAGCGGCGTTTTACTGTTCGTTACCTTTAGCGCGGCAGGTTTTAGCGGCTATATGCTTCCTTGGGGGCAGATGAGCTACTGGGCGGCGCAGGTGATCACAAGCCTGTTTGAAAAGATTCCTTTAATCGGCGGAGATCTTGTCGTGTGGATTAGGGGCAACTACGTCGTAGAAGACGCGACGCTAACGCGCTTTTTTATGCTTCACGTCTTTTTACTGCCCGTCGTTATTATCGGCGTTATATGTCTGCATATGTACGCTTTGCGCGCTCCGCACGTCAATAACGAGGAGAGCGAAGAGCTGGATTTTGAGGAGGAGGCGAAAAAGTATCTCGCGGGCGACAAAAAAGGTTCTCGCGTAATGCCCTTCTGGCCTAAGTTTATGGCGGAAGATATTTTCGTCGTCTGCCTAGTTTTGGCTCTTTTTAGCTATCTTACCTTTTTCAGCTACGGCTTCGCAATGGACGCGATCAACTTTGTTCCCGCCGATTCGACGAAAACGCCCGATCATATCTATCCGGAGTGGTATTTCCTTTGGTCGTATGAGGTGCTTCGCGGATTTTTCTTTAGCTCGGGATTGGGTCTGATAGCCTTTGCGATCGCTCAGGTCGTCTTTTTTGTTCTGCCTTGGCTCGATCGCGATCCGCTTGTCGTTCCTATGCACAAGCGCCCGCTTGTTAAGTATTGGTTTTGGGCGCTGATGGTCGTTTTGGTCGGCTTAACGATATACGGCAAACTACCCGCGTCGGGCGTGAAAGATCCAAACTCTTGGATGGGCTTATTTCTTTCCGTCGCGTTTTTGGCGTTGATGTTGGGCGCGTTGCCGTATCTTAGCGCGCGCGAAAGAAAGCTACGAGAAGAGCCGAAGGTTATAAAACCTAGCGCGCCTAAAGCAGAAGCCGCAAAACCCGCCGATGAGATCGTTCAGCCCGCAAACGCGCAAACGCTCCCTAGCGCCGAAAGCGACGCTCAAAAGGCGACGAAAGCGCCGGAAGCGAAGGTTGAAGAGAAAACCGAAATAAAGGCGCAAGACAAGACTGAAAAACCCGCCGATGACGCCGAAGCCAAGGCGGAGAAAAAGCCTACTATAGCCACAAAACCAACTGTTAGGCTTGTCGATAGCGCGGAGAAAAAGCCTATAGCTACAAAAAGCGCGGCGAAAGAACCAAAAAGCGGAGGCGGACAGTGAAAAACATTAAAATTGTACTTGTTTTGATCCTCTTTGTAGGCTTTACCTACTGGGGGATCGAGCCTTACGCTCATCACGTCTTCAACCCTGCGGTTAAACCCGCGGATTTTGAGTTTTCCGATCTCTACGCGCAGCGGACTATCGATACGCTAGACGAAGCGGAACAAGGCGCGGTAAAAGAGATTGTCGAAACGCAAGGCTTATCGGAGCGAACGGCGATCGCTAAGGTTGAACGCAGTCGTATCAAAGGGTTGATTGCGGCGGGCGATCTTGCCGCCGGAACGGAAACGTTTCAGGTATGCGCGAGCTGCCATAACGTCGAATCGGCGGGTATTATTTTCGCGAGCGATCCAAGCGAGGCGGCGGCTTCCGTCGATCGCGACAAGTTAATCGCAAAATCAAGGCTCGATCTCGTCGGCGCAAACGGGCTTCTACCGCCCGATCTATCCAACGCGGCGAGCATCTACGACGAGGTATTTTTGCTCGAGGCGATCAGGGATTACAGCGCCGCGAGTTGGATGGCAAGCCATACGGATCGCCAAAACGAACTAATTCCCAACAAGGTTAAGGAGCTTAAAGACGCGAACGGCTCTCTTGGCGACGAACAGGCGCTATCGACGGCGGAAGAGCTGACGCAAAAATCGATCGCCTCTTTTAATGAAAAGGCGATGTCAAACTACATTATGAAAATGCCGCCAAATAGCTGGATGGACGACGCGCAGTTGGCGAGCGTTGTAGCCTATCTAAAAACGCAGGCGAAACCCGTTTCGGAGCTAACGCCCAAAGAGATTACGATTAGCGCGTGTGCCCGTTGCCATAGCGTCAGTTACGATAAGGTTGAAATGCAAGCGGACGCGCAGGCGCTAAAAGAGTATCTTGGTATAGACGCTTTGCCGCCCGATCTGTCTATGATCATTCGATCGAAAGGCGAAGATTATCTGCGCACCTTTCTTAACGATCCGCAAAAACATCTGCTAGGGACTAGTATGCCTCGCGTCGGACTATCGGAAGAGGCGCAAGATAAGGTAATCGCCTATCTCGATCAGGTCGGCGATCCCAAAAAGGGCGAACGGTTCGGAGTCGGCGCGTTTTTTGTCGTCTATTTCTTACTCCTGTCGGTTCTCGCTTATATGTGGAAACACAACGAGTTTGAAGAGATAGGAAAATAACGTCCGTAAACGACGTTTTGCTCCATACGCGGGGGGACGCTCCCCCCGCGCTTTTATTACGCCAAAATCGCGCTTTAAGCGCATAGTTCAAAAGCCGCGCTCTTTTAACTCTTCCAGACTCTATTCTGTTCGCGTAGCGATTAAAAACGTTGTATATGGCGCATACTCGCTTTATTTCGCCTGCGATCTGAAATATTTTGCGCCGTTCTTTCAATATACGCTTTTTCGCTCGTCCCAATTCGCGCTATTTGTATATTTTAACAAGTCGTTTTCGCTTCCGTTTATCTCTACGCTTGGTTCGTATATATCTCCCTCTTTTTCTAGGGCATAATCAAAATTAGTTAATTGATTATTACAATCATATAAAAACCTTTGCTATTTAGCTTGTATTCAAGGCTGATCTTTTCTAAGCGTCGCGGTAGAAAACTCTGCGTCGCCTTCAACGGCCCTTTGAAACTCCTTTATGTCGGCAAGGTTAGCGTAACATTGAGGAAATAACAAATACCGTCCGTCGATATTAATATAAATCCCCCCTCAAACGAGCAAAGCGCCTGCTTATCTATATTCTTGGCTTTCATCGCGGCTTTCGTCAAGTTTTTGATTGATAAAAATTAGCAAATTGCGATCGGATAAAATATATACCATTTAGATACGGCGTTAGATTATCGGAAAATCCCGCTTGCCGATTAACGGTTTTGAAGTAATCCGCCCGCTCCTTTTGAAACTTCTAAGCGGGGAGGCGAGGCGCTTTTATATCTTTGCTCTCGCTAGATATATCCAAAACGGGTATTAACCTAACCTTCATCGCAACCCCTCTACGGTTTTTGTTAAAGGGATTGTATCGCAATTTCATCGGCGTAATCGCGCTTGCTTTTAGCCTGATACGTCCGATTTTGGCTGTCGGCGTTAATCGCCGCCCTGATAAAATTAGCGGCGTAAGATCGGAGGTTTGCGAGCAATGATACACATAGGCGACGATGGCGAGTTTGACATAGTTTTGCCCATAACGATACATATTATAGAAGGCGATATTACGGCGCTAGAAGCGGATCTAAAAAGCGGTTTTGAGGTAAATAAAAAGCTGAAGTTAGATTCGGGAAATGACTACCCAGTTACGTTTTCGCCTTTAACGTTGTCTTTGAAGGTAAATCAATTCGCGTCGGTTAAATGGCTAGTGGAACATGGCGCAAAGATAGACGCCGACAAAGAAAAGCCCGATTTTTTGAACGCCGTTCGCTATTGCGCCGAAAAGGTTGTGCGCTATATCGCCGAAAACGGCGCGGATATTCACGCGCAAAACTGCGTAAAATCGGACGCATATTGCGAAGCGCTTTACGGCGAGAAGTTCGATAACCTTCCCCTGATAGAGGAGTTGGGGCATAGCGTCAAAAAATACGGCGGTATGGCTTTCAGACAAGCCGTGGGAGAGCGTTGCCAAAATAGAGTTTTGGACTTTTTCATTAAAAACGGCGTGGATATCAACTACAACAAACCCGACCAAGTCTATTCGTACAAGCCCACCCCGCTATGCGTCGCGGCGCGAGATGTAGATATAGAGATGGTGAAATATCTGGTTGAAAACGGCGCGGACATTACCATCGCTGAAAAAGACGGAATGCGCCCGTATAGCATAGCCGTAGAGCGCGGCGATAGCGAAATGGCGGAGTATCTAAAAGCGCTAGAACCCACAGAGTTTCACAATCTGCAAAACAAACTTTTGGAGCTTAAAGGCTATAAATTACCGCGCTCTCTTTTGGATTTTTTACAGGGCGAAAATCTGCGTTTAGAGTTGGCAAGCTCGCAATGGACAAAATATATCGATTTTTTTGCGCTCATCAATGTAGTAGAGATGAAAGTAGGGCGGCAAAAACTGCTACGCATCTCAAGAGATGTGGACGGTTATTCCGATCTTTCCATCGTCTGGAATCCAAAGAAAAAATGCGTCTCTTGCTATGATGTAGAGCATAAGGAGCTAACCGATATAGCGCCGTTTGAAGAGTTTATAAAAAACGTCGCAGTTTGTTGGGATAAGTTGATAAACGGCGATTATGACAAATAATGAATACTTTGTTGTAGTTTGAAACAAAGCCAACCCGTATCATAGCCGTAGTAGGGGCGCAACTTCAATTTGTAAGCGCCGCTATAAACCTTTCATTTGTTTATAGATTGCGTTGGTGGCGGCGACAAATCCGTCAAGGTTGCCGCAGTCGTAACGGATTCCGCTGAAGCGATAGGCTAAAACTTTCTCCTCTTTGATCAGCGCGTTGATCGCGTCGGTTAGTTGTATTTCGCCGTTTGCTCCGGCGCTTTGTTTTTCTAGCGTTTCAAAAATGCGCGGCGTTAGGATATAGCGCCCAATAACGGCAAAATTGGAGGGCGCTTTATCGGGCGTAGGTTTTTCAACCATTTCGCGCACAACCGCCAAGTTGTCGTCGATCCAATCGCCCGCAATAGAGCCGTAAGAGATGATTTCGTTTGGCGCGACCTCCATAACCGCGACGATCGAACATCGTTCGCGTTTATAGAGTTCTACCATCTGTTTGACTACGCTGTCGCCCTTGCTCACGCAGAGATCGTCGGCGAGAATAACCGCGAAAGCCTCTTTTCCTATTAGATGCCGCCCCGTCAAAACGGCGTGTCCTAGCCCCTTTATTTCGCGTTGGCGCGTATATACAAATCGACTTTTGTCTATGACGTTTCTAATATCGGCAAGGTGTTTTTCTTTTGTCGTTCCGCGAATCTGATGTTCTAGTTCGTAGCTAATATCAAAGTGATCTTCAAGCGTCCTTTTGCCCCGCCCCGTAACGATCGCCATCGTGTGAATGCCCGCCTCTATCGCCTCCTCTACCCCATATTGAATCAGCGGTTTTGTGCATATTGGAAGCATCTCTTTTGGCATTACTTTTGTCGCGGGTAGAAAGCGCGTTCCGTAGCCCGCCGCAGGAAATAAACATTTATCGATCATTTTATAATCCTCGTTTTATCGTTTTGGTCTATATCAAAATGTTCCACGTGAAACGTTTGCGCCGCGATTGTCGTTTGTCGCGGCTCTAATTATATATCATTGACCCTTATTCCCCTGCAATCGACGCGATTATCCCCTTGCTCGATGTTTCACGTGAAACTGGCTATTGCGGCTAAGATACGGTATGCCGCAACAATGGCGAAAGACGTTCGCGGAGCTGCCCGCACGCCGCGTCAATATCGATTCCGCGAGATTGTCTGATTACGCATAAAACGCCGCAATCAAGCAAAAACCGCTGAAAAGCCTCCATAGAAGCGCGATCGGGGCGCTCAAAGTTCGACTCCTCGCGCGGATTAAAGGCGATCAGATTAACCTTTGCGCGAAGCGGATTTAACAGCTTAACAAGTTTTCTAGCGCAATCGATCGAATCATTTACGCCCTTGATCATCAGATATTCAAACATCATACGTTTTCGCAAGTCGATCGGAAAGCGTCGCGTCGCGTCGATGATCGACTCTATGTTGTAGGCTTTATTGATCGGCATTAGCTTTGAACGGGTTTCGTCGTCGATCGCGTGCAAAGAGATCGCAAGCAAAACGCCCAGATTCATCTTGCCCAACGTCTCTATTTTGGGCGAAATGCCGCTAGTAGAGAGCGTTTGGCGGCGCGGAGAGATATGCAGTCCAAATTCGCAAGAAAGAATACCGATCGCTTTGGCGACGTTTTCAAGATTATCCAGCGGCTCGCCCATTCCCATATAAACGACGTTCAAACTCTTTTCGGGCGGTATTTGCCGATCGCGTTTGATCGCCAAAACCTGCGCGACAATCTCGCCCGCGCTCAAATCCCGTTTGAAGCCGCCTTTTGCCGTCATACAAAAAGCGCAACCGATCTTACAGCCAACTTGGGTGGAAACGCAGATCGTCCATTGCGCCTGCCGCGTTACGCGATCGCCGTCTTCCTGCGCTTCGCGCATCAATAGTAAAACCGCTTCGATCGTGTGATCGTCTGCCAGACGAAAAAGATACTTTTCGCTTTCATCGACGCTTTTTTGTTTCGCGGCGATCGAAACCGCGTTTAGCGTAAAGCGTTCGTTTAACTCGGCGCGAACGGCTTTCGGCAACGTCGAAATATCGCCAAAATCCGAAACGTAACGCTGATAAACCCATTGAAAAATCTGCTTTGCGCGGTAGGGCGGCGTTACAATCCGACCAAGCTCTTCCAAAGAGCAATCAAGCAGAAACTCTTTCATGTAAGGAGCGGTATAAGCTCTTTTTTCGCGTATCGATCAAGTTTGTCTAACGCCGCGATATGATTCGCCTCGTATTCTTTATGCGCCTTAGGACACGCGTGATTGGTTACGCAAAAAACGCCGCCAGCGCTAATGCCAAACTCCCGCGCTACGGAAACGACGGAAAAAAACTCCATATTCTCCAATCCCACCTTGTGCGTTTTCATCATCTTGGCGATCGTCTTGTCCGTTGTGATGTAGTTGCTGGAATTGACAAGCGTTTCGTGAGCTACAAGATCTCCCGCGCTTAACAGCACGTTGTCGATCGGAGTATAGCTCTGGTTTTGCAACAAACTAAGCTCTATATTCGCCGCCCCCTGCGAGGTAACGATCTGAAGAAAATCATAATCCTCGTAACTGCCCGCCGTGCCGACAAAAAGTAAAAACTTCGGTCTTTGCATGATACATAGTTGCGTCAGGTTGATCGCCGCGTTGATCAGCCCTACTCCGATCGGCATCGCAAAATTAAACCTTTCGCTTTTTCCCGCGCACACAATCATAATCTAGCCTCCACGCCGTTTTGAATTAAATACGTTTTTAGATCGCCGATCGCAATCTCTCTGAAATGAAAGATCGACGCCGCGAGCGCCGCGTCCGCTCCCGCGTCAAACGCTTCTTTGATATGTTGCATAGTTCCCGCGCCGCCGCTTGCCACAACGGGAATCGTTAGAGCGTCGCAAACGGCTTTTGTGATCTCCAAATCATAGCCGTTTTTTACGCCGTCAGTATCCATAGAGGTCAGCAAAATCTCGCCCGCGCCGCGATCTTGCGCCTCTTTTGCCCATTTAAGCGCGTCCAAACCCGTATCGATCCGTCCGCCGTGAATATAAACGTTATGCCCGTCGCCCGTTTTTTTTGCGTCGATCGCCACAACGATCGTCGAAGAGCCAAAACGCGAAACCGCCTCGTTGATAAAACTCGGATTTTTGACGGCGCCCGAATTAAGGCTAACTTTGTCGCAACCGACGCTCAAAAGCGCGTAAATGTCTTCAAGCGCGTTTATGCCGCCGCCGACCGTAAGCGGGATAAAAACCTCTTTGGCGACCTCGCGTAAAACTTCTACAATCAAACCGCGATTTTCATGACTTGCCGTTACGTCGAGAAAGGTTATTTCGTCCGCGCCTTCGTCGTTGTAACGCCGCGCAACCTCGATCGGGTCTCCCGCGTCGCTCAAACCGACAAAATTAATGCCTTTGACCACTCGAGCGTTTTTAATGTCCAAACACGGAATAATTCGCTTCGCTAGCGGATTCTTTGTAGCGCGCATTTTGCTCCTTAAATAGCGCATTATATCAGGAAACAAGCGCCTTTCGATCGCGCCCGCTTGTCGCTTCTACTGGAATAGCGCCGCTTGGCGCTACAATTTTTGATATGCAATACGTTATTAAAGGAGTTAAAGCCTATTTTATAGCGCTGATATCCTGCGCGTTTTTACAAGAGGCGCGCGCGGCGGAGGCGATTGTAAAAGTCGCCTCTCTGCCCGATCCGATTGTAGTCAATCGGTTTTATGAGTGGGATCTTGCGGTTACGGACTTAAACGGCGACAAAGCGGCGGGATTAAGTTTTCAGATTCGGGGACGTATGCCGGAGCATTCCCACGGACTGCCCGTCGCCCCCAAAATTGTCGAAAAAAGCGCCGGAAGCTATCAGATCAAAGGCTTAAGTTTTAATATGGCGGGACGCTGGATTATAGAAATAGTGCATAACGGCGCGATCGCGCTTCGCCAAGAACTTATGGTGGAGCTTTAGCGCGTTATGCGGTCGGCGGGCGGTATTTGGGCTGTTTTTAGCGTTGGCGGCTCTTTTGGCGCTCCGTTACGGCGGCGCGGATACCGATCGGATATGGACTGACGAAGAGATACGCCTTATGCAGAATCTACGGCTTTCAGATTATGGCGTCGCCGCCAAAAACGCTTCAAACGAGTTGCTCAATCGTAACGACGCTATCGAGCTTGGCGGGCGGCTATTTAACGACGCTGGAATGAGCGCTTCGGGGCAGGTCGCATGCGCGACTTGCCACCAACCGGAATATGGCTATCAAGACGCGAATCTTGCGACTTTTCGTCTTGATCCGAACGCGCCTCGCCGCGCGTCGGGACTGCTTGGAGTCGCGTTGCAGGATTGGTTTTTTTTGGGACGGTCGCGCGGACTCGCTTTGGAGTCAGTCGCTTGCCTCTATTGAAAATCCCTCCGAGCACGCGACTAGCCGTTTGCAGGCGGTTAGGCATATGTGCGCGCAATACGCAGGCGATTTTCCCGCGCTATTAGCGGATTGTCGGCGGATCGATCTGGCAAATACGCCCCTGCACGCCTCGCCGCTGACGGCAAAAGAAAACTGGCAAAAACTTTCAGTCGCGCAACAAGAAGGCATAAATAAACTCTTTGTTAAATTGGGAAAAAGTATCGCCGCTTTTGAGGCGGGGCTAATGCCGCCTACTTCGCGTTTTGATCTTTACGCCGACGCGATCGCCGCGAAAAACTACGCGCAAGCCGCGAACATTCTAAACGAAAAGGAAACGGCGGGGCTAAAGATCTTTCTAAACGCGAAAGTCGGTTATATCAACTGCCATTACGGGTCAATGTTTTCCGGTTCGGGTTTTTTCGCCATTGGTTCAGACGATCCAAATAAATCTATGCGCGATCGGCTAAACGGCGTTAAAATCCTCCTTGATAGCGAATTTAACTGTCTAAAGCATAGCGCCCCCGAAAATTGCCCCAAAACGCTATACGTCAAGCAGGAGGGCGCGGATCTAAAGGGCGCGTATAAAACGCCTTCGCTGCGCAATCTTCGATATGCGCGGGCTTTTATGCACGACGGCAGATATAAAACGCTTGAAGAGGTGATCGAGCATTATCAAAATCCTAATATACTGCCGCCGCGACATATCGATATTCGCCCTGCGGGATTGCTTCCGCACCAAAGGAAACAGTTGCTCTCTTTTTTGAATACGCTCGGCGAAGAAGCGCCGTCTGAAGAGGTTAAATGAAAAAAGTTCTTTACTTGTTAGCGGAGCTTATCTTGTCGCCCTTCTATCGCGCATGCTCACGTTCAGTGGTTTGTCGCGCCCGAAGAGATGAAAAACGCCGCGTTACCCTTTGACTCGATTGGTATCTTACTAACCGTCGCCGTAATTATTTGCGTCCTTGTCGCCATAGCGCTAACCCGCTATAGCCGCTTTTTTGGCTTACGGACAAACTGATCTGCGGCGCGCCCACAATAAGCCGCAAGATCTATATGTCCTATTTTATGATTATGATTAACGTTTTTTTTATCACGCTTTTATTGCAGGGCGGTTTTCTCGCTCCTAATCTGATCTTGCCGGAAAACCTGCTGATGTTAGGCGTTGTTTTGCAGTCCGCCGTCGTAGTATGCTCGTCGTTTAGCGTCGCTCTGTCGGGATTTGTCCTGCTACTAACCGCCGCGTTTATGGCGTATATTTTTGCTTCGCTCTCGCTGAATTACATATTTGAGTTTATCTCGATCGCCATTTTTATGATCATAAACGGGCATATTCTTAACGTAGCGGATCGCTGGACGAGTTTTAACAGCGAAGGGTGGCATTGGAGGTTGTCGATCACAATACTCCGAATCGGCATTGGTCTGCAACTTATAGCGCTCGCCCTAACGGAAAAGCTGATCAACCCGGGTATGGGGCTGGTATTTGTCGAAACCTATCCCGTTTTTAATTTCTTTTCTATTCTTGGAATCGATCAGATAAGCGATTTGCATTTTGTCTATTTTATCGGCATATCGGAGCTAACGTTGGGCGCTATGCTCGCGCTCGCCGTCTCCTTTACCACAACCGCCGTTATTCTCGGAGCGGAGGAAGTTATAGGGCATTTGCCAATTTTCGCCGCCGCCGTTATTCTCCTGCTAGAGTGCGTCAATAAATCTCGCCGACAAGCGCTCTAAACGGGATTGCTGCGTATTTTCTATTGTTTTTACAATTTGCAACAATGCAAGTCAAAAAAATAGTAAAATACCCGCAATTTATCGTTTTACGAGAAAATCCAAAAAAGGAGCTTCAATGTTTCAACGTTCATTAAACCTCTCTAATGGTGGTGGGGGGCGACCTTTCAAGCTCTAACAAGGCTTTTAACGCCAACGCTTCGCGCCTTTACAATCTCCTTTCATACCGTAAGGCTTTGAAAAAAGCTTTTAACGCTTTTATTAACAAACCCT